>DASYQE010000352.1:0-27644 GCA_036005805.1 Candidatus Polarisedimenticolia bacterium | reverse complement strand
AGGGACGAAGGCGCTTCTCGACCGCCGTCCGCAGCTCTCCGGGGAAGCACAGCCTGTGGATCTGTCTCGGCTCGTTGCGGATCGAATCGATGAGCGGCGAGATGGTCCGCTCCGACATGTAGCCGGCGATGGTGCCGCCCCGCGACAGGCCGATGTCTTCGGGCGCGCGCCCGAGCCGGTCGGAGTAGGCGAGGTCACGGTAGGGCAGGTCGGTGGCGTCGTCCTCGAGCAGGTAGTAGCGCGGGTCGAAGCCCCGCGCGCGGAACAGCTCCTTGAGGTCGGTGAGCGCCGCGCCCCAGGCGCGGTTGCTGGTGTCGGGCCGCAGGCGCACCGTCTTGAACAGCCGGCGCCGGGTGATCCGGTCGCACAGGTCGCGCAGGATCGGATCGATGCGCGCGGCGGGGACCGCGGCCCACTCCTGGAAGGCCGACAGGAAGAGCCAGTCGTCCAGCCGCAGATAATCTTCGGTGGACAGGTCGCCGCCGGTCTCGATGAGGCGCCGGATCGGCAGAGGACAAGGCTCCGGCACGCGGTCCCCGTCACGCGACGCGTCCACCAGCCGCTGCAGGGCCGTGCGGATCATCTGCTCCGCCGCGCGCGCGGTCTTGTGGTAGTAGACCTGCTGGTACATGAGATAGCGCGCGATGACGAACTGCTCCGCCGCGTGGTAGCCCTTGGCGGCGTTGAGCGACAGGCGCAGCTCGCCGTCCCGCCCGCGCCTTGCCAATCTCAGGTTGATGAGGATCCACTCGAGATCGTACTGGCCGTAGGCGACGCCGGTCATCAGCGAGTCACGCAGCAGGTAGTCGAGCCGGTCGGCGTCGAGCTGCGACGACACCAGGTCGCTCACGAACGCCGGCCGGTACCTCCGCTCGTACACGCGCAGCACCTCCTCGGTCATGCCGGCGCGCCGCAGCAGCCGCGCCACCTCTCCCCCCTTCTGCCGGATCACCAGCTTCGTCCACTCCTCGTGGCGGCGGTCGTTGAAGACGCGCTCGTAGAGGTGCGAGAAGGGGCCGTGCCCGAGATCGTGCAGGAGCGCCGCGACGATGGCCACGAGCCGCGTGCGCTCCTTCTGCTTCGGGCGGAAGGAGAGCTGGCCGTTGCGGTCGAGGGAGTCGAACATCCGCTTCGCCATCCAGGCGACGCCGACCGAGTGCGTGAACCGGGTGTGCTCGGCCCCGTGGAAAGTCAGGAAGAGCGCCCCGAGCTGGCGGATGCGCCGCAGCCGCTGGAACTCGCGCGTGTTGACGAGATCGACGACCAGGCGCTCGCGGACCTTGTCGAAGCCGATCGACCCGTGCACCGGGTCGCGCAGGTACTTTTCAGGCATCGGGGCCCGCGGGCATGCGGCGGAGTATAAGAGAACTCGCTCGCCGCGCGACCTCGCCTACGGACAGGCGGCCGATGGCTCGACGCGCCTGAAGCCGATGCTGCCGCGACCCCACGACGTGTCGAACCCGTCGAATCCCTCGAAGCGGGCGAGATAGAAGAACCCGTGGCCGGCCGCGGGAGGTCCGCCCGGGTCGGCGACGACCCCCCCGGGTCCGTCGGCCATCAGGCACACGGTCGGGCCCAGTTCGACGTTGCCCGAGGAGTGGTGCAGCGCGCCCAGGTCTCCGCGGATGACGTCCACCGGCCCGAGCCCCGGCGGCGCGTAGGCACGCAGCGTTTGGTCCGGGGCCCACCACAGAGCGTAAGTGCGCACCCACCAGAGGCTGGCGAAGTTCTGTTCGAACGCCACGAGACCCCGGCCGTCCCAGGTCAGGTCGGTGAAGTCGGCCGACACCGGCAGCCCGGTGTCGGCGAGATCCGCGATCGGCTGCGATCCGCCCGACGGTCCCGGCTCGACGACATAGAAGTTGCCGCCGGCGTCCACGCCGACGAAGCCGGCCGGCACGGACGCGAAGCCGGTGAACCGCGCCGGCAGGCTTCGCTGCCACAGCACCTGGTGCGTCGCGGGATTGATGGCGAACAGGATCGGCGGGCTCGGATAGGCGCCGTAGAGGACGCCGTCCTTCCAGGCGATCGCCTCGAGCGCCAGCGGCCCCGGCAGCACCACCGGGCTCGACCAGGAATCGAGCACGCCCCCGACATTGTTGAGATGGTAGAGACGCGGCCCGAAGGTGTCGGCAAGCGCGGCATAGAAGCCGTCGCCGTCGGTCGCGAGCGCGCGGACGTTCCCGTTGCCGGGCGAGCGGAAGGTGGCGGTGACGGTCTCGGTCGGAGGATCGAGCAGCTGGATCTCGTGGTGCAGATTGTCGGCGATGGCCACCCGGTCGCCGAAGGACGCGATCCCCGCCGTCTGCACGAAGAGCATCAGCCGCGCATCGGCGGCGGGATCCGCCCAGCCCGGCGCCGGCCCCGGATTGACGGTGAGCATGAACGGCCTGGTGTCGGCAACGCCGCCCGAAAGGACGAGCCGCGCGATCCCGGGCCCCGAGGCCACGGGCGTCAGGCCGAGATCGTTCTCCGTCGTGACCTGGAGACTTCCCGGCACGCAGGTCAGGGTTCCCGGGCTCACGGTGAGGGTCAGGCCCCAGCCGGTGCCGCCGAGCTCCGGCTGCGCGCCGAAATCGAGCGCGGCGTCGGCGCGCCAGGCGCAGTCCTGCGGCATCTGCAGCGTGGCGCGAAAGACGAGCTTCTCTCCGGTGCGCACCGTGGACGGGACGGCGGCGACCGAGAGAAACGACTGCGCCGCGGCGGGGACCGCGGCCTGCCCGGCCCAGGCCGGCAGGAGGGCTCCCACTAATAAGAGGATGCGATGGCGCATGGACCCTCCCTGCTTACGCCGACAACCCCCTGCCGTCAAGTCTTTGGCGGGGTCTCTGGACTCCGCGGCCGCCGTCGGCCATATTAGGCGTCGATGCAGGTCGCCCCCGTACCACGCCTCACGGTCCGGAATTCCCTTGCTGCAACCGCCCTTCTGATCCTGGCCGGTTGCGGCGGCGGCCATGCCGCCCGCATCGCCGCCGAGCCGGCCGAGCGGCTCGATCGCCCCGCACCCTCCACTCCCGCGGAGGTCCGCGCCAGCGTCGCATTCGACGAAAAGACCATCCGCGAAGAGACCATCGACGAAAGCGCGGCGGCCGACTCCCGTCCCAAAGGGAAGCGGCCGCCGGCGGTCTCGGCGACCCGCGGCCCCGCCGCCCCGCAGGAAGAGGAAGACGACGATGCCCCGGTGCGCCACAGGCTGCACCGCGGGCAGACCCTCTATTCGGTGGCGCGGCTGTACGGCGTGGAGGTGAGCGCGCTCATGAAGGCCAACGGCATCGGCAACGCGCACAAAGTCGCCGCGGGCACCGTCCTCCTGATCCCGCTCGCGAAGCCGACGCACCGCAGCCCCGCGGTCACCACCGCGTCGGTGATGCCTCTCCCTGGGAAGGAGGACGACGGCAGGGACGACGGGGACGGCAAGGACGACGCACGCGTCGCCGCGGCCCCGGCGCTCGCCTGGCCGATCCAGGGGCTGATCACCGCCCCCTACGGACGCCGCGGAAAATCCGATCACCATGAAGGGATCGACATCGACGGTGAGACGGGAGACCCGATCCACGCCGCCGCGTCCGGGACCGTGGTTTTCGCCGGCACGCACGGCGACTATGGTCGCACGGTGGTCATCGATCACGGCGACGGCCTGCGCACCGTCTACGCGCACGCGAGCGCCCTCGAGGTGCAGGAAGGCGATCCCGTGCGCGTCGGCGAAACCATCGCCGAGGTGGGGCACTCCGGCAACGCCCGCGGCAGCCACCTCCACTTCGAGGTGCGCCGGGACGGGCGCCCGGTCAACCCGATGCCGTTCCTGCGCTCCCCCGATCTCCTGACGGCGTCGGTCGTCCCCGCCCCGACGCCGCACGGCAAGAGCGCGAAGAAGAAGTCGGCGCCCCGCCACTAGCCTGCCTGTCCGAAGTCCCCCTTCCCCGTTCGCCGCTCCTGTGCGAGGATAGGCGCTCCCATGCGACCCGAAGAGGAGATCTTCGTCGCGGTCGAGCGCGGCAACACCGCCCGCGTCGACGCGCTGCTCGAAGCCGACGCGAACCTGGTCCACGCGCGCAACGAGCGCGGCGACTCGCCGCTGCTGACCGCCGTCTACACCGGCCGCAAGGACCTGTTCGACCGCCTGCTGGCGCGCGGCGCCGGCGTCAGCCTGCACGAGGCGGCGGCGCTGGGACACGTCGATCGGGTCCGCCAGCACCTCGACGCCGATCCGCGCAGCGTCTCCAGCCACAGCCACGACGGCTGGACCGCGCTGCACCTCGCCGCCTTCTTCGGGCACCGCGAACTCGCGGCCGTCCTGCTCGATCGCGGCGCCGATGTGAATGCGCGATCGACGAGCGAGCGCTTCGCCCAATCCAACACGCCGCTGCACGCCGCCGCCGCCAACCGGCAGGTGGAGGTGGCGCGCCTGCTGGTCGAGCGCGGTGCCGACGTCAACGCGAAGGACGGCCATGGCTTCACGCCCCTGGCGCTGGCCGCCAACAGCAAGAGCGACCTCCTGATGCTGCTGCTGCTCGAGCAGGGGGCGCGGGCCGAATAGCCGCTCTTCTTCCCAGGGAGATCCCGATGCACGCTCTCCGTCGTCGTCTCCGTTCCCTCCCGGTCGCGGCGGTCGTCATCGTGATGATCGCGGGCGCCTCGCCCGCCTGGGCGCACGCCGGCGGCCACGCGCTGGCCGCCGACCCGCCGGCGACGTCCGACAAGGACAAGGAAGCGCCCGCCGCCGCCCAGGAGACCCCGCCGCCGCAGTTCAAGCTGGAGCAGGTGAGCGAGCACGTCTGGTGCCTGTTCGGCGCCGGCGGCAACGTCGGCATCCTCGCCAATGACGCCGGGGTGCTGGTCGTGGACGATCAGTACGAGAACGTCGCCCCGGGCATCGTCGAGCAGATCAGGAGCCTCAGCGACAAGCCGATCCGCTGGCTCGTCAACACGCACTACCACGGCGATCACACCGGCGGGAACGCCGTCTTCAAGCCGCTCACCGAGATCGTCGCGCACGATACGGTGCGGCCGCGCCTGCTCGACTACCCGCGCGTGGTGGTGGACACCTTCCCCGGGCGCATGCAGGCCATCCACGGCGAGGTCATGACTCTCCCGGACGAAAAGGATCCGTACCGCGAGGCGCTGATGCACGACCTCGACCTGATGAAGTTCCTGTGGGACCTGTCGAAGGCGTTCGACCCGGCGAAGGCGGCGCCGCCCGGGATCACCTACAAGGACAGCCTGACGCTGTGGCTCGGCGACCAACCGGTCGAGATCGCGCACTACGCTCCCGGCCACACCGACGGGGACTCGATCGTCTATTTCCCGAAGGAGAAGGTCGTGCACATGGGCGACCTGCTGTTCAACGGCATGGTCCCCTTCATCGACACGCTCGGGGGCGGCAGCGCCCGCGGCTACCTGACGAACATGAACAAGGTGCTCGACCGCCTTCCCGCCGACACGAAGGTCATCGCCGGGCACGGCCCCGTCACCGATGTCGCCGGGCTGCGGCACGCCCGCGACTTCATGCGCGACATGCAGAGCGAAGTGACGAAAGCCATCCAGCGCGGGCTGACGCGCCAGCAGGCGGCCCGCACCATCAAGCTCAGTGCCTACACCGACGTCAAGCCCGCCTTCCGCTCCGTCGCCAACGACGTCCTCGCCTTCTACGACGAGATGCGCTCGAAGAAGAAGTAGGCCCGCTCCCGCGAACGCCATGGGCACGAGCGGCACCGACACAGGCCGGACGGACGGCGGCGGATCGACGCGCCGGAATCGCAGCGTGTTCGGCGACTTCCGCCCGCACGAGCTGCCGCGGTCGATCAAGACCGAGGTCCGCTCGATCTACCGCTTCTATCTCGACGAGGAGCGGCGCGCCGAGATCGAGAAGATGCGGGCGCCCAAGCGGGTGCTCGCCCTGCCCCTGTGGCTCCTGCGCAGCCTCCTGCTGAAGCTGACGCCGCAGCGCCGCACGCTGCTCATCCTCGCCCTCATCGTCGCCTTCATCGGCCGCTTCCGGTTCAACGTCCAGGAGGTGGCGGTGTCGTTCGACGGCAGCCCCTGGGCGTTCCTCATGGTCCTCTTCGTGCTGGCGCTCGAGCTGAAGGACAAGCTCCTCGCCCGGGACGAGATCGCCGTGGCGCGCCAGGTGCAGCTCGCCATCCTGCCGTCGAGCGACCCGCCGTGGCCCGGCTACGCGCTGTGGAGCCACACCCGCCCGGCGAACGACGTGGGCGGCGATCTCATCGACTACATCGAGGAGCCGTCGCCGGGTTCGCTCGGCGTCGCGCTGGGGGATGTCGCCGGCAAGGGGCTCGGCGCCGCCCTGCTGATGGCGAAGCTGCAGGCCAGCCTGCGCGCCACCGCGCCCGGCGCGTCCGATCTGGGAGCTCTCGGCGACCGGCTCAACGGCATCCTGTGCCGCGATGGACTCGACAACCGCTTCGCCACCCTCTTCTACCTGGAGGCGCCCGCCCGAGGCGGCACCGTCCGGTTCCTCAACGCCGGGCACAACCCCCCGCTCGTGGTGCGCGCCGGGTCCGTCGATCTCGTGGAGCAGGCGTCGCGCCCGCTGGGGATGTTCCCGGACTCCACCTACGCGGAAGGACGGCTGGACCTGGACCCGGGAGACCTGCTCGTCGTCTACTCCGACGGCCTGGTCGAGGCACGCGACCTGGCCGACCGCGAGTTCGGCCTGGATCGCCTGAAGACCCTCGTCACCAGCCTGCGCGATCGTCCCCCCGCCGAGACCGGCCGGGTGATTCTCGACGAAGTGGACCGCTTCCTCGGCGACGACAAGCCGCAGGACGACCTGTCTCTCATCCTCATCCAGCGCTCCTTCACGGGCTGAGGCACCGCCTGGCGGGTGCCTTCGGTCACGGAGTTCGGGGTGGAAACCCGGACCGGTTGGTCGTACTTTCGCGGCGACTCGCCGGAGACAACAGATGAAGCGCCGCGAACGAGCCGTGGTCCGTCGTGCCCTGATTGCCGCCATCCTGGTCCTCGCCGTCCCCCTCGTCGGCCGGCCGGTCCTTCCGGTCGAACCCGGGGTGGACATCGCGGTCCCGAAGGTCGCCGTCTCGACCGTCACCGGAACGGTCCTCCAGTTCCAGCCTCCCCGCCTGGTCGTCGAGCAGGCGGACTTCGCGCGCTGGAACTGGACCGGCGGCAGTCACACGACGACGAGCGGAAGCACCTGCGGCGTCGCCAGCGGCCTCTGGAACAGCGCCCTCAACAGCACCACGACGAGCTTCACCAGGGCCTTCAACGAGGCCCCCGGAACCATTCCTTTTTTCTGCAGTCCCCACTGCGGCCTCGGGATGACCGGCCAGGTGGTCGTGACGACGCCGATCAACCTGATCGTCACCGCGAGCGGCAGCGCCGCCCAGCTCGACTGGACCGGCGGTGGCGGTGTCTACCGCATCTACCGGAGCTCCAGCCCCCTCTTCACTTCGGGAACGACGACGGTCCTGACCGGCGCCACGGGCACGCAGGCTCTGACCTTCCTCGACCAGAACGCCCCGGATCCCCCCGCCGGCGGCGTGAACTACTACCTGGTCATGAACCACTTCTAGCCGCACGCCGGAAGCGGGCTCGGCTCCGGTTTCCTCGGGCCGGTCGAGTGCAGTAGCATTCGGCCGTGGACGACTTCCTGACCATCATCACGCCCGACGGCGGGACGCAGAAGTACGACCTGGGGCCGGCGCCGAACCTCAAGATCGGCCGCTCCTCGACGAGCGATCTGATCCTGCAGGATCTCAACGTGTCGCGCCTGCACGCGGAGCTCGTGCGGCGGCCGGAGGGGTACTTCGTTCTCGACGCCGGCGGGAAGAACGGCACCTTCGTCAACGACAAGCGGATCGACGCTCCGACGATGCTGCAGCCGGGCGATCGCGTCCGGCTCGGCACGACCACGCTCGTCTTCAACGGCCATCCGAAGAGCAACGTCGAGTTCACCGACCAGCCGCTGCCGGCCGGACCCGGCACCATCCACCTCAGCGCCGACGATCTGCGCACGCCGAACATCGCCGAGATGTCGGTCATCGTCGGGGGCACGCCGGCGCCCATCCGCACCACCGGCCCCGGGTCGTCCCCCTCCGGCGCGCAGGCGCTGTCGATCATCTTCGAGGCGGACAAGGAGCTGGTCTTCCACCGTCCGCTCGACGAGCTGCTCGAGAAGATCATGGATTTGGCGCGCCGCGCCGTGCGCTTCGAGCGCGGCCTGCTGATGCTCATCGAGGGAGGAACGCTGCGCACCCACGTCGTGCGCGTGCCGGACGCCGAGACCGGCAAGCCGATCGCCATCAGCCGCACCATCACCGATCGCGTCATCAAGGCGCAGGAGTCGATCCTCACCTCCGACGCGCTCTTCGACGAGCGCTTCAAGGCGGGCCAGAGCGTCGAGATCCAGCAGATCCGCTCCCTGATGTGCGCCCCGCTCTGGGACAACCGCGAGGTGATCGGGCTCATCTATGTCGACAGCCGGCAGAAGGCCGGGCTGTTCACGCTCGACGACCTGAAGCTGCTCACGCATCTCGCCAATGTCGCCGCCATCAAGATCGAGAACGCGCGGCTCTTCGAGCAGGCGGTCGCCGCCGAGCGCATGGAGCAGGAGATCCAGAAGGCGGCCGAGATCCAGAACCACCTCCTCCCCGCGGAGGGTCCGCCCATCCCCGGGTACGAAGTCTTCGGCACGAGCTTGATGTGCCGGGCCGTCGGCGGCGACTACTACGACTACGTGGCGCTCGGGGACGGGCGCTACGGGCTGGGCTTGGGGGACGTGGCGGGGAAGGGACTGCCGGCGGCGCTCTTGATGGCCTCCTTCCAGGCCAGCCTGCGGGCGTTGTCGGAGATGGGGCTGCCTCCCGACGACACCATCCGCCGGCTCAACCGCCTGCTCTGTCGCAGCATCCCGGAGAACCGCTTCGTCACCTTCTTCTATGCCGTGCTCGATCCCAAGACGCACGGCTTCACCTACGTCAATGCCGGGCAGAACCCGCCCTACATCGTGCGGGCGGCTGGCGGAACCCCGCAGCGGCTCGACCAGAGCGGCCCGCCGCTGGCGCTCCTCGAAGACGCCACCTACGTGGCGCACCAGATCCGGCTCGAGCCGGGGGACGTCCTGGTCTGCTACAGCGACGGCATTAGCGAAGCGCGCGGCCCCTCCGAGGAGGAGTTCGGCGAGATCCGGCTCACGGACGTGGTGGCGAAGGACCCGCAGCGCAATGCGATCGAGCTGGTGCGCCTGGTGACCGAGGCACTGCAGGCCCATTGCGCCGGGCGGAGCTACCAGGACGACGTGACCCTCGTCGTCCTGAAGCGCAAGTCGTGACCGCCGTCCGCGCCCCCGGCGCCCCGATGAACGTCCTGCTCCTCGGCGTCGGCGCCGTCGGCAGCGTGCTGGCGCGCCACCTGGCGGCGCACCGCTCGGTCGGCCGCCTCACCCTCGCCGACCGGGACACGACGCGCGCCGCGCGGCTGCGCGAGCAGCTCGTCGAGCAAGGCCCCGGACAGCCCGATCGCCTGCGGGTCGAACCCGTGGACGCCTCCGACCCGGCGGCCCTGGCGGGCGCCTGCCGCGACCAGGGCCTGGTGATCTGCGCCGTCGTGCCGCGCTTCAACGGCGCGGTGATGGACGCGGCGCTGCGAGCCGGGGCCCACTACCTCGACCTGGCCGCGGGCGAGGAGGATCAGTTCGTCCGCCACGAGACGTGGAAGCAGGCCGGGCTCGTCGCCGTCAACGGCATGGGAGAAGACCCCGGGATCAGCAACGTGCTGGCGCGGGTCGGCGCCGACCGCCTCGACACCGTCGAGACGGTGCGCGTGCGCGACGGCGAGTTCTCCGAGGCGGAGAACATGCCGCTGGCGTGCCTGTTCTCCACCGAGACCTTCATCGAAGAGGCGACCTCTCCCGCGCTGGAGTTCCTCGCCGGGCGTTATCGCGAGCATCCCGCGTGGTCGGGACGCGAGGTGTATCCCTTCCCCGATCCCGTCGGGCCGCAGCCGGTCTACAACATGAGCCACGAGGAAGTGGACACGCTTCCACGCTTTCTCGGCAAGGGCGTGAAGAACGTCGACTTCAAGCTGGCGGTGCCGGACGGCATGCGCGACGCGCTCGACTTCCTGCACCGCATCGGCATGACGCGGCGCGACGAGGTGCCGGTCGGCCGCGCGCTGGTGCGCCCGCTCCAGGTGCTGTCGGCCGTGCTGCCTCAGCCCGCCGATCTGGGCGGGCAGATCCAGGGCGCCGCCATCGTCCTCGTCGAGGTGGAGGGTCGCAAAGGCCCGGCCCGCATGCGCCATGTCCTGCACGTCGCGATGACGCACGACGAGGCGTTCCGGCGGATGCGCGCCACCGCGACCGCCTTCCTGACCGGCACCGGCGCCGCGGCCGGGGCGCTCGCCATCACCACCGGGCAGGTCGCCACGTCCGGAGTCCTGGCGCCCGAGCAGCTGGAGCCCGCGCCGATCCTGGCGCTGCTCGCCGAGCTGGGACTCGACGTCCGGGACACGTCCCAGACACTCCCCTGAACCGCCGTCTCGTTCCAGGCGCCGGCGACCGCGAGCTCCGCCGCCGCGCCCGCGCCAGCGCCGACACGATCGACCTGGTCGCCGCGGACGTCGTCGCCTGCGAGCGCTGCCCGCGCCTGCGCCGCTACTGCCTGGCGATCGCGCGCGACAAGGTCCGCCGCCACCGTGACGAGGTGTACTGGGGGCGTCCGGTCCCCGGCTTCGGCGACGAGAACGCGCGCCTCCTGCTCGTCGGGCTCGCTCCCGCGGCCCACGGCGGCAACCGCACCGGCCGCGTCTTCACGGGGGACGCGAGCGGCGACTGGCTCTTCGGCGCGCTGCACGAGTTCGGCTTCGCGAGCCAGGGAACATCCACCGGACGGGACGACGGGCTTCGCCTCACCGACTGCTACGTCACCGCCTCGGCGCGCTGCGCGCCGCCCGACAACAAACCAACCCTCGAGGAGCTGCGCCGCTGCCGCGAGTACCTGGTGCGCGAGCTGGCGCTCCTGACGCGTGTCCGCGTCGTCGTCCCGCTGGGTCGCGTCGGCTTCGAGTCGTACCTCAAGGCGGGCGGCCACTGGGACCGGATGACGCCGGGCGAGCGCCCGGTCTTCGGGCACGGCCGCGAGAGCATCCTGCCGAACGGAACCATCCTTCTCGCCTCGTTTCACCCGAGCCGCCAGAACACGCAGACCGGAAAGCTGACGCGCGCGATGTGGCGCGACATCTTCCGTCGCGCCCGCAGGCACCTCGGCTAGTCGAGCGTGACGTTCCGCAGCCGCAGCGCATTGGCGATCACCGAGACGGAGCTGAGGGACATCGCCGCCCCGGCGATCATCGGGCTCAGGACCACTCCGAAAGCGGGATAGAGCACCCCCGCCGCGATCGGCACGCCGAGCAGGTTGTAGGCGAAGGCGAAGAGCAGGTTCTGGCGGATGTTCAGAAGCGTCGCGCGGCTCAGACGCCGGGCGCGCAGGAGAGCCCGCAGGTCCCCGGTGACGAGCGTGATCCCGGCGGTCTCCATCGCCAGGTCGGTCCCGGTCCCCATGGCCACGCCGACGTCCGCCAGCGCCAGCGCCGGCGCATCGTTGATGCCATCACCTGCCATCGCCACGCTCCGGCCCTGTTCGCGCCAGCGCCGCACGGCCCGGACTTTGTCCTCCGGCAGGAGACCGGCCTCGACGGTCCCGATCCCGAGGTTTCGGGCGACCGCTTCGGCGGTCGGGCGCGCATCTCCCGTCAGCATCACCACCTGCACACCGCCGGCCTGGAGGGCCCGCACCGTCTCCGCGCTGTCGCGGCGCGGCGGATCGGCGAAGGCGAGCAGCCCGGCCGCGCGGTCCCTGACGCCGACGAACACCACCGTGTGTCCCTTCCCGCGCAGCGCCGTGGCGCGCGCCACGAGGGCCTGGTCGACTTCGATCCCCTGCTCGCGCAGGAATGCTTCGGTGCCGAGGACCGCGCGGCCGCCCTCGATCTCTCCCGCCACGCCGCGTCCAGGGTGCAGGGACACGTGCTGCGCGGCGAAGTCCCGGGGACCGTGCTCCCGCGCCGCCTGCAGCACCGCGGCGGCGAGCGGGTGCTCGCTCCCCGTCTCGAGCGCCGCCGCCACCTGGAGCAGCGCGGCGCCGGCCTTCCCGGGAAGGGGCTCGATGTGGGTCAGGCGCGGCTTCCCCTCGGTCAGGGTGCCGGTCTTGTCCACGAGCAGCAGGTCGACGCGACCGAAGAGCTCGAGGGCCGCGGCGTCGCGCACCAGGACGCCGGCGCGCGCGGCGCGGCCGGTGGCGACCAGAATCGACATGGGCGTGGCGAGGCCGAGGGCGCACGGACAGGCGATGATGAGCACGGCGATGGCGGCGACCACCGCGTGAGCCAGCCGCGGCTCCGGTCCCAGCGTGGCCCAGAGGATCGCCGCGACGAGCGCGACCGCCGCAACCGACGGGACGAACCAGGCGGAGACCCGATCGGCCAGCCGCTGGATGGGGGCGCGGCTGCGCTGCGCCTCGACGACGCGCGCGACGATCCGCTGCAGCAGGGTGCCGGCGCCGACCGCCGTGACCTGGAACAGGAATGTCCCGGCCTGATTCAGCGTGCCGGCGGAGACGCGTCCCCCGGGATCCCTCTCGACCGGCAGCGGCTCGCCCGTCAGCATCGATTCGTCCACCACCCCGTGCCCCGAGGTCACCAGGCCGTCCGCGGGGACGCGCTCTCCCGGCCGCACGCGCAGCGTTTCACCGACGGCCACGGTGTCGAGCGGGACGTCCTCCTCGGCGCCGCCGTCGCGCACGCGGCGCGCCGTTTTCGGAGCCAGCGACAGCAGGCCGCGCAGCGCCGAGCCGGTGGCGCGCCGCGCCCGCAGCTCGAGCACCTGCCCGAGCAGGACGAGCGTCACGATCACGGCGGCCGACTCGAAGTACACGTCGACCGCGCCGCCGTGTCCATGGAAGGCCCCCGGCAGCCGGGCCGGGACGACGGTCGCGACCAGGCTGTATCCGAACGCGGCTCCGGTGCCGAGGGCGATGAGGGTGAACATGTTCGGCGTTTGGCGACGCAGCCCCTCCCAGCCGCGCACGAAGAAGGGCGCCGCGCACCACAGCACCACCGGCGCCGCCAGCGCCGCCTGGAGCAGGTGCGCTCCCCCGCCCGCTCGCATCCCGAGCATCGCGATGAGGAACAGCGGGGCGGTCAGCACCACGGCGACGATGAGCCGCCGGGTCATGTCGGCGAGCTCCGGATCAGGACGTTCCATAAGCGTCATCACGACCGGCTCGAGCGCCATGCCGCAGATGGGACACGCCCCCGGGCCGCGCCGGCGGATCTCCGGGTGCATCGGGCAGGTGTATTCCCGCGCGTCGTCTCCGGCGGACGGTGGCCGTCCGCGCGACAGGACGGCTCCGGGATCGCGCTGGAACGTCTCGCGGCAGCCGTCGCAGCAGAAGTGGTAGGTGCGGCCGGCGTGGACCGCGCTCCCGCCTGCCGCGCGCGCGGGGTCGATGGTCATCCCGCACACCGGGTCGATGGCGCTGTGACCTTCGCCTTCGTCGCCGGGGGCCTGCCGATCCTCCGCCGTCATGGCGCTCATGGTATCTTCCCGGCTTCCGAAACGAGCGGCCGCGCCCGGCGCGGCATGGAGACCCGATGACCGACCAGGCGCGGCGCATCACCGTTCCCGAGGCGCGCGAGATCCTCGAGCGCGATCCGAAGGCGATCTATCTCGACGTCCGCACCGAGGAGGAGTTCGCCGACGGCCACCCGGCGCGGGCGCTCAACATCCCGGTCGGCCTGTCGAACCCGGCGACGCGCATGCTCGAGCCGAATCCCGATTTCTCACGCGTGTCGGCCGCCGTCCTGCCGCGCGACACGCCGATTCTCGTGGGCTGCCGGACGGCGCCGCGCGCCGAGATGGCGGCGCAGCTGCTCGCGGCCGAAGGCTTCGCCGACGTGCGCGTCGTCTTCGGCGGCTACGCCGGAATGAGAGGGCCCGCCGGCAACCCGATGGCGGTCGGCTGGTCCCAGACGGACTACCCCCTCACCCGCGAACCGGCGCCCGGAGAGGGCTACCAGGATCTGAAGAAGAAGGCAGGCGTCGCGTGAACCTGCGCCGACCGCGAAGACCGCGGCCGGTCGCGGTCGCGACACTCGCCGGGCTCGCGCTCGCCGGGACCTTGGCGGCCCGCTCCACCGGGTCGGCCGGGAGCGCCGCGACCGCCTCCGTGCTGCCGGCGATCCGGCCGGAGGCGATCCGGGCACACATGCGCTTCCTGTCCGCCGGGCAGCTCGAGGGGCGGGCGCCCGACAGCCGGGGCTATGCTTTGGCCGCCGCATACGTGGCGGCGCAGCTCGAGGCCCTGGGCCTGAAGCCGGCGGCGGCGGGCGGCTCCTATCTGCAGAAGGTCCCCATGCGCAAGGCCACGCTCGACGAGGAGCGCTCGTCGTTCGTCCTGATCCGCGACGGCAAGGAAGAACGCCTCGATCTGCCGGGCGAGTGCTTTCTCCTTCCCGACCGCGCGCGGACCGAGACCACCGTCGAAGGGCCGGTCGTCTTCGCCGGCTTCGGGATCACCGCCCCGGAGCTGCAGCACGACGACTACGCCGGCATCGACGCGAAGGGCAAGATCGTCGCGACCGTCTGGGGCGCGCCGTCGCGGTTCGAGGCCACCGAGCGGGCCCACTTCTCCAGCAACCAGCTCAAGCAGGAGAACGCCGCCGCGCACGGTGCCATCGGCTACATCGCCCTGATGACGCCGGACGATCTGAAGCGCTACCGCTGGGACTGGCTCCTGCCGCAGGCGCGGGCCGGAACCATGGGCTGGCTCGACGACAGCGGGACGCCGAATGATTCCGTCCCCGCCATCCGCGGCATCGGCCGGCTCAACGACGCCGGAGGAAAGCGCCTGCTGCAAGGGGCCCCGAAGGCCGCGGAGACGATCTTCGCGGCGGTGCGCGACGGCAAGCCGCCGGTCTTCGACCTTCCGGTCAAGGCGCGCCTCACGACCTTCTCGAAGCACACCGGGTTCGACAGCAGCAACATCGTCGGGCTCCTCCCGGGCAGCGACGCGCGCCTGCGCGACGAGCAGGTCGTCGTCTCGGCCCATCTGGATCACCTCGGGCTCTGCCCTCCGCGAGAGGGGGACAACGTCTGCCACGGCGCCTATGACAACGCCTCGGGGGTGGCGGTGCTCCTGGAGCTGGCGCGCGTCTTCGCGTCGCAGCCACCGGCGCCGCGACGGTCGCTCCTGTTCGCCGTCGTCACCGGTGAGGAGAAGGGCCTCCTCGGATCGGACTATCTCTCGCGGCACCCGGTGGGCCCCGGGACCGTCGTCGCCGACGTCAACATCGACGGCGCTCCCGGCATCCTGTATCCGCTCGCCGACGTGGTCGCGCTCGGCATCGAGCACTCCTCGTTGAAGCAGCCGGTCGAGGAGGCGGCGCGCGCGGTCGGCTACGCCCTCAGCCCCGATCCGATGCCGGAGGAGTCGATCTTCGTGCGCAGCGACCAGTATTCGTTCGTCCGGCAGGGCGTGCCGTCGGTCTTCCTCGTGGACGGCGGAAAAAGCAGCGCCCCGGACATCGACGGCCTGGCGCTGACCCGGACATGGATGACGACGCTGTACCACACGCCGGGCGACAGCATGGCGCAGAAGTTCGATTTCGACTCGGCGGCGCAAGGCGCCCGCTTCTGCGCTCTCATCACCGAGAAGGTCGCGCAGGCGGCGGCGCGTCCGACCTGGAACCGCGGCGATTTCTTCGGCGTCAAGTACGGCCGCTGACGGCACCGGCGCCGCCCCGTGCTGACGACCGCCGGGCACCTCACCCAGATCGTCCTGCTGGCGCTGTTCCTTTTTCTCATCGGGCGGCGGCGCCGTCGCGCCGCAACGGACATCGTCGACGCCGCGGGCCGCGGCCGGCCGTTCGCCCTTTGGCTGGCGCTGCTCGCCGCGGCGGCGCTCCTCGGCCACCTCGAGTACTTCACGAAGAAGCACCTCAACACCCACGAGTTCCTGCACTACTTCCTCAACACCAAGTACTTCGCGGAGACCGGCTACTCGGGCCTGTACGAGGCGATCGTGGTCGCCGACTGGGAGGACGATCGGCCGGCGTACGACCCGTCGAGCGGCGTCCGGTCGCTTTCGACCTACCAGCTCGAACCCCGCGCCTCGATCGTCGAGCGCGCCGAGGCGATCAAGGCGCGCTTTCCTCCCGGCCGCTGGCGCACCTTCAAGCACGACGTCGCCTGGTTCCGCGGGGAGGACGGCGTCCTGTGGCGCCTGGGCGAATCACTGCGGGACCATGGTTACAACGGCTCGCCCCTGGTGACCGCCCTCCTCGGCGGGATCGCCAGCCAGCCGTTTCTCCCGACGGGCGCCTTCATCCCGATCGCCTGCTGGTTCGACATCGCGCTCGTGCTCGCCGCCGGGATCCTGCTGGCGCGCCGGGTCGATGGCGCCACGGGCGCGCTGTTCGTCTTCCTCTGGGCGGTCAACCCGTTCAACGATCACGCCTACACCGGTGGTGCGTACCTCCGGTCGATCCACCTGCTCGCGCTGCTCGCCGCCGTCGTGCTGTTCGCGCATCGACGCTACGTCCTGAGCGGGGCGCTGTTCTCGGTGTCGGCCCTGCTGCGCGTCTTCCCGGTTTTCCTGCTCGGCGGGCTGCTGGTGCATGACCTCCTGCGGCGCGAGCGGCGCGATCGGCTGCGGCGCCACGCGCCGCTCTACGCTTCGGCTCTGGCGACGGCGCTTGTGCTCTTCGCGACGACCTCGTTCCTGTCCACGCCGGAGGGGCGCAACCCGTGGATCGGCTTCGCGGAGAAGATGTCGCTCCACCGCCAGCGGCTCTCGCCGAATCTCCTGGGCCTGCCGGACCTGTTCTTCTACGACAGCGGGCACAACGTGCCGGCCATCGTGCGCGCGCGCGAACGGGGGCGGATGCTCAACTGGGGGGTGGAAGCGGGAAAGACCTTCGCGGCGCGCCGTCCCTTCTATCTCGCGGCGGTCGCGGCGTTCGGCGCGGCGTGCCTGCTGATCCTCCGGCGGGGTTCGCCCGAGGACGGCCTGTTCGCCGGGTTCGTGGCCATCTTCGCCCTGCTGCACCTGGCGCACTACGACTACGCGATCCTCTCCCTCGTGCCGTTTCTTGTGCCCTGGGGACGGCGGTCCCTCGTGGCGGTGTCGCTTCTGTGGATGGTTGCCGCGGCGGCGTGTCTCTTCCCGCGCCTGGCGTCCGTTCTCGACTATCGCTTCTTCGTGCTCAGCGCGATCCTCGCCCTGTTCTTCGCGCTCGTCCTGGCCTTCCGGGCGCGCGAAGAATGGATCACGGCGCCCGCCGTCGTCACGCCGGAGCACAAGCGACGCCGCTGACCGTCAGGCCACGGCGGCGGCGCGATCCAGGGAGACGGCCTGGCGGGCGATGGCGATGCCGGCGGCCAGGTCGTAGACGAAGTGCACCACCATCGCCGGCACGAGCGAGCCGGTCACGGCGACGAGGGCGTGCATGAGGAACGCGAAGCCCAGGATGATGACGACGCTCTTCCATCCCTGCAGCGCGTGCGCGACGGCGAAGGCGGCCGAGCACACCAGCACGGCGACCATCGCCTGCCCCGACCAGAAGGTCAGGACGGCAACTCCGACACCGCGGTAGGCGATCTCCTCGGCGACGGCGGCGAGCAGCGCCATCAGCACGAAGACCCCCCACTCCAGGGCGCTGCGCGGAGCGAGTCGAGAGACGACGAGCTTGCGCCGCTCCTCTTCGGTGCGCCAGGCCCGCGCCAGCGCGCGCAGCCCGAAGCAGATCGCCAGGGCGACCGCGGCTGCCGCGGCGGCGCGCGGCGCCACGGGGGCGAAGAACCGGAACCCGAAGCTCCGCCCGGCGAGCCCGGCGAGGAGGAGCAGGAGTCCCTGCGCGAACAGCGTGTTGGCCCAGATCACCAGCCGCTCGCTCCGGCTTCCGGGACCTGTGCGTTCGAGCGTCGGGCGCATCTTCCGGCGGCTGTGCAGGGCTCCCCACGGCAGGAACCCGAGCAGGAACGCCAGGAAGAGGAGAGACGGACCGCCGGGCATCAGGACGTCATCACGCGGTCGCCGCCGGGCACCGCTTCAGGCGAGCGGCGCGGCAGGAGCGGCACGATCGCCAGGAGGATCGTCAACGCCTGCGGGATGGCGATGAGCAGCGCCAGCGCCCGCGGATCGATCGGCCAGTCGAGCGCCCAGCCGATGTTGAGTCCAGCCCAGGCGAGCAGCACCGCCGCCAGCCTCCGGCCGGTCATGTCCGCCCGCGCGGCGACGAGCGTGAGGAGCCACAGCGCCGGGAAGGGTGCGTACGCCTGCGGCAGGAAGGGACTGCGCAGCGTCGCCAGGATCAGGATCGCAAGCCACACGAGCGGCTTCTCCTCGGGCAAAAGCGTGCGCCGCGCGACCATGACGACCACGCCGATGGCGGCGATCATGTAAATCGTCCCGACCGTCTTCATGGCGGCGAACGATGCCGGGAATCCGAACAGGCCGAGCTTGTACACCAGGCCCGGGATGGAGAAGTTGATGGCCACAGCCTTCGGGTTGCGGAAGGCGGGGAACGATTCCCCGCTCAGGAGGCGCGGCATGTGATCGAGGAAGGCCTCCCAGGGCCCCCGCCCGAACAGCGCCAGAGCGGCGAGGGCGAAGGCCGCTCCGAACGCCGCCGTCACGAAAGCGTCCCGCCAGCGCCGTCTCGCCAGCAGGAAAACCCCCAGCAGGCCCGGATACAGCTTGCTCGCGGTGGCGAACGCCAGGAGCGCTCCGCCTGCCGCGGTCCTGCGGCCCTCGAGCAGGACCATCGCCAGCATCGAGCCGGCGAGGATCATCCCCTGCACGTTGCCCTTCTGCAGAAAGCTCTGGGTCGGGAGCGCCAGGACGACGAGCGGGGCGAGGAGGATCGCGCGCGTCGCCCGGGGCGCGGGAAGCGCCCGGGCCACGACGACGAGCGCAGCGACGATCACCGCGACGTCGAGCGCAAACCACAGCAGGCGCAGCCGTTCGAACTCCGGCTCGGGGGGCAGGTCACCGCCGGACGACCAGGAGAGGGCCCGCGGGAGGAGCAGGAACGGCGGCGGGTACTCGTAGACGTCCACCTTGAACGGCCCGAGCATGCGCGGGCGGCGCGGCGCCGCCGGGTCATCGTCCGGCAGAGAATAGAGCGCGTCGTCATAGACGTTCGCCCCGGTTCCGGCGACGCGCGCCGCGACCGCGTAAGCGGTCAGGCAGGAATGCCGCACCTCCCAGTCGCTGTTCGGCACGGCAGAAAAGCCGGTGCGCGACGGGTCGACGGCGAAGACCGCGAGCCGCGACAGCGCCACGAGCGCGAGCGCCGCGGCCACGCCGCCCGCGAGCCGCAGCGCCCCGGGAGCCGCCGCGGGATCGAGCGCGATCGGCGGCCGCCGGTCGCAGAGCACCGCGGCCAGCGCGGCCACGACGACGGCGGCGACCCAGGCCGCGGCGGCCGGCGCGAAGGCCCGCGCCGCGGCGAAGGATGCGATGCCCGCGGCGAGGCCGAGCGACGCGGCGACGCCGCGCCGCATCAGTGCCCCTTGAGCCAGAAGGCCACGCCGCCGTGTCCGGAGCAGGCCCCCTGCGACTCGGCGCTCTTGCTGTAGGAGCCGTCCTTGCAGCGGGCGGTGGCCCCTTTCGGCGGCTTGCCGAACCAGGTCCTCACGCCATCGTGCCCGGAGCAGGCCCCCTTCTTGTTCTCCGCCGTGGACCAGGTCCCATCCTTGCAAAGGCCGGTCGCCTCGGCGGGCATCGGGCCCGCATCGGGCGCCTTCGCCGACGCCGCCGGTTGGGCCGCAGAGTCTGCCGCGAGCGCCAGGGTCGGCCCCGCCTCACGGAGCAAGGCGGCCGCACCGAGCGTGCCGACAAGGACGAGACCGAGAAGGAACGACGAACGCCATGCGAGTCTCATCGGATGCCCTCCCGTGCGCGCGCATGATACGACGGTCCGACGTCCCTCCACCGGGCCGGTCCCCCGGGCCGTCGGGCGCGGATTCGTCCGCGCGAAGCGACACTTGTAGACTGCCTTGCGGCGCCGCCTCGACCGGAAGCAGCGCGAAGAACCATTCGAGCGTCGTGGCACGCTTTCTGCTGGGCGCGCCGTTCAAACGCGACAATTCCTTGCATGCGGGACAGTCCCGCGGGAGGCTTCATGTCATGCATCGATGACAGGACGTCGGTGGGCCGATCGGACGCGCGCGGTTCCATCCGGGCGCTGATGGCCGTGGTGATGGTGTCGTCCCTGGTGGGGCTTGCGGGCTGCTCCAGCAGCGCGCCCGGCTCGGCGCGCACGACCGAGGAGCTCCTCGGCCAGCTGCACGACGACCGCGAAGCAATCGATCACGCCTCGGACCAGATGATGCAGCGGATCGAGATCTTCAACTCGACCCGGAAGCCGGGCGAGGCGACGCTGCAGTTCGCCGAGCTCTTCGCGCAGGACCTCAGCCCGGATCAGAAGGACATCCTCAACAAGATGGTCGAGCAGGAGAAGGACGTCTCCTACAAGTCCCTCCTGACCAAGATCATCGACGACCGGAACACCATCCGCGACCTGCAGGACAAGCTGGCGCATGCGGAGCAGTCGCTGCCGGACCAGTTCGTCATCGCGAAGAAGGGCGACAAGCACCGGACCCTGGCGCTCCATTACCTGACGCAGGAGGCGAAGCTCGACGAAGCCAGGGCGCGCGAGGTGATGCGGCAGTCGGACCAGACCGACGAGCTGGTTCCGGGGAACAAGGTGTGGTTCCTCTACAACCCGAAGGACGACAGCTTCCGCACCTACGTCACCCGCGGCGACGCGCTGCAGACCCCCGTCATGGTGCGCCGCGCCCAGAAGAAGGAGCTCCTCGCCGAGCGTGACGGCGCCCGCAGCGAGCGGGACGCCGCGCAGCAGCAGGCCGCCCAGAAAGAGCAGGAGCGCGCCGCGATCGAAGCCGAGATGCACACCCGCGAGAACTCCGTCTACTACCACGCCGCCAGCAACACCAGCCTGAAAGAGAGCGGCGTCCTGAGCCCCATCACGAGCAAGATCCAGGACGTCAAGAGCATCGGCTACGACCAGTCGGTCGACCTGCGCAGCAAGACCACGATCGATCTCGTGCCGGAGCGCTACGGTCTGCAGCAGATCCGATCGATCCGGGTGCTGCCGAGCATCTACCAGGAAGGGCGCGACTACAGGGTGGAGACGACCGACGACTACAAGAGCGCCCGCGTCGTCCTGCTGGAACCGGAGGTCTTCAAGGGGAAGGAGCTCCTGCTCGCCGTCAGCCGCTGAGGCGGGCCGGCGGCCCCCGGCGGCGCCGCCGCCGGGGTCCCCTGCGTCAGTCGGCGGGTGGGTAGGCCTTGTCGAGCAGGTCGAGGACGATCGGCCACGCCTGCTCGTGCCGCCGCATCAGCTCGTCGTCCGGGAAGCCGGCGTGCGTCAGCCGCAGCCGCGTGCCCCGCCCGTTGGGAACGAGGTTGACGGTGATCACCGTCTCCGCTCCCCGCGTGCCGCCCGCGGTGATCCAGGTCAGCTCCACGAGCCGGTCCGGATCGAGCTTGAGGAAGCGCCCGTAGTGCGGGTGGCGCTCGCCCTGCATCATCGTCTCGAAGAAGAACGGCTCGTCCACCATCGGCCGCATCACCACGGTCCCGGGCGCCGCGAACCAGCGCTCGAACTGCTCGGTCCAGGCGCGGAACAGATCGTGGGGAGCCGCCGCCATGGCGCGCTCCACCGTCAGCCGGTGCGGCCGCTCGGAAAGATCGGGAATCGTCATCGCCAGCATCCTCATGCCTCGGGAGAGGTCGGTTCACATCGACGCGGCGATGATACCCCGCCGCGGATCGCGGCAATCAGGGTTGTCCCGACAGGATCGCGAAGAGTTTTTCCGGCCAGGACCAGACCGTGTTCTCGCGCCGGCGTTGGATGGCGGACGCGTCCGGGTTAGTCTTGTTCCCGACCCACCATCGCATCGTCGCGACGGAGAGGCGCGGGAGAAGGGGACATGAAGATCGGCGTGCTCGGATCCGGAGAGGTCGCGAAGACCCTCGGAGCGGGGTTTCTCAAGAAGGGTCACGAGGTGATGATGGGGTCGCGCGAGCCCGAGAAGCTGCGCGACTGGCAGGTGACGCACCCGGCGGCGAAAACCGGCGGCTTCGACGCGGCGGCCCGCTTCGGCGAGGTCGTCGTGCTGGCGGTGAAGGGGACGGCCGCCTCGAAGGCGCTGCGCGCCGCGGGGCCGGAGAACCTCCCGGGGAAGGTGGTCGTGGACGTCACCAATCCCATCCGCGACGACCGGCCGCCGGTGAACGGCGTGCTCGCCTTCTTCACCACGCTCGACGAGTCGCTCATGGAGCGCCTGCAGCAGGAAGTCCCTGAGGCGCATTTCGTCAAGGCCTTCAACTCGGTCGGCAGCGCCCTGATGGTGGACCCGAAGCTCAAGGGAGGCGCGCCGAGCATGTTCATCTGCGGCAACGACGACGGCGCGAAGACCACCGTCACCCGTCTCGTGCAACAGTTCGGCTGGGAGGCCGTGGACATGGGCAAGGCCGAGGCGGCGCGCGCCATCGAACCCCTCTGCATGCTCTGGTGCATCCCCGGCTTCCTGCGCAACGACTGGACCCACGCCTTCAAGCTGCTGCGGACGGAGTGAGGCCGGGGCTCAGAGCCCCTGGATCTCGACCGCGGGCTGGACCTGTTTCAGCTCCGCCAGGAACTGGTGGAACTGATCGAACGGGCCGGCCAGGGTGACCGATCCTCCCTGGTGGCGGATGACGATGCGCTGCCAGCGTCCGGGGATGGCCCGCACCGAGAGAATCTCGCGGGCGTGCAGGCGGACGCGCTGCACCCAGGAGATGAATTCCACGTCGTCGCCCTCGTGCACCTCGATCTCCCGCACCGCGGTGCACAGCCGGTAGCCATGGACGACGAGGGCGAAGAGCCAGACCGCCGCGAAGACCGTCTCGAAGGCGGAGCCCTGGTCGCCGGGCTGGCGCCCGGCCAGCACCCACACGCCGAGACCCGCCAGGAGCACGAGCAGGAGCGCCGAAAAAGGCGCCGTCCAGGGCATCGCGAGTCGATATCGGGCGATGGTCACGCCGCGCATTGTAGCGGGACCGTCCCCCCGGGCGGGGCGGGCGCGGCGGAGGTCAGACGCGCGCGCCGCGGGGCAGCGGCTGGCCGTCCCCCGGTGCGTGCGGGGGAACCGGCATCGATGGACGTCGCGGCAGTGTGTCGAGCAACGACAGGAGCGCCGACGGATCCACCGGCTTCACCAGGTGCCGCTCGAATCCGGCCGCTTCGCTCCGCTGCCGATCGTGCTCCTGGCCCCAGCCGGTCACGGCGATCATCACCGTGTCCCGTCCCCAGGGCTGATGGCGGATGCGGCGGCAGACGTCGTAGCCGTTGATCCGGGGCATGCCGATGTCGAGGAGCACGATCTCCGGCCGCCAGCGCTCCACGGCGGCGAGGGCCTCCTCGCCGTCGAAGGCGACGTGCACGTCGTGCCCGGCGTGGCCGAGCAGACGCGCCAGGCTCAACGCGCCGTCCTTCAGGTCGTCCACGACGAGCACGCTGCGCTTCGCCGGGACGAAAGCCGGTCGCAGCATCTCGGCCACGCGCGGCGCCGGGGCCGGGGCGGCCGCGGCGCGCGGCAGGCGCACGACGAAGGTGCTGCCGCGCTGCAGCCCGGCGCTGCGCGCCTCGATGCTCCCGCCGTGCAGCTCCACCAGGCGTCGCGCCAGCGCCAGGCCGACGCCCAGCCCGGGCCGCGCCCGCTCCCCCGTCTCGACCTGCGAGAACATGTCGAAGATGCGCGGCAACATCTCCGGCGCGATGCCGACCCCGGTGTCCGACACCGCGATCTGGACCTCCGCTCCGTTCGCCTCGCAGTGCAGGCGGATGCGTCCACCTTCCTGGGTGTAGCGGGCGGCGTTGTTCAGGAGGTTCAGGAAGACCTGCGTCAGGCGCGCCGGATCGGCGTCGAGGTCGAGCGGGCCCTCGGGGAGCACCACCTCGAGCGCGTGGCGCGACTCGGCGATGATGGGACGGCTGGTCTCGACGGCATTCTGGAGAATGTCGCGCAGCGGAACCCGGGCGAGGCGCAGCTCGAACCGGTTGCGGCCGATGCGGCTGACGTCCAGGAGATCGTCGAGGAGGCGCGCCATCTGGCCCACCTGGCGCTCGATCACCTCGCGCCCCCAGATGAGCTCGGTCTCCTGCGCGCCCCGGGCCTTGAGGATCTGCACCGCGTTGCGGATCGGCGCGAGCGGATTGCGCAGCTCGTGCGCGAGCGTGGCCAGGAACTCGTCCTTGCACCGGTCGGCCCGCTTCATCTCCTCCTCGAACCGCAGGCGGTCCTGGACCGCGGCCGTCCGGGCTTCATGCCGCTCGGTCACGTCGATGCCGATGCCGACGTGCCCCACGAAGCGCGAGGCCTCGAAGCGCGGCCGGCCGCACAGGTCGAACCAGCGATAACCGCCCTCCCGCCCGCGCAGCCGCGCCTCGTGGCGGAACGAAGCGTGCGACCGGAGCGCGCCGCGCAGCACCGACTCGCACTCGTCCCGGTCGTCCGGGTGCAGCAGCCGGCGCCAGACGTCGCGACCCCCTCCGCCGTCCGTCGGATCGTTGCCGTCGTGGCCGGTGTATTCGCGGTACGGTGCATTGACCAGCCGGGTGGCGCCGCTCTCGTCGCTCATCCAGATGAGGACCGGCGCGCAGTCGGCGAGGGCCTGGAAGCGGCTCTCGGTCTCCTGGAGGCGCAGCACGTGCCGGTCGGCGTCGCGGCGCGCGGCGTCGGCCCGCGTTCCCTCGCGCCGCAGCGCTTCGCCGAAGCCGATGACGATGGCGCAGGTGACGAGGTAGAGCAGCAGCGCCAGGGGGCCACGCGGGATCCCCTGCGCCAGCGTGGCGCGCGGGCTGGCGAAGAGCCATGTTGCCGGCGCATAACCGAGGACCGCGACCAGGACCGCGGGACGATAGCCGCCGAGCCACACGATCAGCGCGGTCGCGGCGTAAAGGGTCGAGTAGGGCTGCGAGTCGCCGACCCAGGGGTCGAGGATCCAGCGGAGGAAAAGGACCACGAACAGCGTGGCGATGGCCACGACGTAGACACCCAGCCGCGGACGCGTCATTGCCGAACACCTGACCGCGACCCCGGCGCCGAACCGGGTCGCACATCCACCGACGGTGATGACGTTGATTCGTTGGCCCGGATTATAGGGAGGCGGGAGAGCGCCGATCGTACCGGAGACTACGCAATTCTCAGGCGCCGGCGCCGCCGATGCGGAAATGACAATGCGTCATGAATCCCCCCGCCGCGAAGGTCCGTCGCGCGGATCCGGATTTTCGCACGCGGTGGAACGTTCCCGCGGCTGAACGCCGTCCGAAAGCGGGACGCGGTGCGGTCTCCGCGGCGCGCGCCAACTCGCGCTCCTCGTCACCGGACTGTTGGAAACATCATCCCGCCGTCCTGCGTTGAGTCTTGCTGTCATGACAAGAGTCGGCGTCGTCATCATCCTCGCGGCTTCGATCGCCTGCCGGGCGCGGCTCCCGGCGCGCCTCGACTCGATCGCAGTGCGCATGGTGGCACACGACACGACCTGGCAGGCGTCCTATCTCCTCGAAGAGACGCACGGGGTCGCCGAGATCCCCACCGGGCGTGAAGTGCACGTGCCGGTCGGGGCCGAGGTGGTCCTGGCGCTCGCCAGCCGCGACTACATCAGCGATTTCACCCTGCCGGCGCTCGGGCTGCGCGACTTCGCGGCCCCGGGACTGCCGTCCGAGTTCCGCTTCGTCGCCGCCCGGCCGGGCCGGTTCGCGCTGCGCGGCGACGAGCTGTGTGGCCGCCCGCACGACGATCGCTCCCGCGGCTGGCTCGTCGTCGAGGATCCCGTCTCCTATCGCGCCTGGGTCGAACGGCAGACCCGGGCGGTGCTCGGTTGAGCCGCCGAAAGAAAAGAGCGGGCGGGGGCGGACGCCAGGACCGCCCGGCCGGGACGTCGCCTCCCTCGCAGACGGAGCCAGGCCCCGCTCCGGAACATCCATCCCGGTCGAGCGCCGGCCGCGCTCCCGGGCGGCGTCTCGCCGGGACCCTCCTGATGGCTGGTCTTCTGTCCGTCGCGGTCGTGTTGGTGGTCCTGCGGGAATACAACTGGCTCGGCGCCGCCGACCGGAACGACGCCCAGCGGTCCGGCGGCGCGGCCGTATCAGCCCGCGCCGGCCGTCCGCGGGCTCTCCTCCGCCTTCCGGAGTTCGTCCTCGAGAACGAGCAGGGGCTCTCGTCCGGTCTGCTGGACCTCCGCGGGAAGGTCTGGGTCGCCGACTTCATCTTCACCCGCTGCGCCGGCACCTGCCCGATGATCACCGGCCGCATGGCCGAGCTGGCCGCGGCGTGCGCGTCCGACCCGGTCCTCGAGGACGTCCGCTTCGTCTCCATCAGCGTGGATCCGGAGTACGACCGTCCCGAGGTGCTCCGCGACTATGGCGCCCGCGTCCACGCCGACCCGGCCCGCTGGACGTTCCTGACCGGCGCGCGCGCCGCGGTGCGCGGTCTCGTGCGCGACGGCTTCAAGCTGCCGGTCGAGGATCAGGACGACGCCGCCATGCCCATCCTGCACAGCCAGAGCTTCGTCCTCGTCGATCGGCAGGGCGGGGTGCGGAGCCTGGCGGATCCTCTCGGCGATCACGGTCTCGACGACGTGACCCAGGCGCTCCAGGCGCTCGTCGCGGAGCCTCCGGTCACCGACCTGCACTTCCCCGAGGACGCCGGCGATCCCCACTGGTACGAAGCGCGCCGCAGCGAACAGCAGGCGGCGGCGAACGGCCTGCGGGCGCCGCACGCCTTCCGGTTCACCGACCGGCTCGGGGCCGCGGGGATCCCGTTCCGCAACGTCGCGAGCCAGGACCTCACCCGCTACTTCCGGCCGACCCACTACGACCACGGCACGGCCGTGGCGGCCGCCGACGTGGACGGCGACGGGCGCACCGACCTGTATTTCGTCAACCAGGCGGGGCCGAACGGGCTCTACCGCAACCTCGGCGACGGCCGCTTCGAGGACATCACGGCGACCGCCGGTGTCGCCGTCGGGGACCGCGCCTGCGTCGGGGCGTCCTTCGCCGACATCGACGGCGACGGCGACTCCGATCTCTACGTCACCGCGATCCGCGCCGGGAACCTGCTCTTCCGCAACGACGGGGAGGGGCGCTTCACCGACATCACCACGGCGGCCGGGGTCGGGGGGAATGGCGGGCACGCCTCCGGGGCGGTGTTCTTCGACGCCGACGGCGACGGCGACCTGGATCTCTTCGTGACCAGCGTCGGACGCTACACCGGCGACGAGCGGCGCGCCGACGGGTTGTTCGTCTCGTTCCCCGACGCCTTCGCCGGGCACCTGCACCCGGACCGCAGCGAGACGTCGCTCTTCTTCCGCAACGCCGGCGGCGGCCGCTTCGAAGAGGCGTCGCGTCAGACGGGGCTCGTGCACACCGCCTGGTCGGGGGACGCGATCGCCTTCGACGACGACGCCGACGGCCTGCCCGATCTCTACGTCCTGTCGATGCAGGGGCACGACGAGCTGTGGCGCAACCTCGGGGGCGGGCGCTTCGAGCGGCGCGGGCGGCAGGTCTTCCCCGCCACGCCGTGGGGCTCGATG
>DASYQE010000351.1:0-7102 GCA_036005805.1 Candidatus Polarisedimenticolia bacterium | reverse complement strand
CATCCTGATGCCGACCTTCCAGGCGCGCCGCCGGCCGGATCTGTTCTTCGCCGGGCAGATTTCCGGCGTCGAGGGGTACCTCGAATCGGCGGCCTCGGGGCTGATGGCCGGCGTCAACGCGGCGCGCCTGGCGGACGGACTACCGATCGTGCATTTTCCCGCGACCACGGCGCTCGGCGCGCTCGGCCGCTACATCTCGTCGTCCGAGCCGAAGAACTACCAGCCGGCCAACATCGCCTTCGGCCTGCTGCCGCCGCTCGCGCAGGAGATCCGCGACAAGCGGAAGAAAAAGGAGGCGCTGGTGGCCCGCGCGCTGCGCGACCACGACGCCTTCATCGCGCAGAGCCTCGCCGCCCCCGCCCCGATCGCCTGACGCCTCAGTTTCTCGCGGCGGGGCCCCACGTGTCGACCGCTCCGCCGACGTGGACCAGCTCGATGTAAATCGAGTGCCCTCCCTTGTGCTTGGGAATCACCTGGGCATACGAAGCGTCGAGACCCGTCGAGCATTGCTGGCATGGGATGAGCAACAGGTTCAGCTGGACGCGCGGACCCGAGTCGTACGTGACGACGTTGAACCCGGCGACGTCGTGTTCATGGTTCGTCTGCCAGGTGACGAGGCCTGAGCCCTTTCCGGCGGGGCTCTGGAAGTCGATGGCGACGTCGGTCACCCGCTGGATCCCGCAGCCACAGGGGTTGGGGAATCCGGGAGGCGGCTCGAAGCATTCGTCGCAGGCGTTGCCGACGCCATTGGCGTCGCAATCCTCCTGGCCCGGGTTCGGGACCGTGCGACAGTTGTCGCAACTGTTGCCGATGCCATCCCCATCGTCGTCGGCCTGGAGATGGTTGGGCACGGTCGGACAGTTGTCGCAGACGTTGCCGACAAAGTCGTTGTCGTCATCCGCCTGGTTCGCATTCGCGACGAAGGGGCAGTTGTCGCACGCGTCGCCCCAGCCGTCACCGTCCGAGTCGAGGTTCGACGCACTCGGCACGGTCGGGCAGATGTCGCACGCGTCGCCGAGGCCGTCCAAGTCCTGGTTGCTCTGCGTCGGGTTCGGAGTCGCGGGACAGTTGTCGCAGGCATCGCCCCAGCCATCCAGGTCCATGTCCGTCTGACCCGGGTTCGCAACGTTGGGACAGTTGTCGCACGCGTCGCCGAAGCCATCATCGTCCACGTCCAGCTGGTTCGCGTTGGGCACCAGGGGGCAGTTGTCGACCCCGCACACGAGGCCGTCACCGTCCGCATCCTGGTCGCAGGAGTCGTCCACGATCCCGTTGCAGTCGTTGTCCTTGCAGTCGCACGTGTCCAGGACCCCGGGGTGGATGGTCGGGTCGCTGTCGTTGCAGTCGCCGCACTGGACCGCCGGAGGCTCGCACGCGGCCGTACAGAAGGCGTACCCGTCCTCGTCTGCGTCCGGGCACGCCGGGAGCCCCTGCGCCGCCACATCCCCGGGCAAGGCCAACAGGGCCGCGCTGCAAAGCAACGCCAGGAAGACTGCGACCGCCGGCTTCACGCTCCCGGTGACGAGGCGAAAGAGCGGACGACTTGGTCTGGACTCCATGGTGGCCCTCCTTCCTACTTGCTGACCGGGTACGAGGCGGTCGCCCCCTGGAACGGCACGATCTCGATGAAGAGGTTCTTGCCGCTCTTGTGCTTCGGAATGATGAAGGCGTAAGTCGGGCGGGCGCCCGTATAACAGGCCTGGCAGGCGATGAGCGCCACATTGATCTGCACGCGGGTCCCGTCGTTTTCGTAGTGCACGACGTTGTATCCGAGCGTGTTGAATTCCCCCATCGGGATCCAGGTCACCAGGCCCGATCCCCGTCCCGCCGGACTGTGCAGGTCGAGATGGGCCTGGAACTCGTCCACGCACACCGGGTCCGTATCGAAAGGACACGGGTCGCAGGCCCCGCCCAGGCCGTCGCCGTCCTGATCGGTCTGATCAGGGTTCGGATACATCGGACAGTTGTCGCAGGCGTCTCCGAGGCCGTCTCCGTCGACATCGACCTGGGAGGAGTTTGCAAATCCAGGGCAGTTGTCGCAGAGGTTGCCGATGCCGTCGAGATCGTCATCGGCCTGGGTTGCGTTCGGTATGCCCGGGCAGTTGTCACAGGCATCGCCGACACCATCCGCGTCGGCGTCCGACTGGCTCGGATTTGGAATGGTGGGGCAGTTGTCGCAGACCCCGAAGCCGTCGTTGTCGGGATCCGTTCCTCCGAAGCAGGGCTCGTCGCAGGCGTCTCCCACGCCGTTGTGATCGGTGTCCCGCTGGTCCGGGTTCGCCTGGTTAGGACAGTTGTCGCAGGCGTCTCCGACACCGTCGTTGTCGGTGTCCGGCTGATTGAGGTTCGGCGTGAACGGACAGTTGTCGCAGGCATCCCCAACAGCATCCTGGTCCATGTCCGACTGAGTCGCGTTCGGGATGGCGGGACAGTTGTCGCCGCACTCCAGGTGGGTCGCATCGCACGTCCCAGTGCAGGCGGCAAAGCCGTCACCATCGGGGTCGGGGCACGGCGGCAGTCCCTGCGCCATCGCGACCATCACGAATCCTGGCGGCCAGAGCGCCGATCCTCCGACCGCGAGCAGGAACAGCAGGGTGCCGGCGGCTCTCCACCCCATCGCATGCAATCTCATGTTCCAACCCCTTGCCGGTTCACGCTCGCTCCACTTCTCAGCGACGCCAGACCGGGTAGACGTCGATGACACCGTTCACGCGCAACAGCTCGAGGTAGAGATCCCGGCCGCTCTTGTGTTTGGGAATCACAGAGGCGTAGTCCGCGCCGAGGCCATCAGTGCAATGCAGGCAGGGAATGATCACCTGATTGATCTGCGTCCGGGACCCGTTCGATTCGTAGTGGACGATGTTGAACCCCAGGACGTCGAGCTCCGTGCCGGTCGTCCAGGTCACGAGACCGGAGCCGCGCCCCGCCGGCGACTTGTTGTCGAAAAAGGCCATCGGGACGACGCAGAAGGCCTGTGGATCGGGATCGACAGGACACTGATCACAAAAGTCGCCGACGCCGTCACCATCCCGGTCGAGCTGGTCCACGTTGGTGACTGCCGGGCAGTTGTCGCACTCATCCCCGGTGCCGTCTCCATCGATATCCGCCTGGTCCGGGTTGTTGACCAGGGGACAATTGTCGTTCTCGCAGACGATGGCGTCCCCGTCCGCGTCGCATTCGCCCGGGATGTCGTCGACCAATCCATTGCAGTCGTTGTCCTTGCAGTCGCAGGCTTCGGCCAACCCGGGATGGATCGTCCCGTCAAGGTCATTGCAATCGCCGCACTGCAGTCCGGTGGCGTCACATGTCGCCGTGCAGAAGGCGTAGCTGTCCCGGTCGACGTCCCCGCAGAGCGGGAGCCCCTGTGCCGCGGCCGGTGCCGGAAGGAAGGCGAACACGATCCCGAGCCAGACCAGCGCGAACGGGAACCGCTGCGTGACAGCGCTTCGGGATGACCTTCGGGGGGTCGACGGACGGAGGAATCCTGCTTCCACGGCAGCGGCTCCCTGCGGCGACGACATGGGACTGGGTTCTGCTGAAGGTTTACGCCGAGAGGCTGCCTCTGTCAACCGGAACCCGCCTGGAACAGGGCCTCAGGACCCGATTCCGAGACACGGCGTCGGGGTGCGCAATACCCGGGTCCGATCAGGCTTGGGACGCGGCTGCCGAATCAGAGGTCGGTCCGCTGGACGGCCCAGGCGATCAGGGTTTCGCGCGACTCGCCGTCGTCGCGCTTCAGGCGGTCGAGGATGGCGCGCTCGAGCTTGGCCTTGTCCGGCTCGACGCGGGCGGCTTCGATCTGCTGCGGCTCGCTCGTCGTGAAGCACAGGCGGCACGGAGGCAGATCCTGCCCGTTGAAGCGCACGGGAGGGCCGTAGGTGCGGCACGACACCGGCCGGTGCGCGTACAGCTCGCACGTCTGCGTGGCCGGGTCGAGGACAGGGCACGGCAGCTCCGAATGGCGCTCGAGGAACCGATCCTCCGCCTCTTCGTCTCCCTGCAGAAGGCCGCACCCGGCGTCTCCGGGGAAACCGTCGCGCAGCGCCTCGACGGCGGCTCGCGCCCGTTCGAGAATCCGGGCCGCGCGCGCTGAATCGGACTGCTGCAGGGCCTCGAGACCCTCGCGCAGGCGCCACGCGTCGAGGCGCGTGATCGGGAACGGCCCGATGCAGCACTCGCTGCAGCCGGGACGGCAGACCAGCGCCGGTCCCGCCACCCGGGCCGCCCGGGCGACGGCGGTATCCACCGCACCGGTCAAGTCGGCGTCGGCGCGCAAAAGGTTCCGCCGCGCGATGCCGGCATCGGACGCGGCTCTGGTCGGGGCCGCGGCCGGGCCGGCCTCCGCGCCCGATGCGGCCACTGCCCCGGACCGCTTCTTGATGACCGGTCGAAGCGGGCGCGTCATGAGTCTTTGCGTGAGAGCGCCGCCACCACGCGTCCGAGCGCCTGCGTTCCTTCGCGTCCCCAGCCCTGCCCGCGCGCCGCGTCGAACAGGCGGCTCATGATTTCGGTGGCGGGGAGCTCGGCACCGGCGGCCTCGGCGGTCTCGGCGACGAGCCGGAGATCCTTGAGCATCAGATCGATCATGAAGCCGGGCGCCACATCGTCCGCGAGGATCTTCGGGCCGAGATTCGAGAGCTGCCACGACCCGGCAGCACCTCCCGAGACGGCACGCAGCATCACTTCGGGGTCGAGACCGCCCTTGCGCGCGAAGGAGATCGCCTCCGAGACACCGAGGAGCGTCACGCCGACGAGGATCTGGTTCGCGAGCTTGGTGAGCTGCCCGTGGCCCACCGGCCCGCAGTGGGTGATCGCCTTGCCCAGCTTCTCGAGCAGCGGACGTGCCCGCTCGAGCGCCGCCGCCTCGCCGCCGACCATGATGGCGAGCGTGGCGTTCTTCGCCCCCACGTCCCCGCCGGAGACCGGCGCGTCGAGATAGTCGGCCCCGCGCTCGCGCAGCAAAGCGGCCATGCGGCGCTCGGTCGCGGGCGCGACCGTGCTCATGTCCACGACCACCGATCCGCGGCGAATCCCTTCGGCGAGTCCGCCTGGACCCATGACGACCTCCTCGACGTCCTTCGAGTCGGTGACGTTGACGACGATCACCTCGGCGGCGCGGGCGACCTCGGCGGGAGATCCGGCGCGGCGCGCCCCGGCCGCGACGAGCTCGTCGGCGCGCGCGGCGGTGCGGTTGAAGACGGTCAGCGGGAAGCCGGCGCGCAGCAGGTGTCCGGCCATGGGCCGTCCCATGATGCCGAGGCCGACGAATCCGGCCGACAGTGAGGCGGCGGTGGGACCGGATCCGGTGCGCGGCGGCTGGCTCACTCCGCACCCACCTTGCGGCTGCGGCGCTCGAGGAGGAGCACATCGCGCCAGCGGCCGTTCATCTTCCCGATCTTCTCCCTCGTCCCCACCTCGCGGAAACCGAGCGAGCGATGCAGCGCCAGACTCGCGGCGTTCTCGGGGAAGATGCCCGCCTGCAGAGTCCAGTGCCCCGCCTCCTCGGACGCGGCGATCAGCGCCGAGAGAAGCGCCCGGCCGACGCCATGCCCGCGCGCCTCGGAAGCAACGTACACGCTGAGATCGGCGACGCCGCCGTAGACGCAGCGCCCCGACACCGGCACGACCGCAGCCCAGCCGACGATCGGGGCGCCCGCCCCGGTCCGCGCCACCAGCCGGGGCGCCTTCAGGTGGTCCCGATCCCACGCCTCCCAGGAGGGGGCCTGCGTTTCGAAGGTCGCGTTGCCGGTGGCGATGCCCGCCTCGTAGATCGATCGGACGGCGGGCCAGTCCTCGGGGCGCATCGGTTCCACGACGAGGGGAAGCGGGACCCCGGCGGGACTGGTACTCATCACGCCCGATTCTACATGCCGGAAGCGGGTTCCCGACCTGTTACGCCGGCTCGGCGCCGTGCGCGACGTGCCGGGCCGGCCGGACGCGGACAAGCAGCAGGGCCGAGAGAATCCCGCACAGCGCCGCCGCGGCCCAGAGGGCCCGGGGCGACAGCAGCTCCATGGTGCGCGCGCCGAGCCAGGGGGCGAGGGCGAAGGCGCCGCTGAACGACATCGAGTAGAGGCCGAGATACTCGCCGCGCCGCTCGGGAGGCGCGATGTCGGCGGCGAAGGCCGCGCTTCCGGGGAGCAGGACCATCTCGCCGAAGGTCCAGACGACGACCATCATGGCCACGCCGAGCGCGGAATGGACGAGCCCGACGCCTCCGAAGCCGAGCCCGGTCAGGAGCGCCCCCAGCGCCAGGGTGCGCCGGTGCGACCAGGCGGACATCGAGCCGTTGAGGGGCACCTCGAGCGTGATGATGAGCAGCGTGTTGATGGTGAACATCATCCCGTACATCGACTCCGTCAGCCCGAGGTCGCGCACGAGATAGAGCGGCAGCGTCGAGGCGTGCTGGAAGAAGACGATCTGCACCGGCAGGCAGCCGAGCAGGAAGTAGAGGAAGGACGGGTCGCGCAGCGCGCGTTGACCCTTTGCGCCTGCGCCAGTGCTCGCATTCACGGCGGAGTCGGCGCCTGCGCTGACGCTGAGGTTGGCGCCGCCGGCCGGGTCGTCGGGCGTTCCCGGAAGAGCCCCGGCGGCCCGCCGCGCTGGAGCGCCGGATGCGGTGGGGAGCAGCTCCTTCGTCGCGAAGAGCACGATGCCGCCGGAGACGATCGAGGTCAGCGCATCCAGGAAGAAGATGGCCGCGAACGATCGCTCCACGATGAAGCCGGCGACGGCCGGCCCGATGCTCATTCCCAGGTTCACGGCCAAGCGGTTGAGCGCGAAGGCGGCGCGCCGCTGCGACGGCTTCACCACGCCGCTGATCCACGAGAGCGTCGCCGGGCGCAGCGCCTCTCCGGCCACCGACCAGATGAAGGTGAGCGCCAGGATCGCCGGGTACGAGCGCAGCCACGGGTACGGCAGGAGGAGCAGTCCCGCCGACAGGAGCGAGGTCGTGACGATGCGCCGCGGCCCGATCCGGTCGGCGAGCCGCCCGGCGAAGGGCGCGGTCGCGACCGCCCCGAGCCCGTAGACCGCCATCGCCAGCGCGGCGCGCGACGGCGACTGCCCGAGATCGTGCGTCAGGTACAGGATGAGGAACGGA
>DASYQE010000350.1:0-29714 GCA_036005805.1 Candidatus Polarisedimenticolia bacterium | reverse complement strand
TCGCGCGCCCGGATCTCCGGCGTGCCGCTCGTCCCGGACTCGCCGCGCGAGAGATTGAGAACGGTGACGGCGTGGCCGCGTTTCGCCTCGCCGATCAGGATGGCGCCGCAGCCGAACTCGACATCGTCCGGATGCGGGCCGACCGCGAGGATGCGCAGGCGGGACGGATCAGACGCGCGCGGCGGCATGCGGCGGCTCCTCCTCCCCGATCCACGACTCGTGCGGCCGTTCCACGACATCCCGATCGACGAACTCGATGCCGGGAGCCTCGTCCTTGTTCAGGTACTTTGCCTCCCCCGCGCCGCAGACGTAGTGCGTGCAGCCCACGACCGACTGCATCCAGCGCAGCCGCGTGTCGCGCGTCGGGCTGATCTGCTCCTTGGCGACGGTGGCGGGGCCGGCAATCTCGAGGAACTGATCGCCGCCGCGGTGCAGGATGTAGCGTCCGTCCTGCACGCGCGCCCGCACGATCTCGCCCTCGTAGGGGATGTCGGCATAGAAGTCGTCGATGGCCACGGCGCGGCGGCGCACCTCGGGATCGCCGGAGCGCACGATGACGATGTCATCGATGAGCCCGAGCCGGCGATACATGTCGAGGCAGAACTCGGAAGCCGTCCCGCCCTGCGCCTGCTCGAAGACATCCTGAAGAGCCGGCTCGACGAAGCAGGGCATGACGCGCGCGGTGCGTTCCTGCCAGTCGGGACGGATGCGCTTGAGGAAGAGCGGCGAGTACTTCTTCTGGATCTTGTTCGCCTGGTCGAAGTTGATGTGCTTGAGATCGCCCGTCTGCCGGTCGCGCAGCGGTGTGGTGGTCTCGCGGTAGTCGTGGTCGCTGTCGTGGAAGAACCAGACGATGCGGCCGCCGATGCGCTGCTGCAGGCGGCGCGCCGCGGTGATCTTGGCGACGAGGAAGCGCTTCGGGAAGAAGCCGCAGGGCTGCTGCCCAAGGCAGATGACGGGCTCGCTCATGGTCGTACTCGGGATCCGGACGGATCGCTGGACGCTGGTTCCTGAGGCCCCCCGAGCCCGCGAACCACCTTCGTGGACCCCGTCGAGCTGGCCGGCGGAGAGCCTATCACCCTTGAGCGAATCCGGCGAAATCGCGAGGCATCCCGGCTCGGGGCGTGGTGACACCGTGTTTACATGAAGTTCCGGGTGTGGAGACTCGACAGGTCGGCGGCCTCTTCCGGAGTGAAGCCGAGGCGCTCGAGGTTGTTCTGGCGGGCCGTGTCCATGTCGCCGAGGAGGGCCTGGACCTGGCGGTGGCCCTGGCGCAGGGCCGCGGGCGCGTCCGAGCCCGAGGCCAGGAGCTGCAGCGCATCGAAGACCTCGGCGTTGAGGCCGGCGGTGTGACGCAGGGCGTCATGACGGCGACGGACGGCCGAGGCGAGACGGGCGCGGAAGCCTGGATCCTCGGCGAGGTGGCGTCGCAGGTGGGCGAGGCCGAAGGCGACGTGGCGGGCCTCGTCCTGCGCGGCCAGGCGCGCCACGGCGGCGGTCACCGGGTCGGGGGCGTGCGCTTCGAGGAAGCGCAGCAGGATCAGGAAGGTCCCTTCACCCAGCACCGACAGCAGGAACGACGCGATCGGGAAGTCGGGCTCCTGCACCAGGGTCAGCAGGCTCGCCTGCCCTCCCGCGGTCGAAAGTCCGGGCTCGGCGCGTTTCAGGAGCGCCCGACGCGTGAAGACCTCGATGTGGCGCGCCTCATCCGCCGCCTGGACCGCCAGGAGCTGCATCACTTCGCGGAAATGCGGGTGCAGGCGGGCGATGAAGCGGCTCGGGATGACCAGGGCAGCGGTCTCGTTCTCGATGAGATAGGTCATCACCTGCACGACGGCGTCCTCGACGTCGTCGGGCAGCTCGAACGGCGCGCTCCACGGGATGGCCGTGGCCGGGTCCCACTGCGCCGCCACCGCCTGGGCGTACAGCCGCGCGGCATCGTCGCTCCAGACTTCGATCCGACAGGCCAGCGTGAAGCCGAAGTCGGGAGACCCCGGCTCGACCCGGGCGCCGCGCGCCGCCAGTCCCCAGGTCGCGGGCGGACGCTCGACGACGGCGCCGGGACGGCTCGCATCGGCGTGGCCGGCGCGCGCGTCCTCGTGCCGGCCGTGCCCGGCGGCCGGCGCGACACTCCAGGCGCCCGCGGCGGCGCGGACGCGGTGACCCTGGGCGCGGCACCAGGTGCCGAGGTGCAGGTCCAGGTCCGGGCTCGTGCCGCGCACCTCGAGCTCGGCGCCGGCGGACAGGCCGCGCAGCGCCCGCTTGACGAGGAGGTGGCCTCCTTCGTCGAAGCCGAGATCGCCGAGGTCTATCCGCACCGGGCCGCCACGCCGGCGACGAACGACTCGATCGTCCCGAATCGATCCACGGCGGCGGCGAGCGGCGCATAGCCGCTCGTGCGTCCCGGGCGCCACTCCTTCAGGCCCTCGAGATCCAGGAGGGCGCGCACGTCGGGATCCGCGTAGCGCATCCCGAGCAGGAGCTCGCGGAATCGATGCATCCTGGCGGTCGCTTCCCCGAGGATGGTGACGTTGCAGTGGTCGTACGGCGCGGTGCGCGCCAGGACGCGGGCGGCGCCGGCGGGCAGGGTGCCGTCCTGCGAGAACAGGAGATGGTTCGAGTCGATGAGGCAGGCGGCGTCCGCGTCGCCGCGCACGAGGGCGCGGACGGCGTCCCGCTCGCCGCCGATGTGGTCGCCGTGCTTGCCTGGGAGACGATCGAAGACCAGCACCTCGAACGCCGTGCCGGGCTCGAGTCCCGCCGCCGCGAGATGACCGAGCGGGATGAGGGTCGCCTGCGGCGAGTCGGATGCGCCGACGGCGACGCGCCTGCCGCGCAGTCCTTCGATCGCCGTGATGTTCGAGTCGGCCCGCACGACGACGATCGAAGTCAGGTCCTGGTCGCTGTCGCGCATGGCGATCGCTTGCGCGTGATGCCCGGTCGCGGCGGCGATGCGCTCGGTCTGCAGCCACGCGAGCGGCGAATTCCACGCGACGTCGATGACGGCTTCGAACTGCGCCTGCACCTGCCGTTCGTAGTTCGAGAACAGCACGTAGTCGAAGGGCAGGCCGCGCTGCTCGAACCACGCCTTGAAGCCGTCCCAGATGGTGACGACCTTCGGGTCGTAGGCGACCGCCCCCAGCACCAGCGTGTCACTCATGTCCGCCTCCGTCAGAACAGCGGCAGGCCGCAGACCGCCTTGCCGATGAAGTCGTAGAGGAGATCGGTCGTCGGCGCCATCACGCCGGCGGCGCGCGCGTCGCGGAACAGCCGCTCGACGCCGACTTCCTTGCGGAAGGCCTGGCCGCCGCAGGTGCGCATGGCCAGATCGAGCACCTCGTTCGCCGTCTCCCCCGCCATCGCCTTGCTCTCGAGGACGCGCAGCATGGCGTCGGCGCGGCCGGACGTCGCGGCCGCGAGGGTGTCGTCCAGCAGCGCCGCGGCGGCATCGGTCTTGATGCGCATGCGCGCGACATTGGCGCGAATCGTCGGGAGATCGGCGAGCGACGCGTCGATGTGGCCGTAGCGCTGCCCCGAGGCGTGCGCCGCGGTCCGCTCCACCGCCGACTCCATCGCGCCCACCGAGAAGGAGGCGTTGAGGACCTGGAAGACCGGCAGCACCGTCCCCATCATCACGTCGAAGCCCCGGCCGTCCTCTCCGAGCATCGCCGACTCCGGCACCTTGACGTTCTCGGCGCCGACCGGCGACGAATCGTTGCCACGCAGGCCGAGGCCGTCGAAGGGGCCGCGCACGCTGAGGCCGGAGGCAGTCGCCGGGACGAGCCAGAGGGTGCTGAACCCCTCCGCCGCGAGCGGCTTCGACGACCAGACGTACGCCGTCGCCTTCGACGCCGAGGTGACCCAGGACTTGCGCGCGTTCAGCACCACGCCCGAGCCGTTGCGCGTCGCCGTGCCCAGGGGCGCCCAGAAGTGGCTGCGGGATCCCGCCTCGCTGAAGGCGAGCGTGCTCAGGTGGCGACCCGAAGCGACCGCACGACGCGTCTCCTGGTCGCCGAGCGCCTCGAGCACGGACGTGCCGGAGTAGTGCATGCAGAGGACCATCGCGGTCGAGCCGCAGTCGCGTGCGACGCGACGCACGATCGTCGAGGCCTCGCGCAGGCCGAAGCCCAGCCCGCCGACCTCCTTGCTGCTGGTGGCGCCGAGGAGCCCCGCGCCGCGCAGCGCGTCCAGCGCGCGATCGGGGAAGGCGCCGGTGCGATCCACCTCGGCGGCGGCCGGCGCGATGGTATCGTGGCTGAGTCTGTCGAGTGTTTCGCCGAGATTCGCGGATGTAACGCTGGTCATGCAGACCTCGCTGTGCCGGCGGTCCCGGCGCGGCGGACTACGGTCTGCGCGCGATGGGAGCGGCCGGCGATTCAAGCCCGACGCCGTCGGGCGGGAACGCCGTTCAGATGCGATGGATTGAGTTCATGAGGCGGCCAGTCTAGGAGCCTCGTCTGGAAATGGCAACATGCGGGCGATGATGCTGGAGCGGCCGGCGCCCCTGGCCGAGGAGCCCGAGCCGCTGAAGGCCGCGGACTCCCCCGACCCGGTCCCCGGGCCCGGGGAGGTCCTGATCCGCGTCGCCGCGTGCGGCGTCTGCCACACCGAGCTGGACGAGATCGAAGGACGCATGCCGCCGCTGCGGCTGCCGATCATCCCGGGACACCAGGCGGTCGGACGGGTGGAAGCGCTCGGCCCGGGCGCCGCCGGCTGGAGGATCGGTGATCGGGTCGGAGCCGCCTGGATCTTCTCCGCCTGCGGTCACTGCACGTTCTGTCGCGAGGGGCGGGAGAACCTCTGCCCGGAGTTCCGCGCCACCGGGCGCGACGTCGACGGCGGCTACGCCGATCGCCTGGTCGTACCGGCGGCCTTCGCGATTCCGATTCCCGACGGAATCGGCGACCTCGATGCTGCGCCGTTGCTGTGCGCCGGCGCCATCGGCTGGCGCTCGCTGCGTCTTTCGGGCTACGCGCCGGGGAAAAAGCTCGGGCTGACCGGCTTCGGCGCCTCGGCCCACCTGGTGCTGCGCACCGCGCTCGCCGCCGACCCGAGGGCGCAGGTGTTCGTCTTCGCGCGCGACGAGGCGCAGCGCCGGTTCGCCATCGAGCTCGGGGCCGAGTGGGCGGGAAACACGCTCGAGACGCCGCCGCACCCGCTCGACGCCGTCATCGACACGACACCCGCGTGGACGCCCATCGTCGGAGCGCTGCGCGGGCTCGCCCCCGGCGGCACGCTGGTCATCAACGCCATCCGCAAGGAGAACGCCGACAAGGAGGCGCTGCTGCGCCTCGACTACCCGTCCGATCTCTGGATGGAGAAGGAGATCCGTTCCGTCGCCAACGTGACGCGGGTGGACGTGAACGAGTTCCTGGCGCTCGCGGCGCGCACCGGCCTGCGTCCGGAGGTGCGCGACTACGCGCTGCGCGACGCCAACCGCGCCCTTCTTGATCTGAGGTCCGGCGGCTTCACCGGGGCGCTGGTCCTGCGCACCGACTGAAGCCGGCTACTTTTTCTGCGCGAGGAGGTCCTGGATCGCCTTCTTGACGGCGTCCATGTCCACGGTGTGGTCCGGCTCCTTGTGCAGCACCTTCCCCTTGGCGTCGCGGATCACCAGCCCGTGGTTCTTGAAACCGAGCTCCTTGATGTCCTTTCTCGCCGCCTCGCCCGAGGCGTCCACGTTCTCGGCCTTCACCTGTCCCGGGAACTCCTGCTCGAGCCCGCTCACGGCGGGCTTCAACTGCGCGCAGATCATTCAGCCGGGCAGGTAGTAATAGGTGACCAGCAGCGGCGCGTCGCCGGCGGCGGGTTTGTCGGCCGCGAATGCGTGCAGGGGAAGCAGGACCGCTCCGATCAACAGAAGCGGGCCCACGATGCGCAGAATGGCTCGTCTCATCGCAGCACCTCCGTCCCGGCAGGATACACGAGCGGCGGCGGTCCGGCTCAGGGGCAGGAGGATGGCGCGGCATCGATGCCAGGGTCGCGCGGCGCGGCCTGGCCCCAGCCGGAGCCGTCGTCGTAGGTGCCGGCGCCGCCGCAGGAGCGTCCGCGCGCCAGATAGAACCAGGCACCACCGACGCCGGGAGCGGCAGCGTCGGTGAGGCTCGTGCCATTCACGGCGAAGCCGGTGCAGTCGGTCGTGGCGAGGTCGTAGCGGCCGTGCGTCGATCGCAGGATCGGCAGGGAGCCGCGCACGACATCGTAGGTCGTGGCGCCCGGCAACGGCATCCACCAGATTTCGTTTCCCTCCAGCAGGAGTTGCGGCGAGCGCACCGGGGCGAAGGTGCAGCTCTCGGGCGCCGCGATCAGGACCGCCGAGAGCGGGCCGGTGCGCTCCGAGGGTCCGACCGCCGTGGCGACGAACAAGTTCAGGCCGGCGTCCGCGCCGGCGCGGGTCAACGTGACCGGGATGTCGGCGATCCCGGTGAGGTCGAGCGTGACCGACCACTGCTCGACCTGCACGACGGTGTCGGCTTCGAAAGGCTCGACGTCGAAGCCGTTTCCCGGAAGACCGGCCGTCTCGAGAGAACCCTCGGCGCGCAGCAGCCGCGCGTGCGTCCCCGGCGCGCCGGTCAGGCGGACCGTCTGCGACGGTGAGGGCAGCGTGGCCGGGAGGACGGGCGCGCCGGGCATCGTGATTGCGAGCGACGCAATCGCTCCGGTGCGTACGACGGCCCGCGACCCTCCGTCGTCCCCGGCGATCGGGAACAGGGCGGCCTGCAGCACCGCCCCGTCGCTGAAGGTGACCTCCATGGTCGCGCCGGTCATTTCCAGCCCCGAGACGCTTCCCGATTCGCCGGGACCGGGGGCCTCGGCCCCGCGGATGACGCTGGGGTCGACGTCCACCGAGAAGAGCAGGCTGCGGCCGGGGCGGAAGTCGTCGAAGTCGAGGGTCAGCACCTGGTCGCCGCCGTCGTGCGCGGCGCTGAACGGGCTCGAGCAGGGATCGGCCGGGCTCACCAGGCCGACGAGCCCCGGGTTGGAGTCGATCGTCAGGCACCTGGCCACCGTGTCTCCGGCGAGCCCGAGCGGATCGAAGACGAGATCCGGGAGCAGCGCCGTGGACAGATCGAGCCGGACGCGGACGATCCGAACGCCCTGGACCGAGAGGTTCTCGAGCACGAACGACCCGCTGTTGTACGTGCTGGCATTCAGCCCACCGCCGGCGGTGACGGTCAGGGAGGCGGCCCCGAAAGTCGCCGCGCGTGCGTCGGGCGCCATCCACGCCCCGAGGAGCAGCACGACCGCGGCGGCGAAGCACCTGCGCAAGGACGTGGTGTCACCAGGACGCCGCGCTCGGCGGCACGGATGGGCGGGTCGGCGGAAGATCAAGTCGGTGGACGGCCCGCCACTTTGCCGGCGGACGCAAAAAGGGCCCGGCTACCAGATGCGGCGGCCGGGCCCCCCTGTCAATCGAAATGTGCTGAGCGGGGCCGGCCCGGGAGCCGTTGCACCGTCAGCGAACCGACGCTCCCTTATTGCCCGCGGGCGTTCCAGCAGCCGCCGGGACCGGTGTACGAGGCGCCTTCGCCCCAGGTGAGCTGATTGACGCCGTCGGGGCCGACGGAGATCTCCATGTAGTCGCCGTACGGGAACAGGTACCCGTTGACGTTCTTGTACGGCGCCCCCGATGTCAGGTCGGAGACGCGGATGTCGGCGCTCCAGGTCGAGCCGCCGTTGGTCGTCCGCTTGTACCAGGTGTTGAAGCCGGTGGTGCTCGCCTGGCGATCGTCCTGCCAGGCCACCCGGAAGTCACCCGCCGTGGTCGGATGCGCGGCGACAGCCGGGAAAGCGTTGTTCACCGCCGGGTTCGCGACCGAGATCTGCTGGCGCGCCGTCCAGGTGACACCGTCCGTCGAGGTGCGCACGTACATCTGCTCGGGCGCGTTGTCCACCGTGTTGATGTGATAGGCGATCAGCAGCTTGCCGGCGCTGTCGATGGCCATCGACGGGGTGGTGCCGAAGAAGCCCTGGGTGCAACCGGCGGCCCAGCCGCACGGCGGGACATTTTTCGAAACGTCGAGCTGCACGCTGGTCCACGAGGTCCCGCCGTTGGTCGTCTTCCAGACCTTCACGAAGGAGTCGCCGTTGTAGGTGTTGCCGCTGGTGTAGTCGCTCGTGGCGATGTACGCGATGTTGCCATTCGTCGGGCTGATGGCGACGCCCTGGTGGAAGTAGTAGCGCGAGTCGGTGTTCATCTTCACCGGGCTCGACCAGGTCAGTCCGCCGTTGTGCGACGCGACGGCGTACGAGTCGCTCGAGTTGAAGCCGATGTACACGTCATTGCCGTTGCGTGACACGCCGAGCCACGGATGGTCGTTCCACTGCGGCTTCGCGCCATTGCCGCCCCAATCCACCAGGGTCGGCCAGGTGGCGCCGTGGTCGGTGGACTTGACGTAAGTCGATCCGGGAGTCGTACCGTTGAGGAACGCCGCGTGCACGTTGCCGTTGATGTCCACCATGATCTGCGGGTCGTATTGCGCTTTGGTCGTCTGCTTGAGCCACGACTCGGTCCAGGTCTGGCCGCCGTTGGTCGAGCGGCGCAGGCGGATCGCCGGCAGCTTGCAGTTGCCGCACGGCTTCGGCCCGGTGTAGCGGGTGACGAGCTGGTAGACGAAGTTGGCGTTGCCGGGGTCGACCGCGATCGCCGGCTCCCAGTCGTCCTCGCCGCTCGCCGCCGTCTCCGAGAACCAGCCGGGCGCCGCGGCCGGGACCGGCGTCACCTCGACCTGCGTCTGGCCCTTGAACGACTGTCCCGTCCCCACCTTCTTGTCGCCGCCCGGCTCGTTCGGCTGCACCTTTTTGACCTTCCCGGCTTCGGCGATCTCCCCGCCGGCCTTCGCCTTCCTGGCGTCGGCGTCGGACACGGCGCAGCCGGCGACCGACAGAGCGATCGCCAGGAGCGGCCAGATCTTCCACGACAAGGTGGGGGTGCTGGGATTCGCATCGAATCGCATGGATCTCCCTCCTTCTGTTTCGACGGATGCAGGGCAAGCGTGCAGGACGGGCGGGCCATCGGCCCGCGGGAACGACGAACGGCTGCGGATCGCGTTGCGGAACATGAAACAGCTCCCGGGCGTCCGAGCGTGAACAGCGAAAGCGTTGGCGGGATTGTGCTACAGGGACGCCCTTCTTGTCATCCCGGATCGTGTTGGATGCTGGTGTTCGGCCCGAAGTGAGGTATCTTGAACGCCATGTTCCATGGAAAAGCGCGGGCGAAGTGGCGATTCCGGCCCCTGCCGGTGCTGGTCGCCCTGGCGATCGTCGTGCCGCTCTTCGCCGCCCCGGTTCTGGCCGGGTGCTGCATCGGCGCGCAGCCCTGCTGCCCGGGAGACATGGAGGCGAGCGGCCCCGCCTCGAACCCGGCCACCGTGACGCTGAGCGGTCCGGTGCCTCCCTGCTGCCAGACGCTGCTGCCCGCCGCTCCGTCAGTCTCCGGCCGCATAGGAATCGCTCCACCCCCCCTCGTGATCGCGCTCGACTCGCAACCGGCGCCGGCGCTCGGCCCGCTGCCATCCGCCGGCGGCGTCATCGAGCGGCTGGCCCCGGGCAGCACGGATCCACCCGCCGAAACGGATTCCGCCCGCGCGCCACCCGCCTGCTGATCCCGCCCGTTTCTTCCTGAGAATTCCGTCCTGAGTCGTGGCGCGGCGCGCCGCCTTGAGGCACCGCCGCGCGAGGTGCACCTTGTCGATGATTCCCGCCGTGCGATCGGGGACGCGTTCCCCGTCTCGCCTTCTTTTCCTCGCCGCGGCGCTCGCCTCTGCGGGCGTTGTCTCCGCCGAGGACGGCCCGGCCGCGCCGGCGCTCGCCCGTGGCACTCCCGCGCCCGCGTTCGAGGCGGTCCGGATGAACGGCGGGACGATCTCCCTCGCCTCGCTCCGCGGCCGCGTCGTGCTGCTGAACTTCTGGGGGATCGCCTGCCCGCCCTGCCGCATCGAGATGCCGGAGCTCGAGAAGATCCGCCGACGCTACGTCGACCAGGGTCTCGAGATCCTCGGCATCGAGGAGATGAACGCCAGCGCCGGCGAGGCGAGCCGCTTCGTCGACGCGATCGGCGTGCGCTATCCGATCCTGCTCGATCCACAGGAGCGCATCGGGCGCCTCTACCGTCTCGAGGCGCACCCCACGACGGTCATCGTCGATCGCGCCGGACGCATCGCCTGGATCAACGCCGGCTACCTGCGCGGCGACGAGCGGGAGATCGACCAGGCCGTGCGCGACGCTCTCGCCATGCGGAATCTTCCATGAATCTCCGCCGGCTCGCCACCCTGGGGCTGCTCGCCGCCGCAGCGACGCTCGGCACGCCGCCCGCGCTGGCGCACGAGCCGCTGTGGGGCGAGACGCCCACCATCTTCGGCCCCGGGGTGATCCATCCGGAGCTCCGCTTCGGCTACCTGCGGCGCGGGGAGACCACCGACCCCGGCGACGCACGCCAGGAGGAGTTCGAGCAGATGGCGGCGGTGCAGTACGGCATCAACCGCTATGTCAACGTGCGCATGACCCTTCCGGGGATGCATTCCACCTTCGAGGAGAACATCAACGGGACGGTCGCGGACACCCTCGTGGCCGGCGGCGGGGATCTCCTGCTCGACGCCAAGTGGCGCTATCACCTGCACCAGGAGATGGGGCTGCAGCGCAGCCAGGCGCTGGTCGTCGGCTGGAAGCTGCCGACCGGCGACGACGACCGCGCCGGGCCCGACGGCGTCCGGCTCGACCCCAGCCTGCAGCCGGGCTCCGGCCGCCACGGCCTCGAGCTCGGCTGGGCGATCGATCGCGAGAGGCTGACGGACACCTGGTGGGCGTGCGCCTTCTACGAGCACGACTTCGGCGACGGCTTCAGGAAGGGGGACGCCGGCGAGATCACCGCCGCGTACGGGCGCTGGCTGGTGCGCCCGAACTCCGCCGACGAGTTCGGCTTCAACCTCGCCGCCGGGATCCGGGCGGAGGTGGCCGGCAGCGACACCCTCGAGGACGGATCGAGCGCCGGCAACGACTGGCGTCTCGCCGGCGTGCACATGACGCCGATCTTCACGAAGGGGCGGGCGCAATACCGCATCGGCGTGTTCGTGCCGCTCGTCCGGTCGGGGGACGAGGAGATGACCGGTTTTCCGTGGGAAGTGCGCGCCGGCTGGGAGATGTTCTTCTGAAAGGAGGCTCGATGCGATTCGGGATGCGAGGCGTCGCCGTGGTGCTGGCGGCGGCGTTGATGACGTCGCAGCTGCTCGCGGACGTGCGCGAGGTGCGTCTCGCCGTCAAGGGCGCGACGTGAGCGACCTGAGGGTTCAGCCTCGTCAAGGGGCTCAAACGCCAGGATGGCGTTGACAACGCGAAGCTGATGCTCGACCCCCCGGTCCTCACCGTGACGGTGAAACCGGGGGCCTGGGTGGACCCGCAGGCGATGACGCGGGCGATCCACGACGCCGGGTTCACGCCGGTGCCGGAGGACGTGCGCCTCGTCCTCGCCGGCACGCTCGAAGAACGGCAGGGCGCGTTCGTCCTCGTCCTCGCGGCCATGAAGGCGCCGCGCGAGGTGACCTGCGTCGCTCCTTCCGGATCCTCCGGAGAAGCCGTGGCGCAGGCGCTTCACGGGAAGGCCGGGAGCGCCGTCACGATCGACGGGCGCTGGATCTTCGACGGCGCCGGACGCCTGGAGGTGCGGGAAATTACCGACGGAATTTGAAGCGCCGCACGATCGCGTCGATCATCGCTGAGGCGCTTCGCGCCCGAGCGCCGGGAGACACCCTGAATGACGCGTTATCGACTTCCCGATCTGCCCTATGACTTCGCCGCCCTCGAGCCGGCCATCAGCGGCCGCATCATGGAGCTGCACCACGGCAAGCATCACGCCGCCTACGTCAAGAACGCCAACGACACCAGCGCCCGCCTCGACGAGGCCCGCGCCAGTGGCGACATCGCGCGCCTCTCGGCCCTGGAGCACGCGCTCGCGTTCAACCTCTCGGGGCACGTCCTGCACTCGATCTTCTGGCAGAACCTGACGCCGAAGGGCGGCGACAAGCCGTCCGGCGAGCTGGGGCAGGCGATCGATCGCGACTTCGGTTCGTTCGACCAGTTCCGCAGGCACATGGTGGCGGTGGCCTCCGGCATCATGGGCTCGGGCTGGGCGGCGCTGGTGTGGGAGCCGATGGCGGAACGCCTGATGATCACCCAGATCTACGATCACCAGTCGAACCTGAACCAGGGAAGCGTGCCCCTCATGGTGATCGACGCCTGGGAGCACGCCTACTACCTGCAATACCGCAACGAGAAGGAGGCCTTCTTCAACGGCCTGTGGAATCTCTGGAACTGGAACGACATCACGGCCCGCCTGACCGCGGCGCGCCAGCTGGACCTGGCGCTGGCGGCGCAGGAGCGCTGAGGACCCACAGACCCGGCGCGAGGCGGACCGGCCCGCGCGCCCCGCTCTCGCGGAGCGCGCGCCGCCCCGCGTCCGGGTGGCCGACCACCACGACTCCGTCGTAACCCGGCAGGGCGGCGGTTGCCGCGAGACGCTCGCGGTTGCGCTCGGCGCACTCCCCCGAATCGAGGTCCCGCTCGTCGGAGAGCACCCGCCCCGGCGGAGGATGCGGCGGATTCGCGCCGGGCCGGAACCAGACCATGTCGTAGCGGTGCTCGGCGAAGAGGTACGGCGTGCTCGAGTCGGGAGACAGGGCGTAGGCCCACGCCTGCCGCAGCGGATCCCAGGCCCCCCAGTTGTAGCCGGTGTGGCGCGTGCAGTCGCCGGCGCGCACGACGAGCAGATTGCCGTGCGCGCTGCGCGGCGGATGGTCGCCGACGACGAGCGCCACCGCCTTGGCGTCGCGCGCGATCGAGGCCGCGCTGATGGCGCAGGCGAGCCCCGACGCCATGGCCACGAGGGACAGCGGGCGTGCCAGGGCGCGGCGCAGCCCGCAGGCCGCAACGATCGCCGCCAGGCACATTCCCGCGAGGGCGGGCCGGCTCCCGAGCAGGTAGGCGCGGCCGATCGAGTCGGGGACCAGGACCGTGCCGAGCGTCAGGACCGTCGCCGCGGCGAGCAGCATCCGTCCACCGGAACGCGGCAGGGTCGCCGCCGCCCCGGCCGACTCGGAGGGGCCCGCGAGGTTCGCTCGTACGAACAAGGCGATGCCCGCGAGCAGGAGCACCAGGTGCGGCAGATAGGCGAGCAACGTCTCGGCGTTCGGGATTCCATAGGTCCGGCAGGCGATGTGCGAGAGCGCCTGCCCCACCGGCCGCAGACGGACCATCTCCTCCGGGGTGGTCTCGATCGAGGCCGAGATGGTGGGCCGCCAGGCGCCGTGCCACGTGTCCCAGGCGAGGAGCGCGAGCGCGGGCAGAAATGCGCCGGCGAGGCGCGCCGCCGCCCGTCCCGATCGCCCCCCTTCGAAACCCCAGGCGAAGGCGGCCAGCACGATCGCCAGGGCGAACGCAAAGGGGTGCGCCATGTAGGTGACCGCCCCTCCTATCGCCAGGCCGACGCAGGCCCGGATCGCGGCGCCGCTCCCCACCGCGACGGCACGATCGGCGCGACACACACCGACCGCCGCGGCAGTGCACAGCAGCGCCAGCGGAACGCCCAGCACGAAAGAGATGAGGCCCATGCGCAAGGGCCACCCGAGCGCGAACGGCAGCGACAGGATCCCGGCGAGGGCCGCCGGCGCGCCCAGCACCGCCGCGAGACGCGCCGTGGCGAGCGGCAGCGCCGTGACCGCCAGGATGGCGAGCAGGCGCAGCACCGAGTCGATCGACAGGACCGGCGCGAGGACCCGCGCGATCCAGATGTACAGCGTGTAGCCGAAGGCCAGGTCCGAGGGACGCTGGAGCCAGGCGTTCCCCGCGGCCGCCAGCTCCCGGTCGTAGGTCAAAAGGAGGGCGTGGTTCGGCACGTCCTGGAAGGGCAGATACGGGATCCCGAGCAGAAGCAGCCCCGCCAGGCAGAGCCCGACCGCGAGGATGGAGCCCTCCGCGCGCAGCGGAGCCTGCCGGACCCTGGCGTCCGGTGCGTCGGTCTCGGGCATCGGCGAAGCGGAGACGGCGCCGCCTCACCGCTGACAACGCCCGCGATGGCCGCCGCGTTCCATGGTGACGTTCCGGTGTCCGCGGGCGTCCCAGGCGTCCCATGTCCGGACACGCGCGGCCATTGCGATTTCCCACCTGGCATCCTAGACTCGCGGCTTCCGGCAGGGCCCGTGACTCAGGAACAGACCATCACCGTCGAAGTCCCCGGACCGCTCCGCCCGACGTGCGGCGGGGCGGCGCGCGTCGCCGTGCCGGCGCGCACGCTCCAGGGTCTGCTCGACGCGCTGGAGCGTCTCTACCCGGAGCTGCACCGCAGCATCTGCCACGAGACCGGCAAGGTCCGTCCGCACATCAACCTGTTCGTCAACATGCAGCACATGCGCGACCGCGAAGGTCTCGACACGGCGCTCGGTCCGGGCGACGTCGTCATCATCCTTCCGGCGGTCTCGGGAGGCTGAAGATGCCGGAGCGTGTCGTCCTCGCCATCGGAACCAGGAAAGGTCTCTTCGTCGCGGAGGGATCGAAGACGCGCCGCTCGTTCGAGCTGCGCGGTCCGTTCTTCCCCGGGGTCGGCGTCTACTCGGCCCTCCTCGACACGCGCGGCAAGCCGACGATCTATGCCTCCTCCTGCAACCCGTTCTTCGGGATGAAGGTGCTGCGCTCGACCGACCTGGGCAAGACGTTCAAGGAGACGAAGTCCGCCCCGGCGTTTCCCAAAGAGGACGGGCGCGCCCTCGCCAACATCTGGTCGCTCGCACCCGGCGAGGGGAAGAAGGACCTGTGGGCCGGCGTCGAGCCGGCCTCCCTCTTCCGCAGCAGCGACGGCGGCGACACCTGGCAGATGGTGGACGGGCTGTCGAACCACGCGCACGCCCGCAAGTGGCAGCCGGGGGCCGGCGGACTGTGTCTTCACACCCTGCTGTTCGACGGGAAGCGCGTGCACGCCGGCATCTCCACCGGCGGCCATTACCTGAGCGAGGACGGCGGCGTGACCTTCAACGCCTCGAACCAGGGCGTGGGCGCCGGCTTCAATCCCGACCCCTACCCGGAGTTCGGGCAGTGCGTGCACAAGATCGCCCGGCACGAGGCTGCCCCCGGACGGCTGTACATGCAGAACCACGGCGGCTGGGCGGAATGGGACGGGCCCGGCGGCCGCCGCCCCGACATCGGCGTGCTGCGCAGCGATGACCACGGCCGCTCGTGGCGCTCGATCGCCCAGGGGCTGCCGAGCGATTTCGGCTTCCCGATCGTCGTGCACCCGCACGACGCCGACACGGTCTACGTCCTGCCGCTCGAGCCCGCGACCCGCACCTGTCCGAAGGGATCCCCCGCCGTCTGGCGCAGCGAGAACGGCGGCGGCTCATGGCAGCGTCTGGGGAAGGGTTTCCCGAAGAAGGATTCCTACTTCACCGTGCTGCGCGACGCCATGGACGTCGATCGCGTGAAGTCACCGGCGCTCTATGTCGGAACCACGACCGGGCAGTTGTGGATTGGTCGGGATGGTGGCGAGTCGTTCGACTGTCTCTTCGATTCCCTGCCCCCGATCCACTGCGTCAAGGCCGCCGTCATCTAAGAGACGCACCGCTCAAAAAAAAGCGGCGGAGAGGCCGACCTCTCCGCCGCCACGAACAGCCGAAGCCTCAGGGCGTACAGGCGCCGGTGTGATTGATGGCGACGCCGGCGGCATCGGCGATGCAGGCATTCGAGTACGTGGTGCCGTTGCAGCCGCAGACCGGATCGATGTTCGGCGGGCAGCTGAGCGGCGCCGGCATGCAGACCCCTTCCGCGTCGGCCGCGCACGCTCCCTCGGGTTTGTGGCAGACCGAGCTGGACGGGCAGGTGATGGCGCCCGCGCCGCCACAGGTCGTCGCCCCGGCGCAGGGGCCGAAGTGGTTGACGGCGACGCCGGCGACGGCGGCCTTGCAGGCATTGTCATAGGTCGCCCCGTCGCATCCACAGACGGGGTCCTGGAGCGTCGAGCACACGGTCGGTGGCGTGGTGCAGTGCCCCGCCGCCCCCGACGTGCAGACGCCGATCGGCGGATTGCAGAAGTCGCCGCTGGGGCAGGTCGCGCCCCCATCACCGCCGCAGGCCGCACCGGCGACGCAGGCGCCGGCGTGGAGAACCGGAATGCCGGCCGCATCGGTGAAGCAGGCGTTGCTGTAGGTCACGCCGTCGCAGCCGCACACCGGGGCGTAACCGGGAGGGCAGGACCCGGGCGTCGGCGTGCACACGCCCTCGGCGTCGGCGGAGCAGGCCCCATCCGGCACCTTGCAGAACTGGCCGGTCTCGCACCTCACCCCGGCCGTTCCGCCGCAGGCCACCGCCCCTGACGGACACTCGCACGGCCCGGTGTGGAGAGCGGTGACGCCGGCGTGGTCGGCGAGGCAGGCGTTGTCATAGGTCACGCTGTCGCAGCCGCAGACCGGGTCGAGGACCGTGGGGCACGACCCGTCGACATCGACACAGGTTCCCTCCGCGGTCGCGGCGCAGAACCCGACGTCCCTCTTGCAGAACTGGCCGGTCGGGCAGGTGGCGCCTGACTCACCTCCGCAGGCGTTGTTGCTGTTGCACTCCCCGAGTGAGTCGCCGTGCCCGAGGTGGGCCTTCACGGCCGGTGCGCCGACGCAGATGGTGTGGGCATCGGCCGGGTTTCCGGGCGGAATGTGGCAGAGGCAGACCTTGTTTCCGCCGCCGTTGCCGCCGGAGTTTGGCTTGCCGCCCGCGAACGCGGTCGAAGCATCCAGGAACAGAAGCGTCAAAAGAACGACACTACAGGAGCAGAGGACGGACGTGAGTCGTTTCATGATTGCCTCCCGGTACGGTACGGTTTGAGCAAGTGGAGTGAGCGTATACCCGATTCCGCCCATCCGGCAATGATTCCTGAGCGATCGAAAAGCGTTGACGGTTTGGTAAGTCGCATCCGTGTTTGTACGCAGTTGCGGGGCGAGGTGCACCACTCAAGATTGACAGGGTGCCCGCGGCCTGCGGAACTCATCGTGGCAGGAGCGCCGCGCGAGGTCTCGTCTGCCTCGCGACCGCGGCGACTCTGTCCTGCGCCACCGGCGGCGCTCCACGCCCGACCTCGACGCCGGCGCCGATCTCCACCCTGACGTACGAGCAGGACACGCTGCGCATTCCGATCCGCATCGACCCGTCGGGAACCGTCAGCTTCGCCGAGAAGCCGCCGCTCGCGGGGCGCATCGATCTCGCGCCGATCGTGAAGGCGGAAGGACTGGCGGGGAAGCCCGTCGCGGCCCAGGCGATGCTGCACTACGGGCGGCTCTACGTCGTGGCGGACGAGTTCCGTTCGCTGTGGGAGATCACGCCGCGGCCCGGCTCGAGCGTCGCCGGCTACCGCTCCATCCCGGTGCCGCACGTCGGCGCCGGCCGCCTCAAGGAAGCCCGGCTGTCGCGGTACGGATCGCCGGGCTCCTCGTGCGTGCGCCTCGATCACGCGGGCGGCGTCCTGTTCATCACGCCGGACGGGGACTCGCGCGATGCCTGCCCGTAGGACGACTCGTCTCGCGCTCCTCGCCGTCGCGCTGCTGGTCGTCATGGCCGCGGGCGTCGCGACCGCTCCCGCCGCATCGAAGATCGCCGCCGATCCGAACGAGCTGTACGAGAGGGCCTCGGCGAAGCTGCAGAAGGGGGACTTGCCCGGTGCCTCCACCGACGCGGCCAGGCTGTTCGATCTCGTCCGCGCGCACCCGCAGTGGGACCCGGACGGAGCCTACGCGCAGACATTGCTGCCGCCGCTGCAGGCGAGAATCCGCCGGCTGAAGGCCGCCTCGGCCACGCTCGACCAGTGGAGCGAGAAGGCGCTCGCGGAGCTGAAGCCCCCCGATCTGAAGAGCCGGATCTCCACGGTGAAGGACTACACGCACTGGGCGACCTCGGTCGTCGAGCGGCTGCGCGCGGACCGCACCGCGGTCGTCGCCGCGTCGCTCGCCTCGCCGGAGGAGCGCGCGCTCCTGAAGCGCACCCCCGCCTGGGCCCGCAGCGAGCGCCTGTTCGACAACGACGTCCTGAAGGGGATGGCGGACAAAACCAGCGACGACATCCTCGGGCTGCTCTCGGGCGACCTGCGCCTCGAAACGGTCCTGACCCGCTTCCGCCAGCTCAAGCGGGACCTGATGGAGGCCATCGCCGAGCGCGACGCCCTCCAGGAGAAGCTCGATCGGCTCGGCGCTCCCCGGGAGCCGGAGGCAGGCACCGCCTGGATTCCCTGGACGCTCGCCGCCCTGCTCGGCGGGGGGTGCGGCGTCCTGGCCCGTCTCGTCCGCGATCGGGGCCGCCGGCTCGCCGTGATGGAGTCGCGCCTGTCCGGCTGCGGGACACGCGATCGCGACCGCTCCCTTCCGGGCTCTGGAGACGAGCATGCCACCCGCCGCGCCGCCTGACGGGCGACGCCGTCCGCGCATCCCGAAGATGGCGCTCTACGGCGCCATCGGGATCGGCTTCGGACTGTCGCTGACGGGCGTCGGGTGGGTGGTGGACTACTGGAGCCTGTACGGCGTCCTGCCGAAGCGGCTCGACTTCGCGATGATCCAGGGCCTGCACCGCGTCACGCCGCTGCACTACTTCTCCGACTTCTTCGCCCTCCTGCTGGGGATCGTGGGGGCGGCGGCCGGACGCCTGCAGGATCGCGTCCTTTATTATTCGCGGCACCTGCAGGACCTGGTCACCGAGCGCACCGAGGACCTGCGCAGAAGCCAGGAGCGCTACGAGCTGGCGGCGCACGGCGCCAACGACGGGTTGTGGGACTGGGACCTGCAGCGGGACCACGTCTATTACTCGCCGCGCTGGAAGCAGGCGCTCGGTCACGCCGACTCCGAGGTCGCCGACGACCCGAAGGCCTGGTTCGACCGCGTCCACCCGGACGATCGCGGCGGCCTCGACGCGCGCATCCGCACGCATCTCGCCGGCGGCAGCGATCACCTCGTGGCGGAATACCGGCTGCGCCATGCCGACGGCTCGATGCGCTGGATGCTGTCGCGCGGCGTGGCCGTCCGCGACCCGGCCACCGGCCGTCCCGCGCGCATGGCCGGATCGCAGACCGACATCGACGAGCAGAAGCAGATGGAGGAGCAGCTCCGCCGGCTGGCCCTGCACGACCCGCTGACGGGCCTGGCGAACCGGACTCTCTTCGTGGACCGCCTGTCGCGCGCCTTCGCCCGGGCCCGCCGGCGCCGCCGCACCGAGAGCCTGGCGCTGATCTTCGTGGACATCGATCGCTTCAAGAACATCAACGACAGCCTCGGGCATGCGATCGGCGACAGCGTCCTGACGGTGATCGCCGCGCGCGTGCGCGCCTGCCTCGAGCGCACCTTCCCCCTCTCCGAGGTGGAGGAGGCCGAGGAGACGCGCCCGGGCGAGCGCCGCCTGTCGAGCTGGACGCTCGCGCGCATGGGAGGCGACGAGTTCATCGTGCTCCTCGAGGAGATCCGCTCGCTGCGCGAGGCCACGCAGGCGGCGCAGGCGCTGGAAGCGGAGTTCAAGCAGTCGGTGCAGGTCGAGGGGCGCGATCTCTTCGTCACCCTCAGCACCGGCATCGCCCTCGGCCCCGGCGCCTACGAACGGCCCGACGACCTGCTGCGCGACGCCGACACGGCGATGTACCGCGCCAAGGCGGCCGGGCGGGGCCGCTTCGAGATCTTCGACGGGGAGATGCTGGCGCGGGCGCAGGAGCAGCTGCGCCTGGAGACCGACCTGCACCAGGCGATGGCGCGCGGCGAGTTCCACGTCGTCTTCCAGCCGATCGTCGAGTTGGAGAGCGGGCGCCTGCGCGGCTTCGAGGCCCTCCTGCGCTGGAAGCATCCGGAGCGCGGGCTGATCCCCCCGGCGCGGTTCATCCCGCTCGCCGAGGAGATCGGACTGATCCTGCCGCTCGGACGGATGATGATGCGCGAGGCGTGCCGGACCCTCAGTCGCTGGCACCGGATCGACCCCGCGTGGCGCGACCTGACGCTGGCCACGAATCTCTCGCTGCGCCAGATCTACAACCCGGGCCTCGAGGAGGACGTCGAAGCCATCCTGCAGGAGACCGGCGTGGAGCCGGCGAGCCTCTACTTCGAGATCACCGAGAACACCCTCATCGAGCATCCCAAGCAGGTGATCAAGGTGCTGACCCGGCTGAAGCGCCGCGGCTTCGGGGTGGCGATCGACGACTTCGGCACCGGCTACTCGTCGCTGGCGATGCTGCAGGACCTGCCGGTGGACATCCTCAAGATCGACCAGGTGTTCGTGAGCCGCATGGACGAGAAGAAGGGCCGGCAGATCGTCGCCACCATCGTCGGCCTCGGGCGCGCGCTCGGGCACGAGGTGATCGCCGAGGGGATCGAGACCGACGACCAGGCCTCCGAGCTGCGCCGCCTGCGCTGCGCCCTCGGACAGGGCTTCCTCTTCGCCGAGCCGCTCGAGGCCGCGGAGACCGAGTCGCGCGTCCTGGCCCCGGCGGCGCTGGAATCCCGTCCCCGACGCCGCGCCGCCTAGCGGCCCTGGAAGATGAGCTCGGCGGCCTTGGTCGTGACGATCGGCGCGACGCCGCCGAAATTCGACAGCACCGCGACGTTCCAGCCCTCGTCGAGATAGACGTCGAGCCCGGCGCTGATGCCGGTGAAGCCCCCGGAATGCCCGACGCGCCGGCCGGCCCTGGTGTCGTCGAGGAAGAAGCCGAGTCCGTAGGTGGGCGAGGAGATCTCCGGGCGCGCCTTCCAGAGCTCCTGCTTCGACGCGGGATCGAGGAGGGTGTTGCCGCGCAGGGCCTGGGCGAAGCGGTCGAGATCCTCGACGGTGGAGAACCCGCCGCCGGCCGGTCCGCCGCGCAGCACGTGGTCGAAGATGTTGTTCCGGAACTCCACGCCCGAGGCCCCCGGCAGGCGCTCGTAGCCCACCGCCAGGTTGGGGTTGACCTTGTCCAGCTCGTAGCAGTCGGTGTTCTTCATCCCGGCGGGGCCGGTGATGTTCTTGCGGACGAAGTCGAAGTAGTCCGTGCCGGAGGCCTTCTCGATGACCGCGCCGGCGATCAGCATGCCGGTGTTGCTGTAGGCCCACCGGGTTCCCGGCTCGAACTTCAGGGTCTCGTCGGCGACCAGCGGCTTGTAGTCGTCCACCGTGCGGTAGAGGAGGCGCGACGAGCGGTCGAAGCCGTCGGCGAAGTAGCTGCCGAGTCCGCTCGTGTGCGTCAGCAGGTGCTTCACCAGAACCTTGTTCTTGTCCACCTTGGGGAGCCAGCTCGCGTCGAGGTGCTTGCCGATCGGATCGTCGAGCGACAGCTTCCCCTGCCGCACCAGCATCATCGCGGCGACGCCGGTGAACATCTTGTTCATCGATCCGAGGTTGAATTTCGTGTCCAGGCGCACCGGGGCGTCGAAGTCGCGGTTGGCCACGCCGGCGGAGCGGGTCATCAGGATCTTGTCGTCCTTGCGGAGGAGCACCGTGCCGCTGAAAAGCCCGGCCGCGGCCAGGCGGTCGACGTATTCGCCGAGGGCCTTCGCAATCTGCAAAGGCTCCAGCCGGGCTCCTTTCGGCGCGTCGGACGGGGGTCGCGCCGGGTTCACATCGACCTCGGTGATGAGGTTCGGCGGCTGCGGATCGACCGTCACCACCACCGCCTGCCAGGTCTCGAGGAGCCGGCTGCGGACCACGAGCACGGCCTTGGTCGCGTCCTCGGGCGGGTCGTAGGTGCGCGCGCCGTACGTCTCGAGCTTCTGGTTCTGATCGCGCCACTGCGCGAAGGCGGCCAGGTGCTCCGCCATCGGTGTTCCGTCCCGCAGGGCCGGGGCGAAAGCCGACTCGACCAGGGCCTTCACCTTCGCCGGGTCGCCGCCGTTGATCGCCTCGAGCACCTGCTGCGCACGGCGCAGGGCCGGCGTGTCCGGAACCGGATGCACGTCGGTGTACTTGCGCGGCGTCTGCGCGAAGACCTCGATCGCGGAGAACAATGCGAGTGAAAGGCCGAACCAGGCTCGACGCATCGGGGCTCCTTCCCGGACAATGCTTTCCTCAACGGCAGGGGGCCGGAAAGGTTTACCTCGTCCCGGGCTGGTATGCTGCGGGAATGGTTCGGCACCTGGGACCCATCGCTGTCGTGGCCTGGCTGAGCGCCGTGCCGGTCTTCAGCGCCGGCCCGACCTACGAGCTCGACACCAGCTTCGCGGTGACCGTGGACGGGGAGGCCGTCGAGGGCGCGAAGGTTTTTCGCGGCGGCCATGGCGGCAAGCTGCTGCTGGTGGTCCCCTCCGAGTCGAAGCGCTTCCTCGCCGATGCCCAGGCCGGAACGGTCTTCGCCCTGCGGGAGGAGGACGTCGTGGTCGCCACCGACGGCGCAACCGCGAAGGTCCGGGAACATTTTGCCTGGAGCGTCCCGCTTTCGCGCGATCGGACTTCGAGCCGGTTCCTCCTCGGCTCATCGGAAGTGGTGATCCAGCAAGTCGAGCCGAAGCCCGCCGCCGGGAAGGGTGAGGCGGCAGCGCCGGCGGCCCCCTCCCCCGCCGCCGCGAAACCGGCACCCACCCGGGACCAGCAGGCGCCGGGGACGACCGAGGGCGGCGCTCCCGGAAAAGAGGCCGTCCCGGAGCCGCAGACGGATTCGGCTCGGAAATCCGGCTCCCGCCCTGCCGGCGGCGCCTCGAACGGAACGGTCGAACGGAAGCCGGCGCGCGAGTGCATCTCGCTCCAGACGAGACCGGTGAACACGGTTCCGGAGTGCTCACGTTTCGTCTTCATCCGCAACACCTGCGATGTCCCGGTCGTCGCGCGGCTCCAGAGAACCGAGCACGTGATGACCGGCACGCTGCCCCAGCAGTTCACCGAAACGGTTCTGGCAGGAACAGAAATCGCACTCGGGTGCTCCTGGTGGAGCGGCGCGATGGCCCCCGCCGACCATCAGATCGTGGGCGCCTCCTACCTTCCGTAGGCTCCAGCCGCCGGGCAGGTGTCAGGCCTGGCGCGCCTCGGGGAAGCGGGGCAGGCCGTCCTCGGGGATCGGCTCCCACTTCGCCGCGTAGGCGACGTACTGGCGGTACGACGCCCGCACGCCGGGGTCGGCGTCGAAGGCTCCCATCCGCACGCTGATCACCTCCGGGTCCTTCGGGCTCTGGCTCCAGAGGGCGCCGCCGCAGTTCGTGCAGAACACCTTCGCGAATCCGTCGGCCGGCCGGTAGGCCTTGATGTTCCCTTCACCCGACAGCACGCGCAGCGATCCGGGCTCGATGCGCGCCGACACGGCGGCGCCCGTGCCGGTGCGGCGCTGGCAGCGGGTGCAGTGGCAGTAGCCGGCGAACTGCAGCGGCTTTCTGACCTCGAAACGGACCTGGCCGCACAGGCAGCCTCCGGTCAGGGTTCCTTCAGCCATCGGTGCAATCCTCCCTCGGTTTTTCCACCCGCGACAATCACGCCGGACCAAGGATCGACATCTTCTTGCCCTTGATGAGGACGCGGATCGCGATGGAGTTGTTGGTGTAGTCCGCCTCCGCGATCAGACGCGTGGCGTTGGATTCGTTCTCCAGGACGTACTCTCCGTCCGGAAGGTCGGTCACGTCGACCCACTGGCCGTCCTGGATTCCATAGAGCCCGCCGTTGTAGACGTCCGCCCAGCACACACCGAGCCCTGCGAAATCGCAGCTGACGTAGGTGCGCGGATCCGGGGAGCGCGGGCAGACCTGCGAGGCCCCGTCCCAGGTCCCCATCAGGAGCACATCGTAGAAGCACAGTCCGAGCTTGTTGGTCTGGACCACCTGGGACGCGAGCGCGGGGTTGGCGGCGAGCACCTCGCTGGCGCAGAGATCCGGCTGGGCGCCCCGCAGCGCGATCCATTGGGCGTAACCGGCCGGCGTCCAGAGACGATAGTCGGCGTAATCCTTGATGTGATAGTGGCCGTGGCATGGCGAGAATTCGAACCAGGCTGGATGGTCGGCCGGATCGCCGAGCTCCAGCCCCCCGGGTCCCAGGTTGTTGGTCTCGGTGGCGAACAACAGCATCTTCCGCGTGCCCGCCTGGGCCATGCCTTCGACGACGGCGCAGTCGGTCGGCGCAAAGGTGTGGAACTCCATCCACGTCTGCGCCGGGTCGAGCAGGACACCCAGGTCGAGGCTGAGGTCAGGGCAGCCGCGATGATCGGAGCATCGCACCTGGGGCGTGCAGATTCGCTGAGGTTTCGCGGCGAAGGCGGGGGACAGGAGCAGAAGTGCTCCCGCGAGCGACCAGGCGATGGAACGCTTCGGCCGGACGGGGCGTGCAGGCATGGGTTTCCTCCTTGCCCGAGGCGAATGGGTGTCTCGTTGGTCGAAGGATACCGGCCAAAACCTGCGTCCCGCAACCTGAATCCCGAGGAATTCCCAACCGATGCGGCCTCCCTCGTCGTGATCGGGTAGACTCCGCCGGTCCGGCGCGGAATTCGGACGATTCCGGGAGGGCTTCCTCTGGGTCTCGTCGAGCGGTTTGATGTCACCGTCGTCGAAGCGTTCAATTCGCTCGCCGGCCGAAGCCATGCCTTCGACCGGGTGGTCGTCATGCTCGAGTCGAACTCCCTTCTCAAGACCGGTCTCATCGTCGGCCTGCTGTGGTTCTTCTGGTTCTCGACGCGCAACCAGCCGGAGAACCGCCGGCGCATCATCCGCACGCTGTTCGCCGCCTGCATCGCCATCGCGGTGGCGCGCGTCGGCCAGCGCCTCCTGCCGCCGCGGCTGCGGCCGATCTTCGAGCCGTCCCTGTCGCTCGTGACCGCCTGGGATTTCAATCCGTCCAGCCACGCCGAGTGGAGCTCGTTCCCGAGCGATCACGCGGTGATGCTCTGCGCCCTGGCCTCCGGCCTGTGGACCGTGTCGCGCGCCTGGGGCGCGGTGGCGTTCGTCTGGGTGCTGGGATTCGTCTTCCCGGTGCGGCTCATCCTCGGGCTGCACTACCCGAGCGATGTCCTCGCCGGTGGCCTGGTGGGGGTCGCGATCGTCTGGCTGGTCTCGAAGGAGCGGGTGCTCGTGCCGAGGCTCGAGTACCATGCGATGCGGCTGGAGGCGCACCAGGCCGCGCTCTTCTACGCCGCGACCTTCCTGGTCACCTGGCAGGTGGCCGATTTCTTCGGCGACTGCCGTTACATGGCCCACGCTCTCGGCGCCATCGCCCTCGGTCGTTAGAAAAGGATGGAGACGCCGAGACGGCGGCAGACCGTCCCGATGTCGTTGCAGAAGGCCACGTTCGCCGCGGCGTTCCCCGCGAACAGGAGACCGACGGGCTGGTTCCCGGGCCAGGTGGTCACGAGCGCGCCCGAGTCTCCGCGGTCGCTGAAGACTCCGTCGATCCCCCTCACCCGGAACTGGTTCTCGAAGCGGGCCGTGCGGCCGAGCGGCGTGTAGTCGACCTTCACGGTGACGCCGACCGCGTCGATGCGGCCGCGGCGATGCCCCGTCATCCCGCCGGTCTTCTGCACGAGCATGCCGATCGCCGGCGCCACCACCGGCGGCCGGAGGCGCCCGCGGGCGCCGCGCGCCCCGGGCAGACGGCGATCGAGGACCGCCGCCGAGGTTCGGGCGAGCGCAGCATCCACGACGTTGGCCGAGTCGAACGAGATCGGCACGAAGCTGGACAGCCGCGCGAGGATCCGGCCCCGGTGACCCGGCGCCTCCCGGGATCCCGGCCGGCGGATCGGAGCCCCGATGGGCCCGCGGTTCACCAGCGCCAGGATGTGGTTCGTCCCGAGCAGGAAGAGCGCGTGCGCCGCGGCCACCGGGCGGTCGGAGGCCCGGGTCACCAGGCAGGCGGCGGTGCCGGCGGTCTGTGTCCCGCCGCGCCCGATGGTGACGCCCCGGGGGACCGTCAGGGAACCATGCCCGGCGTGCATTTGACCGGCTGGACGCCGTGCATGACGGCGTGCATCACTTCGCCCATGGGTGCGGCGGGCACCACGGCGAACGACTGCGTGGAGCGCTTCGGAATCGGCCGCCGCTTCGGGTTGTCGAGCAGTGTGTAGTAGATGCCGAAGTGCGGCATCTCGTCCCCCAGCCCGGCGGAGTGGACCGCGTGCGCCTCCGATCCCGGGAGCGCGTCGGGCAGGTTCGACACCGCCAGCTCGATGCGGCCGTTCGCGGGCAGGAGCTCCAGCGTCTCGGCGGGCACCGACGGGTTCCCGAACCGGTACGCGTCGATCACCAGCGGCTCGCTGGTGTGCGATTTCAGCTCGAGCCGCATCGAGTCGGCCAGGTACTGCCGGTGGATCTTGCCGCCGCCGTCGAACTCCCAGCAGTCCATCGGCTGGCGGCGGTTGACCTCCGCGTTGGCGAACAGGTAGCCGGCGCCGATGTCGAAGCGCGCGGCGAGCGACGAGGCCCGCTTCGCCGGCTTCGGGTTGTCCTGCAGGTACACGGGAAGCACCTTGCTGCTCTCCGAGACCGTCTTCAACGACGGCACCCAGCGCGCGTCCATCTCGGCGGACGGATCCGGCGGCATGGTCGGCAGCCGGTCCGTTCCACGGCAGACCTTGACCCAGGACGGGTAGGCGCAGGACCAGTCCCTGAGCCGGAGGATCCGATCCTGCAGGTCCCAGGAGGCGACCTGCGCCCCGCTCGCCAGCTGGACCACCTGGATCGGCGTCCGCCCCTGGAAATGCGACAGCGAGGCGACGTCGAACGAGAGGATCGGCCGGTGCATCATCTTCCCCTTCGGATCGCGCGCCAGGATCACCTTGAGCTTGTGATGCGGCGCGTTGGTGACGAAGACGCAGAGGCCGGTGAAGTCGACGCTGACCTGGTTGTCCATGGTTCCTCCCGCGATCAATCGAGCAGTGTGCTGTTCAGTTCGAGCGCTCCCCACGACGAGGGCGACCGGGCGGCGGCGTCGCTCCCCGCCAGGGCGGCGCGCTGGGCCGCGCACAGGCTCTGCAGCGGCGTGAGCCCGCGATCGAGCCCCTGGTGGAAGGCGGCGAGCATCGATCCCGCTTCGCGGTCGCGCACGTCCCACAGCGGACCGACGATCTCCGGCACGCCGGCCATGAGGAACGGACGCCCCAGGCTCAGGCTTCCCGCCGACCGGCCGTGGCCGCCGCGCACCGCGCTGCACGCGCCGAGGACGACGAGCCGCGTCGAGGCGAGCCCCGCGGCGCGCAGCTCCGCGACCGTGAGAAGGCCGCTCGTCTGTGCGGCCGGGGCGAGGAGGAGGGCGGACGACAGCGGATCGACCTCGTTCACGAAGGCATGGGCCGCCACGTGGATCACGCCGGAGCCGCGCGCCTCCGCGAGGAACCGCGCCGGGGTCGCCTCGGATCCCGCGAGCAGGACCGCGCCGGGATGGGCCGCCGCGATCGCCCGACCCTCGGCGTCGGCGGCCGGCAGCCTCGGAAGACCCTGGAACCTTTCGGCGTCGAAGGCGGGATCGGCGACCACCAGCATCCCCGAGGAAGAACGCCCGGCGACCGCCGCCGACCGCGGGGCGAACGCCAGGCTCGGAGCGACGGCGACGTCGAATCGCTCGACGAGATAGCGGCGGCTCCGCCTGTCGTACAGCGCCGCGAAGGGGACATCCGCGAGGCACCGGTCCGGGACGATGCGCAGCCCTCCCTCCCGGGGGAGCAGATCCTCGACGGGAAAGATCAGCAGGTCGTACAGGCTCCCCGCGACGTCCCGGAAGCGCCCGTCGTCGCGCTCGGCCGCGGCCGCGTGCAGGTCGGCGACGAGGCGCTCGATCGCGTCGAGTCCCGGGGGGCCCGGCCGGTACTGGGGAGACTCGCCGGTCCCCACCCAACGCAGCACCCGATCGTCGAGCAGGACGAAACTGAGCACGGTCGTTCCCGGCGCGGCCGCCGGGGTGAAGGCGTCGGGATCGAGATCCAGCTCGCGGCGGCGCGCCCGCTCGGCATACGCGAGCGCGCGACCCGGGGCCGACAGTGGTCCGGCCTGCAGGCGGATCATCGCGTCGTCGAGATCGCGGGTGCGATCGAGCGCGCGGATCTGCTGCGCCTCGGCGCGCAGGCGCGCGCGCACCCGCTCGGCCGTGGCGAGGCCGTTCCCGTAGTGGCGCGCGGCCTCCTCGTACCGGCCGGACGCTTCGAGACTCTTTCCGAGCGCCAGCTCGATCTCGGGAACGCGGGTCTCCGACTCGTGCGCCTCGAAGTAGCGCAGCGAAGCCTCGAGCCCGGCGGTGCCGGACGTGTCGGGGCCGCCCTTTCCCGCGGAGGCGGCCGCGCGCGGTCCCGGCGGCGCCGCCGGCGGCCGGCCCGCCAGCGCCAGCTCCGCCGTGAGCCGGTCGCGCATCCCGGCGTCCTCGACCTGGCGCAGAGCCGTGGCGGCGTCCGCCCGATCCTTGTCCGCTCCCCGTTCGTCGCCGATGACGGAGAGCAGGCGCGCCTGGGTGAGCTGCAGCTCGACGCGATCCGCCGGCGGCAACCCTTTGGCTCCCGTGAAGGCCGGCTCGAGGAGCACGACGGCGGCCCACGGGAAGCCCTGCCGCAGCGCCGCCAGGCTCGCCTCGACATGGATGGGGCGGCGGCGCGCCTCCTGCACGCGGTCGGCGAAGGCGATCGCTTCGGCGCGATGGCGCCAGGCATCGGCGTCGTCGCCGATGAGGCCGAGGGTCTCGGCGATGAGCATGTGGTCGCGCGCCATCCCGTCCGCCTCCCCCGCCGCGGCGTACAACCGCAGCGACGATTCGTACGCGTCCAGGGCGTCGGTCTGTCGGCCGCGCACCGCGAGCAGGAGACCCAGCATGGCGCGCACGCGGGCGCGCAGGGACGGCCGTCGATCGAGGCCGGGCGCCGCGTCGAGGGCGCGCACCCTCGCTTCCGACGCCTCGGGCCGACCTTCGTAGTACTCGCAGATCGCCCGGTAGAGTCCCGCCGATTGCTGCAGCGGCACCGGCGCGCGCGAAAAGCCGGCCTCGGCCGACTCGAAGCGCGGCAAAGCCTGCGCGATCCGATCGTCATCGTGCAGGCGAATCCCGTCGCGGTAATCGAGGAGCGCGCGGGCGAGGTCGGTCGCGGCGGCGCTGCCTCGAGGCAGGGCTTCGATCCGCGCGATCGTGCCGGACGCGGTGTCGTCCTGCGAGGCCGCCAGGAGCGCCTCGGCGACGAGACGCGCGGGCGCCCCAGCGGCCGCGGACGCTGCGGTGTCGTGCTTCAATTCGGCCTCGGCCCAGCCGGGAAGGAGGCGCCGCTCGAAGACCTCCCGCCCGAGGCGCGGGAGCGCGGCGATGGCCTGCTGCACCTCCCCGCTCCTGCCGTCCCGGGCCGCTCGTTCGATCGCGTCGGCGGTCGGTTCGGCCACGCCGCCCTGGGACATCCGCCGGAGCTCGGCCAGGCGCAGGCGCGCCTCCGTCGCCCAGCCGGAGTCGGAATCGAAGCCGAGGAAGTCCGTCCAGGCCCGCATCGCGGCGGCGACATCGGGCCGCGCGGCCGTCCGGCGGCGGCCGGCGGTCAGCGATTCGAGCGCCAGGGCGAAGTTGAAGCGCGCTTCGGGCAGGCCCGGGGCGAACGCCATCGCGTGCCGCGCCGTGTCGAGCGCGCGCACGCGATCCTCGACGCTGTCGGTCGCGTCGGCCCGGGCGAGCCAGGCGCCGGCCAGGTCGCTGCCGATCCGCGCGTCGTGCGGCGCGAGCCGGCCGGCCTCCTCCAGGAAACGGACGGCGCCGTCGGCGTGGCCGCGCAGCAGGTCCGCGAGACCCCGGGCCTGCAGCGCCGGCGCCGAAGGGTCGCCCGAGGCGATCTCCCG
>DASYQE010000349.1:0-4655 GCA_036005805.1 Candidatus Polarisedimenticolia bacterium | reverse complement strand
GGGCCCGGATGCTCTTCGCCAGCCGCGCCAGTGTCCGCAGGAACATCCAGCCGCCGCCGAAGAGCAGGATCGCCGCGAGGCCGAGGAGCATCGCCGGCGGCCTCATCGTCTATACTCCGCGCCCATGGAACGCTGCGGGTTCGTGACCTCGTGGGGCGGCGTGGTGCGCTGCGGCGACGAGGCCTACCACGACGGCTTCTGCCGCTTCCATTTCGAATGCTACCGTCACGGCGAGCTCACCGAGCGCGGCCTCATCAACGAGCGCGTCGAGCAGCAGCGCCGCCGCGCGATCAACTTCCACGCCATCACGACGTCGACCGGTCGGCCAGCCGCCTGAGAAACGGCTTCTTCTGGTACTCGAAGACCGCCTTGTTGTGCTCCTCGAGAGTGCGTGAGAAGGCGTGCCGGCCGTTGTTCATCGACACGAAATAGAGGTACTCGGTGGCGGCCGGCTGCGCCGCCGCCCGCAACGCCGCCGCACCCGGGTTGCCGATCGGCCCCGGCGTCAGGCCGTAGTAGCGGTAGGTGTTGTACAGCGAGTCGATCTTCAGGTCGTCCTTCCGGATGTTCCCGTCCCACGCGTTGCGCATCGCGAGCGCGAAGATCACCGTCGGGTCGCACTGCAGGCGCATCCCCTTTTTCAGACGATTGTGGAAGACCGAGGCGACCAGCGGGTCCTCCTCGTCCACGGCGGTCTCCTTCTCGATGAGCGAGGCCATCGACACGGCCTGGCGCACCGTCAGGCCGCGCGCCCGCACGTCGGCGACCCACTCGGGGCCGAGCACCTCGCGGAAGCGCGCCACCATGCGCTGCACGATGGCCTTGGGGGTCGTCCCCTTCTGCACTCCGTAGGTGTCCGGAAAGAGATACCCCTCGAGGTCGATGGCCTCGTCGTCGAGCCCGCGCAGGAGCGTGGTGTCGCGGAAGGCCTCGCCGAACTCGGCGGCGGTGCCGAACCCGGCCCGCTCGAACTGGGCGAAGATCTCGTCGGATCGCAGCCCCTCGAGCACCGTCACCTTGTGGACGTAGACGTCGGCCCGCTCGATCTTGTCGAAGACCTCGAGCGGCGTCATCGGGCGGCTGAACTCGTATTCCCCCACCTTGAGCTCGTCGCCGCGCCGCAGGAGGCGCAGCGTCGTGGCGCTCCAGGGGAAGCGCCGGATGATGCCGTGATCCTCGAGGATCTGCACCGCGCGCTTCAGCCCGGTCCCGGCGGGGATGTCCACGATGGCCGAGGCGGCGCCGTAGTCGCGGTATGGGAGCGCGACCCAGAGCCAGGCCCGCAGCGCGATCATCCCGAACGTGATGAACGTGAGCAGGACCGCAGCGAGCCCGGCCCGCAGGAAGACGCGCCGCTTCGGCAGGTGTGGGCGCGTCATCGGAGGGCCGCGCCGCACGCCGCGATCACGCCCGGTGCCCCGCGGCCTGCGCGTCCAGCCACGACTGCAGGATGAAGACGGCCGCGGTCCGGTCGATCACCTCGCGGCGCCGCTTCCGGCTGACGTCCCCTTCGAGCAGCGCCCGCTCCGCCTGCACCGACGTGAGGCGCTCGTCCCACGCTTCGACCGGCACGCCGGTCTTGCGCTCGAGGCGGCGGCCGAATCCTTCGGCGGCCCGGGCGCGATCCCCCCGCTCTCCCTTGAGCGACAGCGGCAGGCCGATGACCACGCGGCGCACCTCGTGCCTCGCCTGCAGCGCCGCCAGCGCATCGAGGTCGTGTTCGAGGGAGGTGCGCTGGAGCGTGGTGAGGGGCTGCGCCGTCAAGCCGAGCGGGTCGGACAGGGCGACCCCGATGCGCTTCTCACCGTAGTCGAGCCCCATCACCCGCGGCTTTTCCCCGCCACCCTCTTTCATCTGGGCAACTTACATGGCCCCCCGGAGAGGGTCAACCGATCGGGGAGGTCTCAGTGCGCGGCCTGGGTCTCGCCCCAGTGCTGCACCTGCGGGATGTAGACCTCGGGGTCGTAGTCGGGGCTGTTGTCCTTGGTGTGGCAGGAGACGCAGTCGCCCGTGGACACGACTCCGTAACCGGTCCCGACCTGGTCGGGGTGGCGGCTCGAAGCCCCGTGGCACGCTTCGCAGCCGACGTGCTTGAGCCCCGGCGTGGACTTGGCGTTGACGAACCCGGTGCTCTGGCCGTTGCCGATGGTGTGGCAGCCGACGCAGGTCGGGTTGAAGTCCTGGTGGACCTTTTCGAGGATGTCGAAGGCATGCGCGTGCTTCGACTTCGACCAGACCGCGAATTCCTTCTCATGGCAGGGCTGGCAGCGCTGCGAGCCCGTGTAGGCCCAGGCCGCCCCGCCGCCCCGCGAAATGACCATCGGCGCCTGGGCGTTGCCGGGGATCACCGCCACCGCTCCACCCGGGGCGCCCGGCGCCGGGGCCGGGGTGGGGGCCGCCGCGAACGGGTTGTCCGCCTCGGCCTGCGCGCGGTGCATGTCGTTGATGGCGACCTTGGTGTCCTCCATCAGTTTCGCGAGGACCGGGTCGTCGGGCCACTCGCGTGTCAGGCCGACCACGTTGCGCGTCACCACCTGGATGGCGCGCTTGTCGCCGAAGTTGAAGCGCACCTCGCCCAGGTTCTTCCCCTGGTCGCCGATGTACTGCAGCCGCGTCCGCCCGAACTGCGAGTCCTCCGGGAAGTCGTCGGGACGGGTCTGCATGGCGCCGTTGGTGCCCAGGATGAGATCGAAGTCCTTCACCTTCCGGGCGAGATTGCGCGCCCCGTCGAGGTCGAGCGTCGACAGCAGGATCGCCACGTCGCACTTGGCGCGCAGCTCGGTGGCGTATTTCTGGGCGGCGGCCACCGGGTCGATCGTGACCATGCGCCGGTCGTTCGGGCCGGTCTTGAGGAACGTCGGGTTCATCGCCGTCAGGCCCATGACCCCCAGCCGGACCTCCTTGTTCTTCGACCCGGGGCGGAGCGCGGCCTTGACCACGACGTAGGGCTGCACCACCGGCGCGGCGGTGTCCTGCCAGACGATGTTCGCCGACACGAGGGGGAACTTGAGCCGCTTCTGGCGCGCCTGGAAGGCGTCCCAGCCGTGGTTCATCTCGCGCGGACCGAAGGCCCCGGCCAGGTAGCCGATCCGGTTCATGCCGTCGATCAGGGCTTCGGTCTGCTTCTCGCCGGCGGCCCCGGGATCGCCGGTGAAATCACCGGCGTCGAGCCAGACGACGGGCGTGTCGGCGTAGGTTTTTGCGAAGACCGTTTTATAGCCGGCCCGCCGGGCCAGCCCGCCGCGCGGGTTGTGGGGTCAGCCGCAGGGCTCGATCCAGCCGGCCACCTGGGCGGTGAACAGCAGATCGAGGTCGGGCGCCGGACCGCCGGCGACCGCCGGTTTGAACTGGGGCGCTGGAAGGCTCTGCGCGGCCTGTCCCCACATCACGGCGGGAAGCGCCAGGGCGCAAAGGGCGGCGGCGAAAAACGCGAGGCTTGCTCCTGGATGCTTGTGGGTCACGTCCCCTCCGCCGAACCCCGCGTGGCGCGGGCAGCGGCGGCGATTATAGGGTCGCCCCGGCATGGTGTCGAGATGCGTGGTGTAAAGTCCGCGCGTGGCGAAGGGAGGGCTCAAGATCTCGCACCTGGTGGTGGTCGTGATCCTGGCCGCCCTCATCGGCACCTCCCTGGGGGACCTGATGCACACCCTGTGGCCTATGAATCCGACCGTCACGTGGCTGGCCGAAGGAATCCGTGTCGGGACCAATGCCCCCCTCGACATCGACATGCGGGTGGCGCAGCTGACGTTGGGCGCGGGCATCCGGCTGACGATCCTCGGCGGCCTCTGCGCCGTTTTCGCGCTTTTCTTCTTCGTCCGCCGGGTCTAGGAGACCCCGGGAGATGTCGCGCCGGCTCATCCTTGCATCCGCCTCGCCCCGGCGGGCCGATCTGCTCGGGATGATCGGGCTGGAATTCGCAACGCGGCCGACGGGCGTGGACGAGACGCCGCAACCCGGCGAGCCGGCCCCCGACCTGGCGCTTCGCCTGGCGCGCACGAAGGTGCTGGCGGCCGACGCCTCTCCGGGTCCGTCCCTCGTCGTGGCCGCCGACACGCTCGTCGTGCTGGACGGCGAGGTCCTCAACAAGCCGGTCGATCGCGACGAGGCCGCGCGCTTTCTCGCGCGCCTTGCCGGGCGGAGGCACGAGGTGATGACCGGGCTCGCCGTCAGGACGCATCCCGAGGAAGAGGTCGCAACCGACCTGACCGTGTCGCGGGTGACCTTCACCCCGATGAGCCGCGAGGAAATCGCCTGGTACGCCGCCAGCGGCGAGGGCCTCGACAAGGCGGGCGCCTACGCCCTGCAGGGAATCGGCTCGATCTTCGTGGCGGGTGTCGAAGGGAGTTACACCAACGTCATCGGCCTGCCGATGGAGCGGCTCTACCCGCACCTGCGCCGCCACGGCCTTCTGGCGATCTCCCCGACAAACTCATAGATTCAACGCGGCCGCGTGTCTTCTTCGCGCGGGGGGAGTCTTCTTGGAATCGGCCGTCCTCGAGCCGTACGACAAGCTCATCCCGGTCGTCATCTGTGGCCGCACGTACGAGGTGCCGGAGAACAACACCCTCCTGCGCGTCCTGCAGTACATGAACCTGGAGCTGGCGTACACGAAGTACTGCTGGAACGGCGACTGCCGCAACTGCGCCTTCCGCTAC
>DASYQE010000348.1:0-7069 GCA_036005805.1 Candidatus Polarisedimenticolia bacterium | reverse complement strand
GTTCGGCACCCCGGCGGAAGCGGACGACTTCCGGCACGCGGCGAAGGACGGCCTGCTGCCGGTCTGGACCGACGCCGATCTCGCCGGCGCCATTCCCGAGGCCGGCCTCAGGCGGTCGCTCGTGGCCGAGCTGCGGCCGCTACCGCTGGCGGTCTACGAAGAGCGGATTCCCGTCGCTTCGACCTGGCATCCGCGGCCCTGCTTCTATCTCCGCCTCAGCGACGCCTACCGGGGCGACCTGACCCGGGCGCGTGAGGCCGGATGCCACACCGAGGAGCGGCCGGCCGGCCACTTCGCCGTCGTGACCCAGGCTCACCCGATCGCCGATCGGCTCGACGCGTGGATCGACGAGGCGACGCGGTGAAGCGCGGTCTCGGCTTGTGGACGTGCGTGTCGCTCGTCGCCGGCAACATGATCGGCTCGGGGATCTTCCTGCTGCCGTCGTCGCTCGCCCCCTACGGGCGGATCAGCCTCGCCGGGTGGATCCTCTCGTCGGCCGGCGCGGTGGCGCTGGCGCTGGTCTTCTGCCAGCTTGCCCGCCGCCTGCCCGCGGCGGGAGGACCCTACGCCTACACGCGCGCGGTCTTCGGCGACTTCACCGGCTTTCTCGTCGGCTGGGGCTACTGGATCTCGATCCTGGCCACCAACGCGGCCCTCGCGGTGGCGCTCGTGAGCTACCTGACCCGCTTCATGCCTGCGCTCGCGACCGACCGGGCGGCCGCGGCTCTCGCTTCCCTCGGCGTGGTCTGGTTCCTCACCGGCGTCAACGCGCTCGGCGTGCGCTCCGGGGGACGGATGCAGGTGGTCACGACCGTTCTGAAGGTCCTGCCGCTCGTCGCCATCGCGCTCTTCGGGCTCGCCCACTTCGACGCCGCCAACCTCGAGCCGGCGGCCGACATCGCCGGCCACCCGATCGGCTCGACCACCGCGGCGGTGACGCTGACCCTGTGGGCCTTCCTCGGTCTCGAGTCGGCCACCATCCCGGCAGACGACGTGCGCGAGCCGCGCCGCACCATCCCCCGCGCCACGGTGATCGGCACCGTCGCGACGGCGATTCTCTACATCGCCAGCACGACCGCCGTCATGGGCGTCATGGATCCCGCGCGGCTGGCGGGAAGCACGGCGCCCTTCGCCGAGGCCGCCGCGCTGATGTGGAGACCATGGGCCGGGGACGTCGTCGCGGCGGGAGCGGTGGTCTCCTGCTTCGGCGCGCTCAACGGCTGGATCCTGCTGCAGGGCGTGATCCCGCTCGCCGCGGCGCGCGACGGCCTGTTCCCCGCGATGTTCGCGCGCCTGTCGTCCAACGGCACGCCGCTCGCCGGGATGCTGCTTTCGAGCGTCCTCGTCACCGTCCTCATCGCGATGAACTTCACCCGCGCGCTCGTGCCGCTCTTCAACTTCGCGATCCTGCTCGCGACCTTCACGTGCCTTCTCCCCTACCTGCTGTCGGCGCTGGCCGGGCTGGCCCTGACGCTGCGCGAGCGCCACGGCGGGGCGACGCTCGTCCCGCTGCACGCCGGCGTGGCCGCGACCGCCATCCTCTATTCCCTCTGGGCCTTCGTCGGAGCAGGCCGCGAGGCCGTCGTCTGGGGCAGCCTGCTTCTTTTCGGCGGCGCCCCGGTGTATGCGCTGGTGAAACGGGCGACGCGGTCGGCGGACTCCGCGTTCTGACGCCACGGCCGGGTCCCGGATCGATCCCTTCATTCGGGCCAAATCGGGCAATCGCTGCTTGACAGGATCGGATGACGGGCGTAAGAGGATGCGCATTCGTCAACCGATCCGCGCGTTGGCGCGGATCTTCTCGCTCACTGGAGGGATCACCGTGATGAGGACGCAACGTCGTCGCATCCTCCCGACCCTCGCTCTCGCCGCGCTTCTCGTGGCGGGGGTGTCAGGCGCCGGGGCCTCGACATTCCTGAAGCAGAATGTTGGAGACCTGATCCAAAAGTCGCACGGAATCGTCCACGCCCAGGTCACCGACATCCGGTCCGAATGGAACGCCGACCACACCTTCATCTTCAGCTCGGTCACGCTGGAGGTGAAGCGGTCCCTCCTGGGCCCGAAGCACGCCTACGAAACCATCCGGGTCCCGGGCGGCGTCGTGGACGGCTACCGCGTCGTGATGGAAGGCGCGCCCGACTTCCAGGTCGGGGACAACGTCGTCGTCTTCCTCGGCTCGTGGGATGACGGCGCCCAGATGGTGGAGGGTTATTACCAGGGGCTCTCGAAGGTCGACCGCGACGCGGCCGGCAACGAGATGCTGAAGGGCGGGTCGGCGCACGGCCTGTCGATGGCGCAGTTGGCGAAGCAGATCGCCGCGTCCGGAAAGTAGGAGGCCGCCGATGAATCGCACCATCGCGAAAGCCGGAGTCGTCGCCCTCATCGCCGCGTCGGGCATCACCGCCGCCTCGGCCTACGTCCTGCTGAGCCCGCCGCGCCGCTGGTTCTCGACCCCGAAAGCCGTCCGGGTCGACAACGGCGGCATGGCCAGCGTCACCGACGGCAACCGCGGCGTCAACGCGGCCGTCTCGGCGGTGAACGCCTGGAACAGCCAGGGGGCCGGCCAGATCGTCAACGCCTCGGCCGGCAGCGTCTCCTACACTCTGGGCGACAGCAACAGCGACGTCATCTTCTCGGACCCGCGCAACATCTGCAAAGGGTCGTGCCTGGCCGCCACCACCACCGGCTATTACGACACCAACACCACGGGGACGTGCGGCGGGCTGAACGTCGTCGCGAACACGGACGCCGACGTGGCCTTCAACCTGGCGTACGACTACACGACGCCGGGCGAGCCGGACGGCTGCTCGAGCGAGATCTACCTCGATTCGGTGGTCTCGCACGAGATCGGCCACCTCATCGGCCTGGCGCACTCGAACACGGCGTCGGCGCTGATGTATCCGTCGGTCGCCTATTGCGACGACAAGGCGATCGCCTCCGATGACCGGAGCGGCGCGCAGGCGCTCTACGCCTGCACCCTGCAGACCGGCGGTGGCGGCGGCTGCAACAACAACGGCACCTGCGAGTCGGGCGAGAACTGCAACAACTGCGCCGCCGACTGCTCGGGCCGCACCAGCGGCAAGCCGGCCAACCGCTACTGCTGCGGCAACGGCACGCACGAGTCGGCCGAGACCACGGCGATCTGCGACGGGAATTTCTAAAGGAGTTCCGCCGGCGGCGGGACGCTCGTCCCGCCGTCCGGCGTCGGTTGCATTCCGGGCGGCGCGGCACTCCTCGAGGGGGCCGCGCCGCCCTTCTCATTTCAGCCGCTTCAGGTCCTGCTGGGCCGCTTTGAGTTTCGGGTCGAGGGTGACCGCGGTCTGAACCTCGGCGCGCGCCTCGTCCTTGCGGCCCTGCTTCTCCAGGACGAGGCCGAGACGCCAGTGCGCGCCGGCGAGGCTCGGTTGTCCGCCTTCGGGAGGCTGACCGAGATACTTGCGCAGGTACGATTCGGCGCGGCCCATCTGTCCGGCATCGCCCGCGAGTAGGATGGCCCTGGCCGCCTGGTAGTGCGCGCCGAGATTGTCCGGGATGGCTCGTTCCGCGTCGGCCAGCAGCGGGTCCAGCTCGTTCCACCGCTTCTGCGTGACGAAGAGCGACGCCAGAAGGCTGTAGGGACCGATCCTCTGCGCGTCCAGCTTCATCGCCGCGCGCGCATGCTTTTCCCCGGCGACCGGATCCGGCGGGGTCCGGCTCAGGTTGAAACCGGCGAAATTGAGGTTGGCGCGGAAGCTGTTGGAACCGGCCTCGAACGCCTTCCTGGCCAGGGGCTCGAGATCGGTCATGCGCTGCTCCTTGCGCGCGATCTCCATCTGCAGCTGGTACCCCTGCGCCGGATCGAGCTGCGTGACCCGGTCCGCGAGCTCCTTCGCCTTGTCCTTGCTCCCCCCCGCGATCCCCGGGGCCTCGAGATAGAAGGTCAGAAGGACCGAATTTGCCGACTCGTTCTTCGGATCGAGCGCGAGTGCGGCTTCCGCCTCTTTCCTGACGCGCTTCGCCAGGGAGAGCTTGTCGAACATCCCCCGGTCGGGGTCGTCGGTCTGCGCACCGAGGGCTTCGGCGAGCTGGCCGTGGTAGGACGCATTCGCCCCATCGGCGGCGACCGCTTTCTCCGCATGCGCGACCGCGTCGTCCAACCTGCGAAAAGCCAGATCCACCCGCGACATGAGGAAGTTCATCTGCGGATCGGCGGGGGTTTTCTGCAACGGCGCGCGCAGCAGGACCTCCGCACGCCTGAAATGACCCTGCTCGATCCACTGGCCGGGGGAATCCTCGGCCAGGACGAAAGAGGCGGGAATAAGCACCGCCGCCGCGCCGATCCAGCGTCGCCTGGCGAAGGGAACGAACCGGCTGTCTCGCGCCGCACGACGAGGAATCATCCCTCACCCCCGGGTCAACCGCAGCATACGACGACGTCCGGGGAGGCGTTCCAGCGGACTTCCCGGCCGGTGCGACGATGGTGCTAGCATTCCGCTCCTTGAACCGACCATCGCAATCCGACGTCGGCGCCCTCCAGAGCGTCCTGCTGAAGCACGCGCGGGACGCGTTTCGCGACGCCGCAGCCGTGGACGCCGCCTGGCGCCGGCTGAACTACCTGGCCCCGCCCGATCCCGCCCGCGCCGCGGCCGAGTACGACCGCTTCGCGGCCCTCCTCGAGGAGGCCGGCGCCCGCATCCACTGGATGCCCCCCGACGACATCACCGGCCTCGATTCGATTTACGTGCGCGACGCCTCCATCCCTTCGAGCGCGGGGATGATCCTCTGCAACATGGGCAAGGCGGCGCGCGCGACCGAGCCTTCGGCGCAGGCCGAGGCTTTCCGCAAGTTCGGCATCCCCGTGGCCGGCATGATCTCCGGAGAGGGAAAGATCGAAGGCGGCGACGTCGCCTGGCTCGACGAGAGGACGCTCGCCGTCGGGCGCGGCTACCGCACCAACGACGAGGGGATCCGCCAGCTGCGCGCCCTTCTCGGCAACGGCGTCGAGGTCGTGGTGGCGCCGCTCCCCCACTGGCGCGGCCCCGCCGACGTCTTCCATCTCATGTCGATCCTCAGCCCGATCGATCGCGACCTGGCGCTGGTCTACTCGCCCCTGCTGCCGATCCCGTTCCGCGAACGGCTGCTGTCGCTCGGCCTCGCGCTCGTCGAAGTCCCCGACGAGGAGTTCGAGAGCATGGGCTGCAACGTGCTGGCCGTCGGCCCGCGCCGCTGCCTGATGATCGACGGCAACCCGATGACGCGGAAGCGTCTCGAGCAGGCGGGAGCGCAGGTCGCGGTGTTCTCCGGCGACGAGATCTGCCGGAAGGGATCCGGCGGCCCGACCTGTCTGACCCGTCCGATCTCGAGAGCCTGACGATGATTTCCTGCCGTCGATTCGATCTCCGGGGAGGTCCGATGCACCTTCATGTCCGACGCTCGAGTTCCGTCCTCGCGCTTTTCGTCTTCGTCGCGCTCCTGTTGGTGTCCGGCCTCGCCGCACCGGGGAACGCCCAGACTTCCGAACCCGCGAAGCCCAGGGAGAGCCCGAAGCCTCCCCAGTATCCCGATTACCCGAGCGAGACCCCGGACAAGGTCAAGGTGACGATGGACTCCTGGGACTACACCCGGCGCGAGGCGGAGATCCCGATGCGCGACGGCGTCAAGCTCCACACGGTGATCCTGGTGCCGAAGGGGGCGAAGGGCGCGCCGATCCTCCTGACCCGCACGCCCTACGACGCGGACGACATGACGAGCCGCTCCCACAGCGCGCACCTCGGGCCGATCCTCGACGGCTACGACAATGCCGTGGACACGATCGTCGAGGGCGGGTACATCCGCGTGGTCCAGGACATCCGCGGCAAGCACGGCTCCGAAGGCGATTACGTCATGAACCGGCCGCTGCACGGGCCGCAGAACCCGACGCCGGTGGATCACGCCACCGACACTTACGACACCATCGACTGGCTGGTGAACCCGAAGAACCTGCCGGAGTCCAACGGCCGGGTCGGCATCCTCGGGATCTCGTACGACGGGTTCCTGCCGCTGATGGCGCTCATCCATCCGCACCCCGCGCTCAAAGTCGCGGTGCCGATGAACCCGATGGTGGACGGCTGGATGGGAGACGACTGGTTCCACAACGGCGCGTTCCGGCAACAGGGCATGGACTACATCTTCGAGCAGGAGGCGACGCGCAAGAACGACGCCAAGTGGTGGCACAGCCACCTGGATGACTACGACGATTTCATGGAGGCGGGCTCGGCCGGCGATCTGGGACGGCTCCACGGCCTGGAGCAGGTCGGGTTCTGGAGGAAGCTCCTGGAGCACCCGGCCTACGACGCGTACTGGCGCGACCAGGCGGTGGACCGGATCCTCGCCGCGCAGCCGCTCGAGGTTCCCGTGATGCTGGTCCACAGCCTCTGGGACCAGGAGGACATCTACGGCGCTCCCGCCGTCTACAAGGCGATCGAGCCCAAGGACAAAGGCAACGACCGTGTCTTCCTCGTGCTGGGACCATGGCACCACGGGCAGGAGATCAAGGACGGCAGCGCGCTCGGGGCGATCAAGTTCGGCAGCGACACGGCGCTGTGGTTCCGGCGCGAGGTGCTTCGTCCGTTCCTGGATCAATACTTGAAAGAGGGGACGCGCAAAGCGGACGTGGCGCCGGTCACCGCGTTCGAGACCGGGACCAATGCGTGGCGGAAGCTTTCCTCCTGGCCGGCCGGTTGCGCGGCCGCCGGTGCGAACAGCGCGGGATGCGTCCCGAAACCGACGCCGCTCTATCTGAACGCGGGTCTGAAGCTGGCGTTCGCGCCCGCGGCGGGCGCGCGCACCGGCAGCGCGGGCTACGAGGAATACGTCTCCGATCCGGCCAAGCCCGTTCCCTTCATCTCCCGTCCGGTGAAGGCATCGGGCGATCGCTGGCGCAAGTGGCTCGTGGAGGATCAGCGCGAGTCCTCCGGGCGGACCGACGTGCTGGCGTTCGTGTCGGACCGGCTCACTTCACCCGTGAAGATCGCCGGCCAGCCGGTGGTGAACCTCGTCGCCTCGACCTCGGGGACCGACTCCGACTGGGTGGTGAAGGTGATCGACGTCT
>DASYQE010000347.1:0-2265 GCA_036005805.1 Candidatus Polarisedimenticolia bacterium | reverse complement strand
TCGGGCGGGGGCGCGCGCCGGCATGGCGCGCGTCTCCGACAGGGCGCGATCGAGATCGCGCAGCAGCGCATCGTAGTCCTGGAAGCGCTCCCCGGGCCGCTTCGCCATCATCTTCTGCACGATCGACGCGATTGGAAAGGGGATGTCGGCGTTGATGGCGCGCGGCGACTTGAGCGGCTCGTTCATGTGCTTGAGGATCATCGCCACCGCCGTCGGCGCCTGGAACGGCAGGCGGCCGGTCACCAGGTGGTAGAACGACGCCCCGAGCGAGTAGATGTCGCTGCGCAGATCGATCTCGTGGCCTTGCGCCTGCTCGGGAGAGATGTAGCCGGGGGAGCCGAGCACTTCGCCGGTCGCGGTCAGCCGCGTGTCCGCCTGCGCCGCCTTGGCCAGCCCGAAGTCGGTGATCTTCACGACACCGTCCGTCGTCAGCATCAGGTTCGAGGGCTTGATGTCGCGGTGGATGAGCCCTTTCTGCGCCGCGTGCCGCAGCCCCATCGCCGCCTGGCGGATGTACGACGCGGCTTCGTACGGCTCGATCGCCCCGTGGTCGCGCGCCAGCGCTTCGAGCGACTGGCCGCGGATGAGCTCCATCGAGAACCACGGGATCGCCCCGTTCTGTCCCGTGGCGTAGATCTGGGTGATGTTCGGATGGTTCAACGACGCGGCGGAGCGCGCCTCCCGGGTGAAGCGGGCGACGAACTCGCGGTCCGCGGCGAGAGCCGGCAGCAGGGTCTTGAGGGCGACTTCGCGGTCGAGCGCCTCGTCGAGGGCGCGATGGACGCGCCCCATGCCTCCGGCGCCGAGCAGGTCGAGGACGCGGTAGGGTCCGATCCGCTCCGGCAGGTCGTCGGATCCGCCGGAGCCGCCTTCGCCCTCGGGCGCGCCGGTGGCTTCGGGAGGTGCGTCGCTCATCGGCGTCCGAAGATCCCGAGAATCCCGCGCTTCGCCGGCTGCGGATCACCCTCGATCGCGCGCTTGGCGGCAGGGTTGTCCGGATCCCAGGCGAGCGCCTTGCGGTACAGCTCTTTCGCCTTGTCGGCGGCGCCGGCGCGCTCGTAGAGTCCGGCCAGATGCACGTAGGCATTGGCGCTGGTCGGGCTGAGGGCGATGGCCTTGAGCAGGCTCTCCTCCGCCTGTTTCTTCAGACGCGGGTTGCGTGCCTGCGCTGCGCCGAGGTACTCGAAGTACTCGGCGCGATTCGGATCCTGCTCGCAGGCGTGCATCAGGAAGGTGAGCGCCTCCGCGAAGCGGCCGCGGTCCAGCTCGTCGCGGCCGCGGCGGAAGTTCTGGCGCGCCAGGTCGGTGGTATCGGAGGCGGTCTGCTCGTGGCCGCCGCGGTGCGAGGCGAGCTCGCCGTCGTAATAGGTTCGCGTGTCGTGGTCCGAGAGGGTGGCGTAGGCCTCGGTGATCCGCGCGAACACCTGCTCCGCCTTCTCCTTGATCGCTTCGTTGCGGAACTTGTCGGGATGGAAACGCCGCGCCAGGGAGTAATACGCGCGGCGGATCTCGTCGGTCGAGGCGGTCGAGGCACAGCCGAGCGCGTGGTAAAGGTCCTGGTTGAGCAGCTCCGCGTGGCGGCTCAGCATCTCCTGCTCGAGGTTCACCGGCTGCTCCGGCGCCAAAGGCTCCGGCGGGCGCCTGGCCGCCGCCGGAGGCGGCACGGGACGGGGCTTGGCGGCGCCGCCCGGACGCGCGGCTCCAGGACGCAACCCCTTCGGCTTCGGCCTGGTCCCCGGGTTGCCTTTTGCAGGGGGCGCGGGCGTTCCGGCCGGACGCGGGCCGGGGGCGCCTGCGGTGGCCGGGCCCTTCGCCTGCATGGGTGAGCTCGTCTTCGTCGCCGGCGCGGTCGGCGCCGGCCTGGGCGGCGCTGCCGGGGCGGCCGCGACCGGGCCGCTGGACGGCGCCGGGGTCACGGGCGCACCAGTTGAGGGTGAGGACGCCCGGGGCTCAGCCGGCGCGGCCGGACCGGCCGCCATGGGCGGCGGCATCACGGGCGCCGCACCCTTGGATGCGGCGGCAGCGGGCGCGGCAGCAGGGGGTCCGGCGGCTGGCGCACCGGCCGCCGCTGCAGACGTGTTCGGCCCGGCAGGCGTTGCGGGCAGGACCATGACGACGGGCGGCGCCGCGGCGGAATACGGTCCGACCGGCGGACCCGTGGGCGCGCGGCGATCCGCAGGATCCGGCGGCGGGAAGGCCGGCTCGCTTCCCGGCGGCGGCTCGAGGATGCCCGAGAGCGACAGTCCGAGCAGCGCCGCGAGGGTT
>DASYQE010000346.1:0-9449 GCA_036005805.1 Candidatus Polarisedimenticolia bacterium | reverse complement strand
GGTGCGCATCGGAAAGGAGGAGCACCGTCTCGAGCAGGGGGACGCCATGTCCTTCGATGCGTCCGTCGCGCACGGATACCGCAAGCTGGGGAAGAAGCGCTGCACCGCCATCGTGGTCTCGGCGCCGTAGGTCATCTCAGGATGCGGAGATACTCCGCGAGCGCGTCCAGATCCGCGGCGCTCAAGATGCCCTCGTACGACGGCATGGCGGGTTTGTAGCCGCGCACGATCCTGGCTTCCGGGTGAAGCACCGACTCCTCGAAGTAGGTCCGGTCGAACAGAACGCTCCTGCCATCGGCGAGGGGCTGCGAAGTTCCCCAGGCCCCGCGCAGGCTGGGTCCGATGGACGCGGACCCGTCGAGCGCGTGGCAGGAGGAGCAGCCGCTGGCCTCGAAGAGCTGTCGCCCCCGCTCGGCTCCGCCCTGCCGCGGATCAGGGGGGGCCGAAGCGATCAGGGGCGCTTCGGCGCCCGGCTCGCGATCCCATCTCGAATCCAGATCGACGCCCCACCAGCCCCACAAGGCAATCGCCGCCGCCGCGAGTCCCAGGGACAGCCTCTCACACCGGCTGAAGGCCGGCCGGCCGCCCGTTTCGATCGGGGTGGTCCACCGACTGCTTGCACCGCCACTCCGCACGCTTTCGCAGGACACGGGGGTCAACCTCCGGTCCTCCGAATATAAAGAAGCGCTCTCTGCCTTTAAAGAAATGCGGGCGGGATGTGTGAAGTCGTTTGAGCGTCAGGCACAAAACCCGCCCGTTTTTGAGCGCGGGTCAAGAAGTGGTGGTGCAGCTGTCCCATCCACTCCGTCGAGGACTCCTGGGGAATCCGCGGTTGTAAGATGACGCCAGTCCAGGAGACAGTCATGCTCCCCATGGTGGTCCTGCTTCCCTTGATGATGGCGTTGCCCCCGGCCGCGGGCGGGACGGATCCCGTGCCGGCCCCGCCCGCTTTGACCGCGCGCGGGATCGAAGTGCAGGACGCCGGGGTCAATCTCTCCGAAGCGCAGGTCAAGTTCTTGAAACAGATCATCGAGAGCCTGCCCCGCGAGCACCTTCGCGGCTTGAAGACAATCGTCATTCGCGCGGCCGTTCCGAATGCCCCCCTGCCACGGCTGGATCGTGAAGGTGTGCTCACCATCGAAGTGTCGACCAGCACGAAAGCGGACAGCCTGTGTCTCCCGGTCGTGAGGGGAATCGCCTTGAACGTCTATCGCAAAGTCCTCTCGGACGACGAACGCGGAGCGTTCCTGCAGTCCAGGAAAAAATCCGGCGAGAGCCCCTCGTCTGCCGAAAGCGTTTTCGAGGTTTACTACATGAACTACGTCATCGGGAGCGACAGCAGCCTGCTCACGGCGACCGATGGCGAATTCCCTGAGAACGTGTTCCCCATTCTGTTCGTCGCGTCGCAGTTCACCGATCGCGATTCCGGCCGGACATGGATGTCCCTCCTGTATCCGGGTCAGGCGGGTGTCGACTCCCTGGAAGTCTCGCGCACCCAGGAGGCGTTGAAAGTCGCGCGGTTCACGTTCTATCTCGAAGACGGTGCGGTCGTGGGATCTTCGGCGGTTCCCGACGGCGGGCGCCCCTCCCTGCCGCGTGGCGTGATGCAGCTCAAGGTGGAGCGGACCCGCAGGGCGGTTCCTGTCCCCATTCCCGAGGTCGTCCTGAGCCGTTTCAAGCGAACGGACTAAGCACTTGCCCTCGGATGAAGTCGTCTGGGCCCGCCTCAGTCCGCTCCTGGAAGAGTGCCTGGCCCTGGATGGCGCGGAACGCGCCGCCTGGCTCGACCGGCTGCGCACCAGCGACGCACCGCTGGCCGACGAGCTGGCCGCCCTGCTCGCGCAGCAGGAGGTGCTTCAACGCGAGGGGTTTCTCGCCGGCACCGTCTCGCCTCGAAGCACCGCCGTGTCCCTGGTCGGCCTCGTGGTCGGCGACTACACGCTGCGCGCGCCGCTGGGGCAGGGGGGCATGGGGAGCGTCTGGCTCGCGGACCGCAGCGACGGCCGGTTCAGCGGACAGGCCGCGATCAAGCTCCTCAACGTCAGCCTCATCGGCCGTGAAGGAGAAGCGAGGTTCCGCCGGGAGGGAAACCTCCTCGCGCGGTTGCGCCACTCGCACATCGCGCACCTGATCGACGCGGGCGTCTCGGAACAGGGACAGCCCTATCTCGTGCTCGAAGCTGTCCATGGTGAGGCCATCGATCGCTCTTGCGATGCCCGCGCCCTGGCCGTCGAGGACCGCGTCCGCCTGTTCCTCGGCGTTCTCGTCGCGGTGGCCCATGCGCATGCCAGCCTGATCGTCCATCGCGATCTCAAGCCGTCGAACGTTCTCGTGACGAGCGACGGGCAGGTCAAGCTGCTCGACTTCGGCGTGGCCAAGCTGCTCGAGGCCCAGGGAGCCGGCGCCATGACCGCGGTGACCCGGGACGGGCGCTCGATGCTCACGCCGGAGTACGCGTCGCCCGAGCAGCTCAAGGGCGAGGAGATCACGACCGCCACCGACGTGTACGCGCTGGGCGTCCTGCTCTACGTGCTGCTGTCCGGCCGTCATCCCGCGGCGGAAGCGATCCGTTCCGCCGCCGATCTGGTCCGTGCCGTGGTGGAGGCCGAGGCCCGGCCCGTGTCCGAGGCCGTGTTCCATGGGCTCGCGGGGGAGGAGACGGCCGAGGCCATCGCGGCCCGCCGCGCCAGCACTCCCCGACGCCTGGCGGGTGCGCTGCGCGGGGATCTCGACAACATCGTGGCCAAAGCACTCAAGAAGAACCCTTCCGAGCGCTATGCATCGGCGGAGGCGATGGCGGACGACCTGCGTCGCTACCTGGACCACGAGCCGGTGCGGGCGCGCGCCGATTCCCTGGGCTACCGCACGCGGAAGTTCGTCTCGCGCAACCGGCTCGCCCTGGGGGCCGCGGCGGTCGCCGTCCTGGCGCTCGTCGCCGGCACGAGCGTGGCCGTCTGGGAGGCGCGCTCGGCGTCCCGCCAGCGGGATCGGGCGCTGGCCCAGCTCCAGCTGGCCGAGGCCACGAGCGACCTGTCCAGCTTCCTGCTCTCCGAGGCGACTCCCTCCGCGGGTCGTCCCATCTCCAACGCCGACCTTTTGGCGCGGGGAGAGGCGATGGTCGATCGCCGGTTCGCCGACGACCCCGCGCTGCGCGTGCAGATGCTGCTGACGCTGGCCGACCGGTACCACGAGAATCAGCAGTTCGACCACTGGCAGAGAACGCTTCTGCGCGCGGAAGAGATCACGCGCACGGTCAAGGACGCCGGCCTGCGCGCCCGCGTGACGTGCGCCAGGGCGTTGAGCGTGTCCGAAAAAGGCGACCCGCAGGCCGCCCTCGCGATGATGGACCAGGCGCTGCGCACCCTGGACGCGTCCCCCGATCGGGCCGCGGACGAAGCGGCCTGCCGGGTGTACGAGAGCATCACCGCGAAACAGAAGGGAGACATCCCCCGGGCGGTGGCCGCCGGCGAGCGGGCCCTCGCCCTGGAAGACGGGCGTCCCGGCCCGGTCGGGCACCAGATGGAGGCTCTCAGTGCTCTGACCGCCGCGTACGGGGCCGCAGGCCGGCTGACGTCGGCCGACGCCACGTCGCGGCGGGCGATCGAGCTTCTGGAAGCGCAGGGCCGCGGGGAGACGCGTGTCGCCGCCATCATGCTGAGCAACCGGAGCGCCGAGCTCCAGGATGCCGGCCAGTACCAGGCCGCCGTGCCGCTGGCGGAGCGGGCCGTCCGCATCGCCCGCGATCAGGACGAGGAGAACGGCGCCTCGCCCTCCCAGCTCACCACCCTGGCGACGGGCCTGCAGATCGTGGGCCGGCCTCGAGAGGCCCTGCCGCTGTTCGATGAGGCGGTCGAGAAAGCCAGGAAGGCGGGCTCCCCCGCCCGGCTGGTTTCCGCCCTGGTCGGCGCGGCCTCGGTCCGCAGGGACCTGGGAGATCTCCCGGCCTCTTCCCGCCTCTTGAAGGAGGCCGGGAACGCCATCGTCTCCTCGCCGGGAGCAGCGCCCCAGACGCGCGCTTTGCTCGATCGGCACCTCGCGCGGCAGGCGCTGGCGGAGGGTGACACGAAGAAGGCCGTCGAGATGGCGCAACGCGCCGCGGACGAGGTTGCCACGTACGGACCGCCGGTCGTCCTTTCCGCGAGCCTCGCTCTTGCCGAGGCCCAGAACACGGACTCCCGCTCGGGTGACGCCCGGGCCACGGCCGAGCGCTGCCTCCAGATCGCCCAGGGAATGCTGGCCGACCTGAAACACTCCTACAACGTCGGCCGGTCACACCTGGAGCTGGGCGTCGCCCTCGCCGGCCTCGGGGATCTTCCGGCCGGCCGCGATCATCTGAACCAGGCGCTGGAGCACCTGCGTGCCTGCGTCGGCCCCGACGCTCCGTCCACCCGCCGGGCGCTCCAGCAACTGGAGCGCGTCGGCAAGGTTGACGGATGAAACCCTCCCGGAACTAAGATGTCCTCTTGAATATGCGGCGTTTCCCACTCGCGGGCGCCGGGTTGCGTGCGGCCGTCCTCGTGGCCATGGCTCTGACCGTCAGCCCTGCCGTGATCGGGGGCCCGGCCTTCGGCCAGGTCGAGCGATCCTCCACGCCCCCGAAGCAGCGTCCGGCGCCGCTCGATGCCACCGTCGCGGCCCGACAACGTTTCCTCGAGATGTTCGCCCGCGCCTACTTCCCGGGACGAACGGGCCAGCTCCTGATCGTGCCGCGTGAGGGCGACATCATCACGCGCCCCGACCCGAACTACGTCTACATGCACGGGTCGCCCTGGCCGTACGACGTCTCGATTCCGCTGATGTTCGTGGGTCCGGCTGTCAAAACCGGCACCTCTTCCCTCCCGGTCGTGCAGCAGGACGTCGCGCCGACGCTCGCGGCGGCTCTCGGCGTCCGGATGCCTGCCACCGCGACCGGCCGCGTGTTGCCGGTCCTGCGAGCCGGCTTCGCCCCGCCGAAAGTGGTCGTGCTGCTGGTCCTCGACGGCATGCGTCGGGACTATTTCGATCGCTACGCCGCGTCCATGCCGACGTTCGACGCCCTGCGCCGGCACAGCGCCTGGTTCTCGCACGCGGAGGTCAACTGTCTCCCGACGAATACCGGCGTCGGCCATTCGAACGTCTCGACCGGATCGGATCCCCGGGTGCACGGCATCACGGGCGTCAATCTGTTCGACCGCGTTCAAAAGAAGCGACATGACTTCTTCGCCGGGGGTACGCCACAGGACCTGATGGCGTTGACGCTGTCGGACGTCTGGCAGCTCACGACCTCAGGCCGCGCGGTCATCCTGGCTCAGGGCAGCATCGATCGGGCGGGAACCCCTCTGGCGGGGCATGGCGCGTGTCAGGTGAACGGAGGGCCCGTCGTGCTCGCGTTCTACGATCAACAGACCGGCAACTGGAGCAGCGGTTCCGACTGCTTCCGTCTGCCGGCGTACTTGCAGGAGCCGAACTCCAGCACCCTGTGGGCGGGCGGGCCTGAGTGGATGCAGCACCGTATCGACTCCCCCGTCGACGTGCGCCACTCGGGCCTCTTCCCCGCATTCGAAGCCGACGCCATGGTCGCGATGATCGAGCACGAGCCCGTGGGGGAGGACAGCGTTGCGGATCTCATCCTGCTGAACTACAAGGCCGCGGATTTCGTGGGCCACCGATACGGCCCGGATTCGGAGGAGCTGCGCGTCACGCTGGGGGAGATGGACCGTCACCTGGCGCGAGTGCTCGCGGCGCTCGAGGCAAGAGTCGGGAAGGACTACCTGCTGGCCGTGACGGCGGACCATGGGATGCCGTCGAGTCCAGCCTCCCCGGACCACTGGCACCTGGTGCCGTCGATCATCGATCTCCTGCACGAAAAGTTCGATCCGGACGGAAAGCAGCTGATCACGTCCTACGAAGCGGAGAACAGTCAGATCTTCGTGGACGAAGACCGCCTGTCGCACCTGGGCCTGACGTTGCGCGATCTCGCCCGCTTCCTGGAATCGCAGCCGTTCATCTTCGCCACGTTCACCCAGGATGAGGTGCGGCGCGCCGCGGGCGGGTTGAAATAGCCTGGTGGTGGAGGCGGCGGGAGTCGAACCCGCGTCCGGAAGTGATCAGCGTGGGGCGTCTCCGAGCGCAGCCCCGTTGCCCGATGTCGCCGGCCGTCCCGCAACGGGGCAAAGGGACGGCCCGCCAGCCCCTTGAGTTTCGCCTTCCGGTCCGGGGCGGACCGTCAGACTATCCCGCTGTTCGACGTCCAGCCGGTTCCCCGCGGGAGAAGGATCCGGTGGACGGGCTGCTTAAGCAGCCAGCGCGAACTGGTTGTTGGCGCTTGGTAGCTTCCACCTGTTTAACGAGGCGGCGGAGACCTCGGCACGCTTCCCCAGCCTCAACACCCCCGTCGAGACCGTTTCGCCCCCACCCTGGGTGAGGAAGGACTCGCTGCGATGTGGCTGGACGGGGAGATCTTAGCGTCCGCCTCCGGTGCGAGTCAACGGACGACGAAAGAGGTTCCCGGGTCGGCCCGCTGGCGGTATGTTCCCGGATACCTCTGGAGGGAGGCCCTCATGATGCACACCCGCACTCTGCTCATCGCGCTCGCGCTCCTCGTCTCGGGCGCGGCGCTCGTCGGGCTGCAACCCGTCCCGATGCTGCAAGCCGATCCCAAGCCGGTCGTCTGCAACGGCGTCCCCTGTCGTCCGAACGAGGTCTGCTGCATCGTCGCGTGCCCACCGAACGATGCCCCCGTCTGCACGGCGAGGGCCGGGAAGGGAGTGTGCCCGCCGCTGCCTGCGTGTCCCGCGCCGGTCAATCCGCCCGGGTCTTCGCAGGACTGATCAGAACCGCGAGCTGTTCAGCGGGATTCGGCGGGAAGCCGCTCGAGCTTGTCGATCGGCTGCGTGGCGCTGTCGATGGCGAACGTGACCGCCTCGATCAAGCCCGGTTCCTTGGACTCGACCTGCGTCGCGGTGACGAGGGAGCCGGTTCCGTACTTCTCACCGTGCGGCAGCGTGAGATCGAGGATGTCGAGCGCGCGGGTGGTCTGCGCCATGGGGTCCGCGTTCGTGGTGACGAGGCGGCTGCTGAAGACCAGCCGGATGTGCTGGGCGCTGTCCGTCATCCAGGTCGAGGCGGCGCGGATCGGCAGGCGCTCGCCGCCGACATGCACGTCTCCGAGCGTCGTCAGCTTCTTCGTCGCCTTGATGACCGCCGCCACGCCTCCCGAGTCGATGGCGGCATGCAGCGCATCTCGTTCCTCTTCGAGAGTCCAGCGACGGATCTCGATGGTCACCTGGGCCGAGCCGGTCGGAAACTGGACCCTTGGCTCCATGCCGGTGATGCCGACACCCGGCGGCTTCTTCAGTCCGAGCATCTCGCCGACCGCCGTCCGGCCGGCTTCGGTGCGCGAATCCACTTCGCTGTTGACGATGGTCATCTGGCCCTTGAGCCGGGCCGGCAGGGTGAGCTCTTCCGGGTCCGCCGGCGGCGCGGCCAGCACACCGCCGATCGCGGCCGCCATCAGAATCCCGAACGTCGAGCGGAGGCGCGACATCACTCGGATTTCGCGGGAAGCCGCTCGACCTTGTCGACCGGCTGCGTGACGGTGTCCATGGCGAAGGTGACCGGCTCGATCAGCCCAGGCTCCTTGTACTCGACCTTCGTCGCGGTGATGAGCGAGCCGGTCCCGTACTGGCGGCCGTGCGGCAGCCTGAGATCCAGGATGTCCAGTGCCCGGGTGGTCTGCGAGAAGGGGCCCTGGTTCTCGGTCACGAGGCGGCTGCTGAAAACGAGCCGGATGCGTTGAGCGTCATCCGTGATCCAGGTCGAGGCGGCGCGGATCGCGACGCCTTCGCCACCGACGTGCACGGCCCCGAGGGTCTTCAGATTCTTCGTCGCCTTGATCACGGCCGGCACACCTCCCGAGTCGATCGCGGCGCGCAGCGCGTCTTCCTCCTCCTCCAGGCTCCAGCGGCGGATCTCGATGGTCAGAGAGGCCGAGGTTTCCGGAAACTGGACCGTGGGCTTCAATCTGTCCGCCGGCGTCGGCCAGAGCAGCCCGCCGACCGCGGTCTTGCCGCTCTTCGTGCGCGGGTCCTCCTCGGGGTTGACGATGGTCAGCTCGGCATGCAGCCGCGCCGGCAGGCTCAGCTCCCGCGGGGGAGCCGGCGGCTCGGCAGGCAGGCCGCCGATGGCGGCCAGCATCAGGACCCCGGCGGTGAAGCGGAAGCGCCGCATGGCTGGGATCATACGCCCCTCAGGAGCCGGGCTTCTTCTCCGGCTCGAGCGGGGCGCGGCCGACCGTCGGGTCGTCCTCCCAGTAATCCTCGCGGCGGTCGGCGACGCGATAGATCTCGCCGCGCTCCCCCACCATGATCTTGTTGGTGTCGGGATAGAAGGCGAGGCTCTGCGGGCGGTCGACGCCGAGACAGAGGAGCTCGACCGGCTCGTACCCGTCGTTGACGAACTGGTGCGCGTGGGCCGGTCCCGTCGGCATGGCGATCAGATCCCCCGGCCCCACGGGGAAGAGCCCGTTCGGAGTGCGCACCTTCACCGTCCCCCTCCAGACGAGGAACATCTCCTCTTCGCCGGTCTCGTAATGGAAAGCGGGCCAGACGTTGCCCGGCAGGATCCGGCGCAGGTGGTAGCCGAGCTGCCGGCAGGTCATGTGGCGGGAGACGTGCGCCAACTGTGTCTCGGCGCCGGCCTGGGGCCGGTTGCCGGGGACGAACTCCAGCCGGTCGAGGTTCACCTTGTTGAACAGCACCCCGGGCACGGCGTCGAGCATGCGCAGGAAGGCCTCGCGCGCGTCGCGGAAAACGCAGTCGCCGTCGCCGACGAGGATCGCCTCGAACGGCAGCGGGATGGCGCGCCGCAGGGAGTCGAGCACCGACGGCTTGTCCCAGAGCTTGTCGTCGGGAAGAAGCGCCAGGCGCCCGGCGACCTGCGTGCGCACCATGTCGCCGAAGACGAGCGCGCGCAGCGGCTTGAGATAGAAGGCCATCTCGCACTCCGTCTTGCCGCCGCGGATCGGCAGGACCTGCAGCTCGTCGCGCAGGATGGCGGGGAGCCCGCCCCCCGCGTCGTACCACTGGTCGGGCCGGCGTCCCTCGCGCTCGAACCGCTCCCGCTCCGGGGCCGGGGCATACACCTCGGCGCGGAACACCTCGCGCAGCGTCGCCGCCGCCCGCCAGTGGTCGAAGTTCGTGACCAGGATCCAGCGCACGCCCCCCTTCTTCCGGATGAATTCGATGTCCGCCGGCGCGAGCGGGAGCGGATCGATCATCACGTTGCCGCCGTCGCGGCGGACCCAGAAGAACGCGTTGAAGTCGATGCCGCGGTCGGGCTGGAACGCGCTCCACATGTGGAGCCGCTCCAGGATCGTCTGTTTCATGGTCCCCAGGAGTTGGTGATCCCGGGGAGTTTAGGCTGTCTCGAGGCCGCGCCTCAAGGAACTCTGGTATAAGCGCTCCTCCTCC
>DASYQE010000345.1:0-3538 GCA_036005805.1 Candidatus Polarisedimenticolia bacterium | reverse complement strand
GGCGCCAAGCCTGGCGATCTGCCCGTCGAGCAGCCGACCAAGTTCGAGCTGTCGATCAACGTGAAGACGGCGAAGGCCATGGGGCTGACGATCCCGTTGTCGCTCGTGCAACGAGCGGATCGGATCATCGAGTGAACGCCCCGAGCTCATCCCCGAACCATCGCCGAACCACGCAGTGCACCGGACCGGCGCTCGCGTTGCTCGCCCCGGCGGTGACCGTGAGCGTTAAGCTTCGAGGACGAAGGTGGGGACCTATCCGAAAGCGCGCCGGAAATAAGTTCGAAGGCCCGAAGCCGAGATGATAGGGCTGATGCTCGCGTTCACCATCACCCTTCTCCTCGGTGGGCTCTTCAACCCGGTTGGGGCCGAGGTCCAGCAGGGGGCGAAGGTCGCTCGAATCGGCTACCTGGGAGGCCACTCGGCCGACAGCTACGTGCGAGAGGCCTTCCTCCAAGGTCTGCGTGAGCTCGGCTACGTCGAGGGTCGTAACGTTGTGTTCGAATTCCGATTTCCCGAGGGGAAGCTCGCTCGGTATCCCGCTCTTGCGGCCGAACTGGTTGCGCTCAAGGTCGATGTTATCGTGGCCGCAGGTACCCCTGCTGCCCTGGCCGCCAAACAAGCGACCAGGACGCTCCCCATCGTCTTCGCTTCTGCTCCAGATCCGGTCGAGAGTGGGCTCGTCACCAGCCTTGCGCGGCCGGGCGGCAATGTCACGGAGACGTCCAACCTCACCCCGGAGTTAGCCGGCAAGTGGGTGGAACTGCTCAAACACGCCGTGCCGAGGGTCAGGCAGGTCGCCGTCCTCTGGCAGCCGGGTGCCCTCGGGAAGCGCACGGAAGAGGACATGCGGAAGCAAATGGAAGTCGCTGGGCGGGCGCTGGAGGTTCAGCTTCGATTCTTTGAGACGCAAGGTCCTGCCGATTTCGACGGGGCCTTCCTGGAAATGACCAGGGCCCGCGTCAGTGCTCTGATCGTGTTGCCAGGGCCCATGTTTTTCGGCGAGCGCGGGCGCCTCGTGGACCTGGCGGCCAGGAAACGCCTCCCGACGGTGTATCCATGGAAGGACTTCGTCGATGCGGGGGGATTCATGGCCTATGGACCGAACATTTCGGATCTCTTCGCGCGCCGCCGCCTACGTGGATAAGATTTTGCGCGGAGCCATGCCCGGTGACCTGCCCGTCGAGCAGCCGACGAACTTCCAGCTGGTCATCAACCTCAAGGCCGCCCGGGGCCTCGGCCTGACGATTCCGCAGTCGGTCCTCTCACAGGCGGACCATCTCGTTGAGAAGTGAGTAACCGCGGTGGCGGCTCGAACCCTAACTTCAGCTTGCAGCGGCCGGCACCTCGCGTTGCTCGGCGCCGCCGTTGAAGCTGGCGTTAGAGGTTAGAATGGCCGCCTGAACCGGCCGCCATAGTCGTCACTAGCTCGTAGCAGGCGCAGGAGGATGCCATGTCCTGGACCCGCCGTGACGTGCTCGCCCTCGGAAGCCTGGCGCTCGCCGGCGCCGCGCTTGGACCGTCCCGCGTCGCCGCGCAGACACCCAAGCGCGGGGGCACGCTCACCATTCGCGGCTGGGACCCGCCGCTATTCGACCCGATGCTCACCACCGCCTACCGCGTGCACGTGCCGCTGAGCTTGACGCATAGCCGGCTCGTGCGACACCGGGCGGGGCCATCGGTTCCCCCGGGGACGTTCCCGATCGAGGGCGACCTCGCCGAATCGTGGACGCAGCCGAACGAGACGACGTACGTCTTCAAGCTCCGCCGCGGTGTTCGCTGGCACCCGAAGCCGCCCGTGAACGGGCGCGAGTTGACGTCGGCCGATGTGAAGTACTCGGTCGAGCGCTTCCTCACCGTCAAGGGCAACCCGAGCGCCTACATGCTGCGGGCGATCGACCGCGTCGAGACGCCGGACGCCTACACGGTGCGGATCGTGCTCAGGGAAGTGAACGCCTGGTTCCTCGAGATGCTCGCCAACCCGATGTCGATGGCCATCGTGGCCCGCGAGGCGGTCGAAAAGTTCGGCGATCTCAAGAAGGCCGAGTCCGTCGTCGGCACCGGCCCGTGGATGCTCGACAGCCACCGCCCGAACGTCGGCCTCACGTTCGTGCGGCATCCGCAGTACTACCAGGCCGGTCTGCCGTACATCGACCGCATCGAGATGGTCGTCGACGAGGACAATGCCTCGCGCATGTCCGCCTTCCTCGCCGGCAAGTACGATCTCGGCTGGGACCTCGCGGGCGCCATCGGGCGCACCGACTGGGTCCAGATCAAGGATCTCCTCAAGCAGCGGCGGCCCGGCCTGCGCACAGCCGAGTTCGTCTCGAACGTCGAGACCCATATCTCGCTGCGCACCGATCAGAAGCCGTGGAGCGACGTCCGCGTGCGCCAGGCCGTGTCGATGGCCATCGACCGTCAGGGCATCCTCGACGCGACGGCCGAGGGGGTCGGCATCCTCAATCCCGCCGTCCCCGCCGCGTTCAAGGAGTGGAGTGTGCCCATCGCGGAGCTCGGCGAGGGCGCCCGGTTCTTCAAGCACGATCCCGCGGAGGCCAAGCGTCTGCTCGCGGCCGCCGGCTATCCGAACGGCTTTGCCGCGAGCCTCTGCTTCACCAGCTACGGCTCGACGGTGTTCGTGGACACCGTGCAGCTCCTGCTCAAGTACCTGAAGGACGTCGGGATCGCGACGACGCTCGACCAGCGGGAATACGGCGCCTTCATCGCGAGCTGCTACTTCGGCAAGTTCGACTCGCTGACCTACGGCCCGCAGACGCCCTTCGTCGACCCCGACAACTACGTCTACGGCATGCACTACCCGGAGGAGCTGAAGAACCAGAGTCACGTCAACGACCCGGTGGTGACCGATCTCCTCGTGCGCCAGCGCCGCACGGTCGACCTCGCCCGGCGGCGCGAGATCCTCGCCGAGCTGCAGCGCCACCTCGCCCGCCAGCAGTACTACGTGCAGCTGGGGTCGTCCGTGATCATCGCCGTGTGGGACGGCGCGCTGAAGAACTACGGCCCCAACCTCGGCTACGACTACGGCGGCCGCCTCGTGGCCGCATGGCTCGATCGGTAGGACATCGAGGAAGGCCAGGACCCGAGCGCCTGCGCCTACTCCGCCGTCTCGCGTCCCACCATCCGGACCGCAGCCCGGGCGCTCGGGAGCACCGCGGGGAGCACCATGACCGCCAGCGCCACCCCGATGAAGGCGGTGGCCAGCGGCCGCATGAACAAGATGTCGAAGCTGCCGCGCGACATGAGCAGGGACTGGCGAATCGACTCCTCGGCCATCCGCCCCAACACGAACGCCAGCACGAGGGGCGCGGCCTCGTAGCCGAACTTCTTCATGAGGTAACCCAGCACCGCGAAGACGAGCATCACCACGATGTCCCACACATTGCCCGCCTCGCTGTACACGCCGATCACGCAGAAGAGCAGGATGAGCGGGAACAGGATCCCGTAGGGCACGCGCAGGAGCTGGACCCAGAGCCCGATCAGCGGCAGGTTCAGCACGAGCAAGATCACGTTGCCGACGTAC
>DASYQE010000344.1:0-2824 GCA_036005805.1 Candidatus Polarisedimenticolia bacterium | reverse complement strand
CTCGGCGCGGCCGTGGCCTGCTTCGGCTGGCTGCTCTTCGGCGCGGAGGCGCTGGGGCTTCAGCGCGGCGTCGCGGCGCGGTGGAGGCGCGCGGCGCTTCCGGCGCTGGCGGGCGCCACGCTCCTGCTCGCGGTGTTCGTGCCGGGAACCGACATCGTCGCCGTCGGCCGCCTGGTGGCGCTGGTGATGCTGTTCTTCCTGCTGCCGGCGCCGGCGTTCGACGAAGACGTCGAGCCGCTCTTCCGCCTGGTGCGCATGGCGGTGGCGATCGTGCTGCCGTTCGCCGCGGCGCCGGCCCTCGGCGCCGCGTTCGAGGCTCTCGGCCTCGCCGCATCACCGCGTGTCTCGATGATCTCGGAGGCCATCCTCATCCTGGTCGCCTTCGGCGGCGGCGCCCTCGCCGCCCGCTTCATCCCGATCGCCGGGCGCGGCCGCGTCCGCCGGGCGACCGTCGGCGAGGCTTGACCCGGATTCTCCGCGGAGCGCTCCTCGTCCTCGCCCTCCTCGCAGGGGGGGCCGCGTCTCCCCCGCCCGCGACCTGGGTGGCGCCGGCCGGCGAAACGCTGTACCAGGATCTCGGGGCCGGCATCACGACGGTGGTGCTCTCCGATCCGTATCCGGACGGCGGGCGGGTGCTCTGGGCGTGCGGGAAAAGCGTCGTGGCGAAGCTCGACGCTTCGACCTTCGACGTCATCGCCACGCTGCGCCGCCCCGAAGGCGGGAGCGACGACAGCGGTCGGCGCGAAGCGCTTATCGCCGCCATCGACGCGGGCCCGCCCTGGGAAGCCTCCGCCCGGGCCGCCGCCGCGGCACCGGCACAGGCGGCCGGGCCGGCCCCGCTGCTCGACGCCGACAACCGCCTGATCGTGTCCGAGGAGCGGGCTCTTATCGCCTACGGTGACGCCGACCCGGGAGCGCGGCTTTCGGGCATCCGCACGGTGCAGCGCTTCGAGCTGGCGGCGTCGCTTCCCGGCCGCCTGACCGGCCTCACCCGGGCTGCCGACGGGCATCTCATCGGCACGACGAGCGCCGGCATCGTCGTCGCCGTGGCGCGGGGTTTCTCGCGGCTTTCGACCGTCCGCCTCGAGCACGCTCCCTCAAGCGACGAAAAGGACTGGTTCCGCGGTGGGCCGGTCGTCGACGATCGCGGCGGCGTGTACATCGCCACGGCCCATCACCTGCATCGCGTCGCCTGGGACGGCGCCAATCTCTCCACGGACACCCAGGCGGGCGCCTGGAGCGCGAAGGTCGATGACGACTGCGCCGCGGGGGCGCCCCCGGCCCTTCCCGGCGGCGGAGCCGCCGGCGATCGGCTGGTGGCCGTCGCGACCGACGGCCGTCATGCGGCGATCGCCGCCTACTGGCGCGAGACCCTGCCGGCCGCGAAGCCGGGCGCGGCACCGTCACGCCTGGCGGTGGAGCAGGAGATTCCCTTCATCGCGCCCCCTCCGGGCAGCCGCAATCGGGCCCGGTCGGAGGGCTCCGTCACGACCGCACGCCTGTTCTCCAGCCCGGATGGCCTGCTGGCGTACGACGGCGATTCGGGCGGGCTCGCGGGCCTCCTGTGGGATTCAGCCCCACGGCGGTTCGTCCCGATCTTCAGCTCGGAGCAGCGTCCGGGCGGCGGCGTGGTCCTTTCGGCGGATGGCCGGAGCGCGTATTTCCTGCGGACCGAGGCGGGCCGCACGGAGCTGCGCAGCATGGACACGAAAGGCACCCGGATAGGCCTCGGCGTGCGCCGCGCGCTCGGCGGCATCCGCTTCGATCCGCGCGGCGCGACGCCGATCCTCGATCCGGCGGGGCGTCTCGTGTCGGGGTGCCTGTTCGGCGTGATGCGCGTGAAGGTCGACCCGTGAACGGAATGCCGGTGATCGTGCAGACGGTTCTGCTGCTGGTGCTTTCGAACGTCTTCATGACCTTCGCCTGGTACGCGCACCTCAAGGAGCTGCAGACGCGGCCGTGGTACATCGCCGCCGCGATCTCCTGGGGGATCGCCCTGTTCGAGTACCTGGCGCAGGTGCCGGCGAACCGCATCGGCCATCGCGAGTTCAGCGTCGGGCAGCTGAAGATCCTCCAGGAGGTGATCACCCTGTCGGTCTTCGTGCCGATCGCGGTTCTCTACCTGAAGGAGCCGGTGCGCCTCAACTATCTCTGGGCGGCCCTGTGTCTGTGCGGCGCCGTCTACTTCGTCTTCAAGGGGTGACGCGATGAGCGACGTCCCGAGACGACGACTCTACCCGCCGCATTTCCTCCTGATGGCGATCCTCGCCATGGTGGCGCTGCACCTGGCGCTGCCGGGGCGGATCCTGCTGGATCGTCCCTGGACGTTTCTCGGGTTCGTGCCGTTCCTGCTCGGCGGGGTGCTGACGGTGCGGGCGGCGCGTCTCTTCGACCGGGAGGGCACGCCGGTGCGCCCGTTCGAGCCCTCGACCCGTCTCGTCCTCGACGGTCCGTACCGCTTCACCCGCAACCCGATGTACCTGGGCATGGTGCTCGGACTCCTCGGCCTCGGCGTGCTGCTCGGGTCGCTCACGCCATTCGTCGTGCCTTTGGTCTTCGCGCTGTTCATCCAGGCGCGCTTCATCGTCCCGGAGGAGGCGATGCTCGAAGGTCTGTTCGGCACCGACTACGTCGCCTTCAAGGGGCGGGTGCGCCGCTGGCTGTGAGGCGGCGGACCGGCGCCCCGCCGCGGCCGGAGCCGCTGCTGTCGTTCGTCAGCCTCGGCGTCGCGGACCTGGGCCGCGCCCGGCGCTTTTACCGGATGGCGCTGGGACTCGCACCGGAAAAGCGCAGTCGAGGCATGGCGCTTTTGGCGCTTGGCTCG
>DASYQE010000343.1:0-8040 GCA_036005805.1 Candidatus Polarisedimenticolia bacterium | reverse complement strand
GTCCATGCGGGCGATCCAGGCCAGCACGTTGGGGTGGCTGGTCCCGGGCTTCTGGTAGTCGCGCAGGATGAAGTGGAACAGCTCCTCGTCTTCGGAGGCGAGCGGGATCGAGGCGTACTTGACGAACGGGAACGCGGCGATGTCGGCGGCGCCGAACTCGCCGAGCAGGTAGTCGCGGCCGGTCAGCATCTGCTCGAACAGATCGAGGGAGCCCGCCATGGACGCGCCCAGGCGCGCCACGCGCTTCTGGTCGCGATCCTTCTCGGGCTTCGACAGCTCGTCATCCAGCTCGTTCGGCGGACGCTTCCAGACGCGGTTGAACCAGTCGATGAAGACCAGCGTCTCGGCGCCCTTCGCGGGGTCTTTGGGATAGAGCCGCGGCCGGTCCGGGAAGCGATCCTCGAGGTAGCGCACGATCTGCATCGAATCGATGACCGGCTTGTCGCCGTCGGTCAGGACCGGCACCAGCTGCTGGCCGCTGACCTTCAGGACCTCGGCGCGATCCTCCGGATCGACCCAGATCGACCGGGCTTCGAGCTTCTTGTGGCCGAGCGCCAGCTCCACGCGCTCGCAGTTGGTCGAGTGCTTCATCCGGTAGAGGGTCAGCATCGTCTCTCCTTGTCGTCAGTCGCCGCGCAGGATGTTGCCGAGCACGCCCGAGGCCACGCCGCCGCCACCGCCGGTGCGGCCGGGAATGCGCGGGATGAGCCAGGACAGGAACGCCTGGGTCGAGCGGCTCTGCATGTAGAGATCGCCCGAGCCCTTGAACTCGCAGACGAGCCCTTCCCCGGACAGCAGCGTCGACTTCCAGCCTCCGACGCGCCGCACGTCGTAGTTGAGTCCCGAGCCGAAGGCCACGACGTGGCCGGTGTCGCACAGGTACGGCGCCCGCCCGTCGAGCGTCACCTTGTGGATGGCGCCGTACGACGAGAGCAGCACCGGCCCGGTGCCGCTGGCGCGCAGGAGGAACAGGCCCTCCGATCCGAAGAAGCCGCGCGCCCCGCCCCACTTCAGGTCGAGCTCGATCCCCGGATCCCCGGCGAGGAACGACCCGGACTGGATCAGGAGGGTTTCGTTTTTCATCTGCACGGCGGCGACGTCGCCGGGCAGCGCCGGCGCGAGGGCGATCTCGCCGGGCCCGCCCTGCGCCCGGAAGGTGTTGGCGAACAGGGTCTCGCCGCCGAGGACCGACCGGGTGACCGCGCCGAGCAGCCCGCCCTTCATCTGGGTGTCGATCGTCATGTTGGCGGTCATGCTGACCATCGCTCCGGCCTCCGCCTGGATCGCCTCGTTCGCCTCGAGGCGGAGGATGGCGAGCGAATAGGACGGCTGGTAGCGGATGTCGATCTGCATCGCGGCTCTCCCTTGTCGACGTGATGTCGTCGGTGCGCCGGGATCATACCGGAGCGGGGCCCCGGCGGTTGCGTGCCGGAAAACCACCCCTGCGCTAGAATGAAGGCCCTAGGTTCGCCCTCGGAGGTGCCCTGCATGGACCCGCTCGACGAAAAAGAGGTCAAGGATGCGGTCCAGAAGATCCTGGACGAGATGATCAACCCGGCCATCGCCGGCCACGGCGGCTGGGTCGACCTGCTCGACGTCAAGGACAACAACGTGTACCTCCGCCTCGGCGGAGGCTGCGTGGGCTGCGGCATGGTGAACGTCACTCTGAAGCAGGGGATCGAAGCGACCCTGCGCGAAGAGATTCCGCAGATCGCCGGCGTCATCGACCAGACCGACCACGCCGGCGGCACCAACCCCTACTACCAGCCCGCGAAGTAAGGTCTTCCGTGGACTCATCGCTGCGCGCGCCGGGTGGGATTCTGCTCGTGTCCTGCTACGAGCTGGGGCGCCAGCCGCTGTCGCTGGCGAACGCCGCCGCGGCGCTGAGCGCGGCCGGCTTCGCGCCGCGCGCCCTCGACCTGGCGCGCGCTCCGCTCGATGCCGAGGACGTACGCCGGGCGCGCCTCATCGCGGTTTCGGTGCCCATGCACACGGCGCTGCGCATCGGCGTGGCCGCGGCGGCGCGCCTGCGCTCACTCCATCCCGGCGCCTTCCTCTGCTTCTTCGGCCTGTACGCCTGGCTCAACGCCGAGGCTCTTCTCGAAGGCACCGCGGACGCCGTCATCGGCGGCGAGTGCGACGAGCCGTTGCTGGCGCTGGCGCAGGCGCTCGCCGCCGGCCGCGACACCGCGGTGGCGGGGGTGCGGACGCGCGGCTCGAACGAGGGTCCGTGGCTCGCCCGGCCGAAGCCGCTCCTGCCGGAGCGCGGTCTGCTGCCGCCGATCGACGGCTACGTGAAGGTCGAATCCGGAGGCGTTACCCTGGTCGCGGGACAGATCGAATCGACGCGCGGCTGCAAGCACCTGTGCCGGCACTGCCCGATTCCTCCGGTGTACGGCGGGCGCTTCTTCGCGGTGCCGCTCGAGACCATCCTGGCCGATGCGCGCCGGCAGGTCGAGGCCGGAGCGCGGCACCTGTCGTTCGCGGATCCCGACTTCCTGAACGGACCCGGTCACGCGATCAAGGTCGCGCGCGCCCTGGCCGGGGCGCATCCCGGCGTCACCTTCGACTTCACCGCCAAGGTCGAACACCTGAAAGCGCACGGGTCTCTTCTCCCGGAGCTGCGCGACCTCGGCTGCCTGTTCGTCATCTCGGCGGTCGAGTCGCTGGACGACCGGGTCCTGGCCATCCTCGACAAGGGACACACGCGCCGCGACGTCGAGGAGGTGCTCGACGCCACCCGCGCCGCCGGGATCACCCTGCGCCCGACCTTCGTTCCGTTCACCCCCTGGACCGGTCTCGAAGCGCAGCGCGAGCTGATCGACTTCATCGTCGGCCGCGAGCTCGTCGAGGCGGTGGATCCGATCCAGATGACCATCCGGCTGCTCGTCCCCCCGGGCTCGCTGCTGCTGGCGCACGAGACGATGAAGCCGCACCTCGCCGGCCTCGACGCGGCCCGCTTCACCTGGACCTGGCGCCACCCCGACCCGCGCGTGGATGCGCTGCAGCAGGAGAGCATGGGGATCGTCGAGACAGCCGCCAGCGAGGCCCGCAGCGACGAGGAGACCTTCGCCCTCCTCGCCGCGGCAGCCGGCGCCAGCCCGGCACGCGCACCGGGCGCGCGGCCGGCGCGGCGGCGCGCGCCGCGGCTGACGGAGCCGTGGTTCTGCTGCGCTGAGCCGATGGAAGGTCAGTTGGCGGCGCTGCGCTCCGACGACGCCGCGGGCGTCTGAGCGGTCTTCTCCCCTTCCATCGGCTTCTTCGGCGGCAAAGGCGGCGGCAGCGGCTTGCGCGGCAGCATCGCGGGGCGGTTGGCCGCGTCGGAGACGACCGACGCCATCACCACCGCCGCCTGCATGAGATCTCCCGGCGGCACGCGATCGGCGACGTCCATGTCGGAGTGGTGCGTGCGGGTCTCGTAGTCGAGCGGGTCCTGGATGAACTGGAAGGCGGGCAGCCCGACCGCGTCGAACGGCTTGTGGTCGGTGCCGAAGGTGTTGCGGATGCTGATCGCCTCGACGCCGAGATCCTTGAAGGGCAGAAGCCAGGCCTCGAAGAGCGGCCGCATCGCGTCGTTGCCCTGCAGGTAGACGCCGCGGATTTTTCCGGCGCCGTTGTCGAGGTTGAAGTACCCGGAGAGGCGCGCGTGCTCCGGCTGGAGCTTCATCGTGATCGGGTCGGCGAAGTGGTTCTTCACGTAGGCGCGCGATCCGAGCAGGCCCTGCTCCTCGCCGCTCCACAGCGCCAGGCGCACGGTGCGGTCGAGCCGCACGTTGAGGGTCTTGAGGATGCGCGCGGCCTCGAGCACCACGGCGCAGCCGGCGGCGTTGTCGGTGGCGCCGGTCCCGCCGTGCCACGAGTCGAGGTGCGCTCCGAGCATGACGACCTCCCCCTTCTTCGCGCCGCCGGGGATCTCGGCGACGACGTTCACGGCGTCCGGCGCGTCGTCGTAGAAGCGGGTCTGGAGATCGATCTCGACGGAGGGCGCGGGCCCGTTCTGCGCGAGACGGACGAGCCGGTTGTACGACTCCGACTCGAGGACGATCGTCGGCGGGGCCGCCGGCGTGTCGCTGTACCAGGAGCCGGCGCGCTCGGCGAAGACGATGCCGCCGGGCCCGCGCTTGTCGGAGTCGATCACCCCGAGCACGTTCTCGGATTTCAGGAAGGCGTTGAGACGATCGACGATGGCCAGGCGGCGGTTGCCGTAGTCGGCGGTGATCTCCCCGGGGAGCGCGGCGCTGAGCGCGCGGCGGGCGTCCTCGTCGGCCGGCATCTTCTCGATCGGCCACTCGATCGGCGGCAGCGGACGCGGCTCCGGGGCGGCCAGCAGTTTCGCCAGCCCGTCGGCGTCGTAGCGCTCGACGGCCGGCTTCACCGGGAGATCGAGCTTGCGCAGCGGGTCGACCAGCACGAACTTGCCGCGCAACCGGCCGCGCCACTTCTCCGAGTAGGCGTCCACCTGCGCGCGATAGCGGGCCAGGTCGGCGCGGATCTCGTCGTCCTCCCGCTCGGTGGCGAACGGCGCGAGGATGACCTCGCCGCGCGCCGGCCCGCCGGTGCCGCCGCTCCAGGCGCGCGGCACACCCCGCAGTGGCGCGTACGTCGGAGCGACCATCTCGGCGCGGAAGCGCACCACGTCCCAGCCGCGCCCGAATTTCCCCCAGGTCTCGAGGCGCGCGTCGGTCAGACCCCAGGTCTTCAGCTGCTTCACCGCCCAGTCGGCCGCCGACTTGAAGCCGGGCGAGTTGGTCACCCGCGGCCCGTTGGCGTCGGTCAGGGCGTAGAGGTTCTGCATCACCTGCGAGCGCTGGAACCCCTCCTCCTTGATCCGGTGCACGGTCTCCAGATCCACCTCTTCCGTCGCCGGGGTGGCCGGCGCCGTGCGCGCGCTCAGAGGCGCCGCGAAGAACGCCGCGGCCAGCGCGGCGCCGAGCATGCCTCCCACCTGCAATCGCCGTCGTGTCTCCATGGTCCCACCCCCACGAGCCTTCGCCTTCACGGTTCCTCCGCAAGCACCTGCGCGAGCAGGGCGGACAGATCTTCGAGGGTGTACGGCTTCGACAGGACGCCGGCGAAGCCGTGCTCCCGGTGGTGCGCCATGATCGGATCGTTCGAGTAGCCGCTGGACACGATGGCCCGCGCGCGCGGATGGCGCGCGCGGATGCGCTCGAACGCCTCGCGGCCTCCCAGCCCGCCGCGGATCGTCAGGTCGAGGATCACCAGGTCGAAAGGGCGGCCGGCTTCCGACTCGACATCGTAGCGCCGCACCGCCTCCCCTCCTTCGGCGGCCGTCTCCACCTCGTAGCCGAGGTGCTCGAGCAGGTCACGCAGCAGGTCGCGGATCATCGGCTCGTCGTCCACGACGAGGATGCGGCCGCTGCCGCGGATGACGCGGTGGCCGGCGTGCTCTCCCGGCTCCTCCGCCGCCTCGCCCGTCGCCGGGAGGTGCACCGTGAAGGTCGCGCCGCGCCCCGCCTCCGACTCGACGGCGATGTGGCCCTCGTGGCGTCGCAGCACCGACCAGGCGGTGGCGAGCCCGAGGCCGCTGCCGCCTTCCTTGGTGGTGAAGTACGGCTCGAAGATGCGCGCCAGGTCCGCCGGTGGGATGCCCACCCCCTGGTCCCGGAAGGTCACGCGCACGTAGGGGCCCGGACGGAGAGGCAGGTGGTTCTGCCGGTTCAGCCGCACGTTGTCCGCCTCCACCTCGAGTCGTCCGCCGCCCGGCATCGCCTGCAGCGCGTTGAGGGTCAGGTTGGCGAACACCTGGCTCACCTGGGTCTCGTCGATGGCGGCGTTCCAGAGCCCCGGGACCGTCGTGACGGTGCCCTCCACCGTCGAGCCGCGCAGGTTGAAGTCCACCGCCTCCCGCAGCAGGTCGCCGATCGCGGCGATCTTCTTCACCGGCGCGCCGCCGCGCGAGAAGGTCAGCAGCCGCGTCGTCAGGTCCTGGGCGCGCGCCACGCCGTGCTCGCACGCCTCGAGCTGGGCGCGCGCCTCCTCGGGCAGGCGCGGATCGACCCGCGCCAGCGACAGGTGCCCCAGGATGCCGTGCAGCAGGTTGTTGAAGTCGTGCGCCAGCCCGCCGGCGAGCAGCCCGATCGAGTCGAGCTTCTGCGCCCGCAGCGCCTCGCGCTGCAGCGCGTCCTGCTCGGTGACATCGAGGATGAGGCCGCGCAGCGCCGGGCGCTCCTGCGGCGCTCCGATGGGCCGGATGCTCTGGCGCAGGAGCAGGCAGCGGCCGTCGGCGTGCCGGCCGCGGAACTCGACGAAGTGCGGCCGGCGATCGAACGAGACCCGGCGCAGGGTCGCGAGGACCTTGTCGCGATCCTCCGGGTGGACGACCTCGAGCCAGAAGCCCGGCTCGTCCACCCAGCGCCGCGCCGGGTAGCCGAGGATCGCCTCCGCCTTGCGGCTGACGAAGGTGTAGCGCGGTCCCGCGTGGATGTCCGGCTCCGCCTCCCAGACGATGCCGTCGAGGTCCTGCACGAGATCGTGGAAGCGCTGCATGCTCTTCGCCAGCGCCGAATAGGCCTCCTTCATCTCGGTGACGTCGTAGGCCACGCCGATGACGCCGCCGATGAGGCCGTCTTCCTGCCGGAAGGGCTCGAGGCGCGACTGGTACAGCCGCCCGCCCCACGTCGTCTCGTACGACACCGACTCGCCGCGCAGCGCCCGGATGTGCGCGGCGATCGGCGGCATCTCACGGTCGTCGGTGCCGAAGAACTGGAAGAGCGTGCGGCCGACCACCTCCCCCGGCTTGAGGCCGAGGGCCTGCAGCGCCGCCCCGGACGAGGAGGTGAAGCACAGCGCGGGGTCGACGGTCCACAGCGCCGCCGGGAACTGCTCGAGCATCATCTGGAGGGCGTCCCTGCTGCGGCCGAGCGCCTGCTCGGCGGCGCGGCGGCGCGACGCGGCCCGCCACATCACCCAGGCCCCGCCGAGCGCGAGGACCGCGAGCGACAGCAGAAGAATCGCGACGAATCCCGGCGCCATGGTCGTCCGTCAGTGATGGTGCTCGTGCCCGGGCATCGCGGCGGCGGACGCGAACCCGAAGCGCAGGTACACCCAGAGGGAGATCGGCCGGTCGCCGTACACCTCGTCGAGCCGCTCGTCGAAGCGATAGCCCGCGACCGCCGCGCCGGCCGAGGTCTGCGCTGCGCGCAGCAGCGGCCACGAGTACGCGTAGCCGAGCGTCAGCTCCTCCACGTGCGTGCGCACAGGCTCGACCGTTTCGGGGCGCTGCGTCTTGTTGGTCAGCTCGAAGAGGTCGCGATCGACCTGCTCGATCCGGCCGTAGACGACGTGACGCTCATGCACACGGGCCGTCGCCTCGGCGGTGTTCCCCCACTCCTCCTGATCGTCCGGCAGGAGGTTGCGGCCGCTGGCGGCGAGCACCGCAAGAGAGCCGCCGTGCCCGAGTGGCTTCTCCCAGGCCAAAGACGCGGTCTGGCGCGTCTGGTTCCCCTCCTCGAGAGCCTCCGGATGCTCGCGCCGGCAGGCGGAGACCTGGAACGACCATCCGGCGCCGGGCGTCACGAGGATTCTTCCGGCATACGAATCGAGCGCTCCCTGGTCGAGATCCCAGCGATTCTCGTCCGGTTCGGCCCCGTGGAACAGCGAGGCGTCCACGGTGACGACCCGCGTCCCCCAGAGGGCCGTGACCACGTCGTCGGAGATGTGGGTGGAGTCGAGATTGTGGTGCGACAGCGGCGCCATCGGAAAGGCCGCCGACGACGGCCGATGCGGGAAGGCGACCGGCCCGACCGCCGGCTCCCCCCGCGGCGCCACGGACAGCAGGACGCGGTTCCCTTTGGGCAGCGGCCGCTCCCATTCGATCTGCAGCTGCACGAACAGGTCGTGCGCGTGCTGGCGGTCGATGAGCAGGTTTCCCTGGTAGGTCTCGCCGCGCTGGAAGAGGAGCGGGCTCCCTTCGGGCGGGACCGTGGCCGGCTCGATCGAAAACATGCCGCGCAGTCCCATCCGCCAGGCCCCCAGAGGCCGGTCGCCGCCGGCCATGAAATGGTTGATCGACTCGAAGAC
>DASYQE010000342.1:0-4181 GCA_036005805.1 Candidatus Polarisedimenticolia bacterium | reverse complement strand
AATCTCCCCCCCTGTAACGGCGGGAGGTTAGCATCGACTGGGCGGGTCGGTCATCGGCAGCAGCGATAGGCCTGGTTCCTCTGCTACGCTTCCGTCCCGATGCCCCTCACCCCCGGGATGAGACTCGGCGTCTACGAGCTGCTCGCCCCCCTCGGCGCCGGCGGCATGGGAGAGGTCTGGCGCGCCCGCGACATGCGGCTGCAGCGCGACGTCGCCATCAAGGTTCTCCCGGAGGCCCTTGCCACCGAGCCGGAGCGGCTCGCCCGGCTGATGCGGGAGGCGCAGGCGCTGGCGTCGCTCAACCATCCGAACATCGCGCAGATCCACGGGCTGGAGGAGTCGGGGGGCGTGCGGGCCCTGGTCATGGAGCTGGTGGACGGGGACGACCTGTCGGTCGTCATCGCGCGCGGGGCGATGCCGGTCGCGGAGGCGCTGCCGATCGCCAGGCAGATCGCCGAAGCGCTCGAGGCGGCGCACGAGCAGGGGATCATCCACCGGGACCTGAAGCCGGCGAACGTCAAGGTGCGGCGGGACGGGGCCGTCAAGGTGCTCGACTTCGGGCTGGCGAAGGTGCTGGACCCGCTGGGGACTGCCTCGGGAGGCCGCCCCGGGGGCGAGATCGGACTCTCCCCCACCCTGACCGCGCAGGCGACGCGGGCCGGGGTCATCCTCGGGACCGCGGCCTACATGTCCCCCGAGCAGGCGCGCGGCCGGGCGGTCGATCGCCGCGCCGACGTCTGGGCCTTCGGCGCCGTCCTCTACGAAATGCTCACCGGCCGCCTCGCCTTCGAGGGCGAGGACATCTCGCTGACCCTGGCCAACGTCCTCAAGCAGGATGTCGACTGGAGCGGCCTCCCGCCCGACCTGCCTCCCGGGCTGCGGCGGCTGCTGCGACGGTGCCTGGAGAAAGACCCGCGGCGACGGCTGGCGTCGATGGCGGATGCCCGCCTGGATCTTGATGACACGGAGCCGGCCGCCGTGGCCGGCCCGGGCTCGACGGTCGGCCCCGGCGGTGTTGCCCCCAGCGCTCTGGCCCCCCGCCGGGGCGTGAGCCTCCCGGTCGCCCTCGCCCTCTTCGTCGTCGCGTTCGGCCTCGCCATCGCCACAGTCACCCTGGGCATCCTCTACCACCGCGTCGCCTCGAAGGAGCCGCAGATCGTGCGGGCTGCCATCCCGCCGCCCGAGAAGGGAACCTTCCGCTTCATCGGCGGGGGGAACGTGGGGCCGGCGGCGGTTTCGCCGGACGGGCGGATGATCGCGTTCTCGGCGCAGGGGGTGGACGGCATCGTGTCGCTTTACGTGCGGGCGATCGATGGGGTCGCGCCGCGGCTGCTGCCGGGCACCGAGGGGGGGGCCATGCCGTTCTGGTCTCCCGACAGCCGCAACATCGGCTTTTATGCCGACGGGCAGCTGAAGCGCATCCCGGCCGCGGGCGGGCCGGCGCTGACACTCTGTGACGTGGGGGTCGTCGGACGCGGCGGCACCTGGAACAGCGACGGCGTGATCGTTTTCGCGCCCAGTCCCTCCGGCCCCCTGCACCAGGTCAAAGACAGCGGCGGCCAGTCGACACCGCTGACGCAGGTCGATGCGACCAAGGGAGAGACGTCCCACCGCTGGCCGCAGTTCCTGCCGGACGGGAAGCACTTCCTGTTCTTCACGCGCTACGGCGGTGTGGGGACCACGAACGAAAACAACGGCATCCAGATCGGATCGCTCGATGGAAGCCCGCCGACACTGCTCCTGCGCACCCAGGCCAACGCCGCCTATGCCTCGGGCTACCTGCTCTTCCTGCGCGACACCACGCTGATGGCCCAGCCCTTCGATCCGCACCGGCTCACCCTGTCCGGAGACGCGATGCCGGTGGCCGAGCAGATTCAGAAGGAAGTCGCCAGCGCCGTGGGCGTGTTTGCCGCCTCGGACACCGGGGTGCTGATCTACCAGACCGGCGGAGAAGTCATCGGGTCCAGCCTGTTCTGGCGCGACCGCACCGGGAAGCAGACCAGCGTCCTGGGAGACCGGGCCGGCTACATGGACGTCCGCCTGTCGCCCGACCACCAGAAAGTCGCCGTCAGCATGCTGGATCCGCGCGTGGGCCCCCCGGACATCTGGATCTACGACGTGGCGCGCGGCCTGCGGTCGCGCTTCACCTTCGATCCGGCGGCGGATCGCTGGCCCGTCTGGTCACCGGACGGAACGCGCGTCGCATTCAGCTCGAACCGCACGGGACTCTTCAAGCTCTACGTCCGGTCGTACGCGGGATCGGGGACCGAGGAACCCGTCCTGGAGAGCGACCGCGACCAGATCCTCGACGACTGGTCACCGGACGGACGCTACCTCCTGTACGAGACCCGCGGCGATCCCAAGACCCGTTCCGACGTCTGGGCCGTGCCGTTGACCGGCGAGCGCAAGCCGTTCCCCGTGCTCCAGACCACGTATCGCGAAGTCGAGGCGATGTTTTCCCCCGACGGACACTGGGTCGCCTACAACTCCGACGAGTCGGGGCGCAGCGAGGTGTACGTCACCTCCTTCCCCGGACCCGGTCGCAAGTGGCAGGTCTCCGCCAGCGGCGGCGTGCAGCCGCGCTGGTCCCGGACGGGAAAGGAGATCTTCTTCGACGGCCCCGGCGAGCGCCTCATGGCGGCGGCGGTCAGCGCCCAGGGCGACACCTTCGACGTGGGCCGCATCGAGCCGCTCTTCGAGATCCGCTCGCAGCGGCCGGGAAACGTCTTCGACGTCGCCCCCGACGGCCAGCGCTTCCTGGTGAACACCGCCAGCGAGTCGCAGAGCTCCGCCCCCATGACCCTGGTGGTGAACTGGCCCGCCGCGCTGGGCGCTTCGGGGACACGCGGGCGGTGAGTCTCACCCCCGGCACCCGACTCGGCGTCTACGAGCTTCTCGGCCCCTTAGGCGCCGGCGGCATGGGAGAAGTCTGGCGCGCCCGCGACACGCGGCTGCAGCGCGACGTCGCCATCAAAGTTCTCCCGGAGGCCCTCGCCACCGAGCCCGAGCGCCTCGGGCGGCTGATGCGGGAAGCGCAGGCGCTGGCGGCGCTCAACCACCCGAACATCGCGGCGATCTACGGACTCGAGGAGTCCGGGAGCGTGCGGGCTCTGGTCATGGAGCTGGTCGAGGGGGACGACCTGTCGGTGCTCATCGCGCGCGGGGCGATGCCGGTCGGCGAGGCGCTGCCGATCGCACAGCAGATCGCCGAAGCACTCGAGGCGGCGCACGAACAGGGGATCATCCACCGGGACCTCAAGCCGGCGAACGTCAAGGTGCGACGGGACGGCACGGTCAAAGTCCTCGACTTCGGGCTGGCGAAGGTGATGGACCCGTTGGCCTCGGCTTCGGGAGGCCGCGAGCTCGGGCTCTCGCCCACCTTGACGGCGCAGGCGACGCGGGCCGGGGTCATCCTCGGGACGGCCGCCTACATGTCCCCCGAGCAGGCGCGCGGGCGCGCCGTCGATCGCCGCGCCGACGTCTGGGCCTTCGGCGCCGTGCTCTACGAGATGCTGACCGGGCGCCTGGCCTTCGAAGGCGACGACGTCTCCTTGACCCTGGCCAACGTGCTCAAGCAGGACGTCGACTGGGGCTCGCTGCCGGCGGACCTGCCCCCGGCAGTGCGGCGGCTGCTGCGGCGCAGCCTCGAGAAGGACCCGCGCCGCCGGCTGGCGTCGATGGCGGATGCGCGGCTCGATCTCGAAGACACCGAGCCGGCCGGGACGGTCGGAGCGGGCGCATCGAGCCCCGGCGCCGCCGCCGGTGTCCGCCGGGGCGTAAGCCCCCGGGTCGCCGTCGGGCTCGGCGCGGTCGCGGCCCTGGCGGTCGTCGCCGCGGCGGCTTTGGGAGTGGTCTACTACCGCACCGTCTCGAAGGCGCCCCAGGTCATACGAGCCTTCGTTCCGCCTCCCGAGAAGGGGTCCTTCCGGTTCGTGGGCGGAGGGAACCTGGGGCCGGCGACGCTTTCGCCGGACGGGAGGATGCTGGCGTTCAGTGCGCAGGGGGCGGACGGGGTGCAGGCGCTTTACGTGCGGGCGCTGGAGGCGAGCGCGCCGCGGATGCTCGCCGGGACGACGGGGGCCGGGATGCCGTTCTGGTCGCCCGACAGCCACAACATCGGCTTCTATGCCGACGGGCAGCTGAAGCGCATCGCCGCGGCGGGCGGGCCGGCGCTGACGCTG
>DASYQE010000341.1:0-3958 GCA_036005805.1 Candidatus Polarisedimenticolia bacterium | reverse complement strand
GCGGCGCGGCTCGATCCGGTCGCGGCGCTGTCGCGGCACTGAGCGGCGCGGAGGCGGGATGCGCGACCTCGATCTCCTGAGGCTGTCCTGGGGCGCGGTGACCGGCCACCGGCTGCGGTCGATCCTCACCATGATCGGCATCGCCATCGGCATCGCCGCGGTCATCCTGCTCACGTCGCTCGGCGAGGGTATCCGCGTCTTCGTCCTCAGCGAGTTCACCCAGTTCGGCACCAATCTCATCGCCATCAACCCGGGGAAATCCGAAACCACCGGAGGCAACCCGGTGGCGATGGTCGGCAGCATCCGGCCGCTGCGCATCGAGGACGCCGAGGCGCTGTCGCGCATCCCGCAGGCGCAGAAGGTCATGCCGGTGGCGTTCGGCAACGCGCGCGTCGAGCACGGCGAGCGCGGCCGCAGCGTGCTCGTCTACGGCGTGACCGCCGACATGCCGGAGGTGTGGCGCTTCACCGTGCGCCAGGGGCAGTTCCTGCCGCCGGGGGACCCGAGCCACGGCGGGGCGGTCGCGGTGCTCGGCTCGAAGCTGAAGCGCGAGGTCTTCGGCGACGCCAACGTTCTCGGCGAGCGAATCCGCATCGGCGGCCGGCCGTTCCGGGTCATCGGCGTCATGCAGCCGAAGGGGAACTTCCTCAACATCGATCTCGACGACACCGTCTTCATGCCGGTGTCGCAGGCCCTGACGCTTCTGAACCGCGACGGCCTGATCGAGATCGACGTCGCCTACCACAACGCCCAGGAGACCTCCGAGGTGCTCGCGGCGATCCGCCGCGTCCTGAAGGACCGCCACGAGGGGGAAGAGGACTTCACCATGACCACCCAGCAGTCGATGCTCGACACGCTGGGGAAGATCATCGGCATGGTGACCGCCGCGGTCGGCGCCATCGGCGGCATCTCGCTCGTCGTCGGCGCCATCGGCATCCTGACGATGATGTGGATCTCGGTGAACGAGAGCACCGCCGAGATCGGGCTCCTGCGCGCGCTCGGGGCGCGGCGCGGCCAGGTGCTGGCGTTTTTCCTGCTGCAGGCGGCGCTCCTGGCCACGGCCGGGGGAGCCATGGGGGTCGGCGCCGGCCTCGGGATCATCCAGCTGCTGCACATCGCGGTTCCGGCGCTGCCGGTCGCGACGCCGATCGCGTACGTCCTCGCCGCGCTGCTGCTGTCGTTCGTCGTCGGCCTGCTCAGCGGCGTCCTGCCCGCCCGGCGCGCCGCCGCCCTCGATCCGATCGAGGCGCTGCGCGCCGAGTAGCGCCGCCCATGGCAATTTCAGGTTGACGCGCCGGGGCATTGGGCGTCCATTCCGGCCACAACGCCGAAAGCGGGTCGGGGAGATCGACCATGATGAGTCGCGCGCTCACCCTCGTGCTCCTGTTCGTCGCGGGTGTCATGTCCGTGCCGTCGCGGTTGGCGGCGGACAAACCTCAAGACCAGACCTACAGCGGAGGCGTCTTCGGCACCCTGTCGAACTGTCCGGAGGCTCAGTACGCGATCCTGTCTTACTGCCTCCGACAGCCCGAGGCCTATATCCTGTTCAAGGGGAAGGGGACCCAGCGGGTCATCGGACAACGAGTCGTGATCCAGGGGTTGCCGCTGCCGACCGCGTGCGGACTGCCGGGATTGGAGGTGAGGAGGATCGCCGTCGACGATTCGCCGCCGCCCGACTGTCCCTGACCGGGATTTGAAGGAGGGATCGCCATGACACGTCGCGTTCTTGCCGTCGCGCTCGTGGCCGCCGCCCTCGCCCTGGTGCGGCCGGAGCGTCTCGAGGCCCAGCATGACAACCGGTACGACACGGACTTTCCGATCCTTTCAGGGGAGATGCGGGAGGACTCCACCTGTCCGGTCGCGACGCACATCCTCATCTCGGGCTGCCTCACCAACCGCGCCCCGCGGGCCTACTTGGTCTTCAACCGCGTGAAAGGCATCAAGCGATTCGCAAACCGGGAGGTTGTCGTGAACGGGCCGGTCGATTCGACGAAGTGCGGCCTGCCGCTGATGGAGGTCAGGAAGATCGACTTCTCGCCGAACCCGCCGCCTCCATGTCCCGCTCCCTGAAGCGCCGCGTTCGGAGGAAACCCGCCATGAGGAACCGCATCGTTGTTCTCGTCATCGCCCTCGCGGCCGTCCTGCTGCAGCCGGCGCCCCTCGAGGCCTTCAAGTGGGGATTCGACCCGACTCAGCCAATCTATGCGGGCGGCTACCTGCAGGAAGACACCTCCTGCCCCGCGGCCACCCACGCGCTGTTCGACTGGTGCACCCGCCAGAAGAGGGTGTACGTCGTCTTCAACCACATGAAGGGCGTGAAGCGCTACATGAAGGGGTACCCCATCTTCCAGGGACCGGTCGACACGACATCCTGCTCGCTGCCCTTGATCGACGTCCGGCGGATCGCCATGCCGCAGGATCTCTTTCCCCCGCCTTGCGATCCGGGGGGCCAGCCCTGAAGCGCCGGGAAGGCGTGTGCTACAGGCGCGCGACCAGCGCCTGGAAGCGGGCTTCGCCGCGCAGCGGATCGAAGTCGGTGTCGTGCTCGAGGGCTCCCTTCGCGGCGAACCCGGCGGCGATCGACTGCTCGAGGGCGGTGAGCGCCTCGGCCTTCTTTCCCTGCTGTGCCCGGGCGCATGCGACGAGATAGAGCGCGTCCGGCCTGATCGACGGCGAAAGCGCTGCGCTCTTCTCGCCCGCGCCGGCCGCCTCGTCGAAGCGCTTCAGCGAGTGCAGCGAGACGCCGAGGTGGTACCACGCCGCCGCCTCCGAGGGATTCTTTTCGAGATAGGCGCGCCAGGCGGGAACGGCTTCGTCGAAGCGTCCCTCGGTCTCGAGCAGCGAGACCTGCTGCATGGCCCGGCCGTTCGCGTTGAGCGTCGGATTGAGGTAGGAGTAGCCGGTCGCGAGATACGGCTCGGGCGTCCAGTGATACTCCATGTAGCGCGCCGTGCGGTCGGCGGTGTTGCGTCCGGTCAGCCGGGCGACGACGTGCAGCGCTCCGTCGATGCCGGCCGACACGCCGGCGGTCGTGACGATCTTCCCGCTGTCCACGAACCGGCGCCCGTCCTGGGCGTCGACCTTCGGGAAGTCCTTCTTCAGCCGCTCCACCGACCCGTACCAGGTGGTGGCCGGCCGCCCGTCGAGCACACCGGCCTTCGCGGCGACGAAGGCGCCGGAGCAGACGGTCAGCGTCAGCTCGCTCCTGTCGATGGCCGGCTTCACCCACGCCATGAAGCGCGCGTCGGAGGTCAGGTTGCCCGACTGCCCGCCGGGGATCACGATGATGTCCGGCTGCGGCGCGTCGTCGATGGAGAACTCCGGCGTGACCGAGATGAAGCCCTGGCTCTTCACGGGAGCCTTGGTCGCGGCCATGGTGTAGACGTGGTACGCGGGCGTGCCCGGCGCGCCGGCGATGTTGCCGGCGCTGGCGAACACCTCCGACGGCCCGGCGAAGTCGAGGATCTCGACGCCGTCATAAAGGACGATGGCGACGTTACGCGTCTTCGCTCCGTGGTTCGGGTCGGTCGAACCGGGAGCCGATCCCTTGCCGGTGTCCGCCGCGGCGGCCCACGCCGACGTCGCGACGAGCATCGCCGCAGCCACGAATTCCTTCTTCATGACATCCTCCTCACCCGCGACGCCGCAGGGGCGCCGCATGTCCGGACCACCGCGGAGAGTCTGCCACCCGGCCTTCCGGCCGCCAAGCGATCCTCCGGACAACGAGCGGACGATTCCGGACAGTCGGGCCGAAACGGAGCGATCGAGCCTTTCCGGCCCGGGGTCAGCGCGCGTCGTGGAAGATGACGCCGAGCGCGTGGCGACGTCCCGAGGTGATGCGGCTGACGCCGTGACGCAGGACGGCGCGGCGCCATCCCCGGGCGCCGCGGATCGGGCGGTCGCCGACGGCGAAGACCACTCCTTCCCCTCGGCGCAGGGCGACGGCGGTGCCGATCGA
>DASYQE010000340.1:0-10656 GCA_036005805.1 Candidatus Polarisedimenticolia bacterium | reverse complement strand
GCGCTACCGCACCCCCGTGCGCGGCCTCTACCTGTGCGGCGCCGGCACGCACCCGGGCGGCGGCGTCACCGGCGCCCCCGGCTGGAACGCCGCGCGGCAGATCCTCGCCGACTGGAAGACGAAGCGCCTGCGCTGAGCATGTGCCCCGGGAGAATCCGTCCATGAAGCCCCGGACGCCCGCCCTGCTGGTTCTCGCCGCCGCCTCCATCGCCGCGACCGCGGCCTCGGCCGACCCGTGCGCCGACGCCCGCCGCACCGACGGCTGGTGCCAGGAAGAGGGGATCGGCTACGTCGCCAACGTCGGCATCCACTCGCGGCTCCTGTGGGACGCGATGGACGCGCACGGGCACGTCCTCGATCTTTCCACCTTCACCTGCCCGACCTGCCGCAAGGCGATCGACGAGGAGGGGTTCTGCGAGCGGCACCGCACCGGCTTCGTGAAGAAGCTGGCGTACTTCTCACGGCTGACCTACGAGATGGCGCGCGGCGAGCGCATCGACCCGGCGAAGCTGCACTGCTCCGAGTGCCGGCGCAACACGGAGACGACCGGCTGGTGCGCGAAGCACCGCACCGGGATGATCGGCAACGTGGCCCTCCGCGACCGCGCCGCGTGGGAGCGCGCCGAGGCGGCGGTTCAGATCCTGCGCCGTGCGGTCGACATGCTGCCGCACTGCGAGTGGTGCGCCATTGCGATGGTCACCGACACGAAGTGCCCCATCGACAAGACGCAGTGGCGCGGCGGCCAGCCGGTCCGCTGACCGAAGGTGCGATCGAGAGGCGGCAGTCAGTGACCGCAGACGTTGGTGATGTTGCGGGTCGCCATGTTGCAGACGCCCGACACGCCGCCGGCGCCCGGGCCGAGACGCTCGGTGCCGCTGCTCCCCTTCCCCCAGGAGCCTTCGACCGTGCCACCGTCGTCGGAGAGGACCAGCCACCACAGGAGGCCCGATCCATCGGTGTCGCCCGGGACGTTGTTCCAGACGAACGGGACGGTCGTGCCGATGCCGCAGACACCGCCGTCGAGCGTGAACGATCCGGAGGGCGTGGCGGGCAGGTCGGCCTTCGAACCGTAGACGATGTGGTACTTCGTGGCGCCCGCGCAGGCCGTGCCCCAGCTGAGGGTGAGCGACGTGCCGGTCACGTCGGTCGTGGTGACGGTCATCGGCGTCGAGCCGCTCTTGCCGTCCGGCACGCCCGGCGGCGTGGGCGGCGGCGCCGCATTGACCGACCCGGTCTGGCCGGCGTAGTTGGTCGGCGAGTTGATGCCGGTGGTCAGGTCGGCGTTGAGCGACAGCTGGCCGTCGGTCGGGACCGAGGGAAAGGTCAGCGTGCTGTACGGAACGTAGGAGACCGTGTCACCGCTGATGGAAAAGAAGTTCGACGGGATGATGTAGTCCGGAGTCGGGGAGTTCGGCAGGGCGTCGTAGGCCGCAGTGCCGAACAGGATCGACTTGAAGCTGGTCGGCGAGTCGACATTGCTCGTGATCGTGACGGATCCGCCCGACTCGCTGGTCACCAGGTGGCCACCCACGCCGGTCTCGAACGAGCCGCCGCCGGATTCACGCAGCTCGATGAACTGCACCGTGCCGTCGGCGTTGCTGAAAACCTCGTTGACGCGCCAGGTGTGCGCCCCCGCGAATGCGCCGCGCGTGGCGAGAAGGCAGAGCCCGAGTGTCGCAACGATTGCGCGTGCCCGCGTCTTCGTGACGGGTGTCATGGGGCGGCCCTCCGGGAATGCCCCGATGTTACGTTCAGGGAACAGCCCCGGTTGGTGACTCAGGTCACGCCGGAGGCATTCTCCGGGGCGCGCCTACTCGTAGCGCAGGGCGACGGTCGGCGCGACGTGCGCGGCGCGGCGGGCCGGCAGCCAGCAGGCGAAGAGCGCGGTCCCCGCGAGGGCGAGCGCGAACAGGACGTAGGTCACCGGGTCGGCGGCGCCGACGCCGAACAGCTGGCTCTGGATGAGGCGCGTCAGTCCGACGGCCAGAAGGCCGCCGAGACCGAGACCGATCACCGCCAGCACCATGCCGCGCCGCACCACCATCAGGATGACGTCCCGGGCGCGCGCCCCGAGGGCCATGCGCACGCCGATCTCGTGGGTCCGCTGCGTCACCGAATAGGCCAGCACGCCGTAGAGCCCGATGGCCGCGAGCACGAGGGCGGTCGCGGCGAAGCCGGCGATGAGCGACATCACGAAGCGCCGCATCATCAGCGTGTCGTCGATCACCTGGTCCATGGTCTTGACGTCGAAGATCGGCAGGTCGGGATCGGCGGAGCGGATGGCGGCGCGCGCCGCCGAGACGATGGTCTTCGGGTCGCCCGCGGTCTTGAGCACGAGGGACATCGCCGACATCGGCTTCTGCTCGGCCGGGATGTAGTACTGCTCCTTGACGCGGCCGTCGAGGCCGTACTTCTTGACGTGGCCGACGACCCCGACGACGGTGCGCCACACCGGCTTGCCGTCGGTCCCCTCCCCCGCCTTCGAAAGCCGGTGGCCGAGGGCGCCGCCGTTCGGCCAGTAGCGCTTCGCCAGGACGTCGTCGACGATGATCGCCGGCGTGCCGTCGCGGCCCTCGCGCGTGTCGAAGAAGCGTCCCTCGACGACCGGGATGCCCATGGTCTCGAAGTAGCCCTGCGTCACGTAGTGCGAATCGCCGTGCGGTCCCGGCTGCCCGTCGGGCGTCGGAGAACCCTCGATCTCGAACGATCCGGAGGCGTTGTTCTGCGACATCGGCAGGTTCGACACACCGGCGGCGGAGGCCACTCCGGGCAGCGCCCGCAGACGGTCCATGAGGCCGCCGTAGAAATTGCCGACGGCGACGTCGCCGTCGTAGCGGTTCGCCGGGAGGGTGATGCGCATCGTCATGAGATGGCCGGCGTGGAAGCCGGGATCCACTTCGCGCAGCCGCGCGAACGAGCGCAGCAGGAGGCCCGCCCCGACGAGGAGCACGAACGCCACCGCCATCTGCGACACGACGAAACCGCCGAGCAGGCGATGGCCGCGCGCTCCAACGGCCTCGCCGCGCGCCCCGTCCTTGAGCATGTCGTGCAGGTCGGCGCGCGAGGCGCGCAGCGCCGGCGCGAGCCCGAAGAGGAGGCCGGTGAGGATCGACACGCCGAGGGTGAAGGCGAGCACGGCGGCGTTGATGGTCACCGGCCGGCCGCCGAGCACCGTCTGCACCAGGCGCGTCGGCGCCAGCGCCTCGAGCGCCTGGATCCCCCAGCGCGCCACCAGGAGCCCGGCGGCGCCGCCGATGAGGCCGAGCAGCAGGCTCTCGGTCAGGAGGAGCCGCGCGATGGTCCGGCGGCCGGCGCCGAGCGCGACGCGCACGGCGATCTCCTTGGCACGCGCGGTGGCGCGCGCCAGCAGCAGGTTCGCGACGTTGGCGCATGCGATGAGCAGCACGCACGCCACCGCGGCGTTGAGCATCAGGAGGGCCGGCCGCAGATCGCCGACGATCTCGTCGCGCACCGGCACCAGGTACGGGCCCCAGCCCTCGGGGTAGAACTGCTTCTGCAGCTTCTCGCCGATCGACTTCAGCTGCGCCTTCGCCTGGTCGAGCGTGACGCTGCTCTTGATGCGGGCCACGCCGACGAGATACTCGTTGCCGTGGTTGTCGGGCGAGACCTGGTCCGGCGTGAAGGCGATCGGCTTGTAGACGTCCACCGGCTGGAGGAACTGGAATCCGGCCGGCAGCACGCCGACGACGTTGAACGTCTCGCCGTTGAGAGACAGCGTCTTGCCGACGATCGCGGGGTCGGCGCCGAAGCGGCGCTTGAACAGGCCGTCCGAGATCATGACGACGCGGTCCGATCCGGGCGCGTCCTCCTCGGGCAGGAAGTCACGACCCAGCGCCGGCTTCACGCCGAGCGTGCGGAACACGTTGCCGCTGACGCGACCCCCCTGGAGCCGCTCCGGATCACCGGCGCCGGTCAGGTTGGCGCTCCAGTTGGTCGCGACCGAGACGCTCTCGAAGGCGTCCACGTGGTCGCGGTACTCGAGGTAGGTCGGACCGGAGATGGTCGCCTTCGCGAGGTTCATCCCCTTGTACTCGTGCCAGATCATCACGATCCGGTCCGGGTCGGCGAAGGGGAGCGGCCGCAGCAGCACGGCGTGCACCAGGCTGAAGATGGCGCTGTTGGCCCCGATCCCGAGCGCCAGCGCCAGGATCGCCACCGCCGAAATGGCCGGCCGCGCCAGCAGCGACCGGAACGCGTACCTCAGGTCCTGCAGGATGGTGTCCATGAGATCCCTCGCGCTCCCTTCAACGCCTCGACCGCATCATCGGTTCCCGGCGGCCACGGCGGCGAACGCAAGACCGCCGGCTGGAATGGACAGTCGATGGTGGTGGGCCCACCTGGATTCGAACCAGGGACCAAGTGATTATGAGTCACCTGCTCTTGACCACCTGAGCTATGGGCCCGGCCGACGGATTATAGGCGGCCGCCCGACGGCGGGGACGGCTGCGGCGCCGTCGGAGGCAAGGTCTCGGGGGCGTGGTCCGGAGCCGGCGTCGCCTGCTCCGAAGCCGGAGCGCCCTGTTCCGCGGTCCACCACCCTCCGCCCAGGGCCTGGAAGAGCGCGGCCGAGTCGGCGTAGCGGTCGGCGAGGGCGCGCGTTTCCTCGATGCGAGTGCGCTGGAGCCGGCGCTGGGCTTCGAGCAGCTCGATGTGGCTCACCCCTCCCGACTCGTAGCGCTGCGACGTGACGTCGAGGATCGTCTTCGCCGCGGCGGCCGACTCGGAACGGTCGCGCAGGCGCTTCGCGTCGGCGTCGAGCGCGACGAGCACGTCGGCGACGTCCTGGAAGCCGGTGAGCAGGACCTCGCGGTAGGTCGCGCCGGCCTCGTCGAAGGCGGCGACCGCGGCCCGCTTCTCGGCGCGCAGCTCGCCGCCGTGGAAGATCGGCTGCATCAGCGTTCCGCCGAGCAGCGAGAACCAGGTCCCCGAGGAGAGCAGGTTCGAAAAGATCGTCGAGAGCGACCCGCCGGTGGCCGACAGGGTGATGTGCGGGTAGAGGTCCGCGGTCGCGGCGCCGACGCGGGCGCTCGCCTCGTGCAGGAGCGCCTCCGCCGCCATGATGTCGGGCCGCTGCCGCGCCAGCTCGGACGGGAGGCTGAGCGGCAGCTCGGCCGGCAGCTTCAGATCGTCGAGGTGGAATTCCGGCAGCGACGCCTCGCCGGGGGCGCGGCCGAGCAGGACCGCGAGCCGGTTCCGCGTCCCGGCCAGGCGCCGCTCGAGATCCGGAAGCGCGGCGCGGGACTCCGCCGTCTCCGAGCGCTGCGCGGCGACCTCGATCCTCGGGATGGCGCCCAGCCGTTCGCGGCGCTCGGCGATCGCCAGCATCTTCTCTTCGAGATCGACCACCTCGCGCGTCCGGTCGATCTGCTGGCGCAAGGACGCCTCGCGGATGGCGGCGGTCACGACGTTCCCGGCGATCGTCAGTCGCGCCGCCTCGAGCTGGAAGCGCTGGTAGTCGACCACGGCGGCCAGGCCTTCGAGCTCGCGCCGGTTCCTGCCGAAGAGATCGAGCGTGTACGACACCCTGGCCGAGACGTCGTACAGGGTGAACGGCATGTCGATCGGGAGCCGATCCACGTCGAAGGACTGCGGATCGATGTTGACGCGGGTGGCCGAGACCCGCAGGTCCGCCTGCGGCAGGCGCACGCCCTTGCCGGACTCCAGGTCCTCCCGAGCGCGCTGAAGCTTCGCCTGCGCCCCGGCGAGCGTCGGGCTGTCGGTCAGCGCCTGCCGGACGAGCGCGTCGAGGGCCGGGCACTCGAACACGGTCCACCACTCCGCCGGCAGGGCACCCCCTTCGACGAACGCCTGCGTCCCGCCGCCGGCGGCGCCGGCGTCGGTCGGCTGCGGCAGCGGTTCCGGCGTGTACCGCGACACCATCGGCCCCTCGGGCGTATGGTACTCGGGGCCGACGGTGCAGCCCGGGAGAGAGACGAGGGCGGCGACGAGGACGGCTGCGGCGCTTCTCCGGCGCATCCGTCGCGCTGCGAGCATGGGCCTCATCAGTCGAGCGTCCGGCGGTAGAAGAGCATCGCGATCGACATCACGGCCACCGTGAAAATCATCACCGGCCAGGCGTTCGGCCAAAGGTCGGTCCAGCCGACGCCCTTGAGCACGATGCCGCGCACCATCCGGTTGAACCAGGTCATCGGGAGGAGGTTCCCGATGGCGCGCGCCCAGACCGGCATGCCCTGGAACGGGAACATGAAACCCGACAGCAGGATGCTCGGCAGGAAATAGAAGAAGGTGAGCTGCATCGCCTGGAGCTGGTTCTGCGCCAGGGACGAGATGGTGATGCCGACGGCGAGGTTCGCGGCGATCAGGAGCAACGCAACCGAGTAGAGCGACACGAGGCTCCCCTCGAAGGGCACCCCGAAGAGCAGCCGCGCGGCGATCAGGATGATGCTCACCTGGATGAGACCGATGGCGATGTACGGCATGATCTTCCCGGTCATGACCTCGAGCGGCCGCGCCGGGGTCGCGAGCAGGTTCTCCATCGTCCCCCGCTCCCGCTCGCGCGTCATGGCGAGCCCGGTCATCATCGCCATGGTCATCGTCAGGATCACCCCCATCAGGCTCGGGACGATGTTGCGCTGCGTGATGCCCTCGGGGTTGTAGAGCCGGTGCACCAGCACCTCGAACGGCGGCGGCTGCTCCCGGAGCGCCGCGAGCGGGCCGGTCAGATCCCGCGACGCGGAGACGCTCGCCGCCTCGTGCAGCGCGGCGATCGCGCTGCCGGTCGCCGAGGGATCGGTCGCGTCCGCCTCGACGAGCACCGCGGGGCGCTCGCCGCGCAGCAGCCGCCGCGTGAAGTCGGCCGGGATGTTGACGACGAACTGCACCTGGCCCCGATCCAGCGCGGCGCGGCCCGCCTCCTCGTCGGGGAGGATGCCGACGAACTCGAAGTACTGGCTGGTGCGCAGCGTCGCCAGGTACGTGCGCGTGAACTCGCTCGAGTCCCCCGCGATGATGGCGGTGCGCAGGTGCTTCGGGTCGCTGTTGATCGCGTACCCGAAGAGGACGAGCTGCAGGACCGGCACCCCGACGATCATCGCGAAGGTGATCCGGTCGCGGCGGAGCTGCAGGAATTCCTTGAGGACGACCCCCCAGAAGCGCCCGAACGCGAAGGGGGCATTCACCACGGCGCCACCGACCGGCCGATTCATGCCGAGCCGTCGCCGCCGCCCGGGCGGTTCATGAGGTGGATGAAGACGTCCTCGAGGCTGATCTCGGCCGGGGCGAGACGGACCGGCATCCCCTGCGTCTCGCGTCGCAGCGTCTCCTCCAGGGCCTTCGCGTCGCGGCCGGTGGCGTGCAGGACCGAGCCGAAGACCGCCGTCTGCTCGACCCCCGGCTTGCCCTGGAGCGCCTGGCTCAGCGCGGCGGTGTCGCTGCCCGAGACGACCCAGGTGTGGAGCTGCTGCGAGGCGATGATCTCGGCCGCGCTCCCCTGCGCCAGGAGACGCCCCTCGGCGATGTACGCCAGCTTGTGGCAGCGCTCCGCCTCGTCCATGTAGTGCGTCGACACGAGCACCGCGATGCCGCGCGCCGCGAGCTGGTGCAGCTCGTCCCAGAAATCGCGGCGCGCCTTCGGATCGACGCCGGCGGTCGGCTCGTCGAGGAGCAGCAGCTCCGGCTGGTGCAGCATGCAGGCGGCGAGCGCCAGGCGCTGCTTCCATCCGCCGGAGAGCGCCCCGGCGAGCTGGGCGGCGCGGGCCGAGAGTCCCAGCCCGTCCAGGGCCTGATCGACGACCCGGCGGCGATCCGGCATCTGGTAGATGCGCGCGATGAAATCGAGGTTCTCGCGGATCGACAGGTCCTCCCAGAAGGAGAAGCGCTGTGTCATGTAGCCGACCCGCCGCTTGATCTGCTCGCGCTGGCGGCGCAGGTCGAACCCGAGGCAGGTCCCCGATCCCGAATCGGGCGTCAGCAGGCCGCACATCATCCGGATGGTCGTCGTCTTGCCGCTGCCGTTCGGGCCGAGGAAGCCGAAGATCTCCCCGCGCCCGACGCGCAGCGACAGCTCCTTCACGACGTGCTTCTTCCCGAAGTTCTTGTTGAGGCCGCGGACGTCGATGGCGGCGCCGGAATCCGCGGCGGCGGCCCCCGTGGCCGCGGGGTCGGTCATCGCGGCGGAGCGGTCACCGGGGCGTGACTTCGACCGGCTGGCCGGGGCGGAGACTCGCGGCCGCTCCGTCTTTGGGGCGCGCCTCGTAGAGAAAGACGAGCTTCGATCGGTTCTCGTCGCTGTAGATGACCGGGGGCGTGTATTCCGGCTGGACCGAGGCATAGCTGACGGAGGCCTGCACGGGGGCGGCGCAGCCGTCGCAGCGGACCTCGATCGCCTGCCCGAGCGGGTAACGGGCGGTGAGCGGCTCCGGGACGTAGAAGCGCACCTTCACGTTCGCCGACGGCAGCAGGCGAATCACCGGGGCTCCGGCCGGCACCCACTCCCCCTCGCGGAACAGCGTGTCGAAGACCAGGCCTCCGAGGGTCGCGACGACGTGCTTCTGATCGAGGCGCCAGCGCGCCTCGGCGAGCGCGGCGCGAGCCGCCTCCGCATCCGCCGACTGTGCCCGGATCTGCTCGGTGCGGGCGGGAAGCCGGGCCACCTCGACCTGCCCCTGCAGCTCGCGGACGCGCGCCGCGTTCACGTCGTGCTTCGCCTGCGACTCGTCGAGAGCCGCGCGAGAGATCCCGCCGACGTCGAACTGGGCCTGGTCCCGCTCGAGCGCCGCCGCCGACTGCTTCTCCGCCGCGACCGCCTGGTCGAGCTGCGCCCGCGTGACCTCCTGCTCGACCTTCCGGCGCCCCGTCTGGAGGTCGGCGAGCCTCGCCTCCGCCGAGCGCACCGCCTCTTCCTCGCGCTTCACCGCCGCGGTCTCGAGATCCGCCTCGAGCTCGAACAGCGGCGCCTTCGCTTCGATGGTCTGCCCCTTCGTGACCTCGACCTTCTCCAGCCGCCCCGCCACCGGCGCCGCGATATGGACGAAATCCCCTTCGACGTACCCCTGCAGCCGCGCGCCGCGGTCCTTCGCGCACCCGGCGAGAAGGAGCGCTGCGGTCATCGCGACCAGCGGGAGGGTGACCGCTGTTCGAGGGGACGGTGCTGCCGTCGAGGTTCTCCTCACGGCCGCCGATCCTACACGGGACGTCCGATCCGGGGAGCGCGATCGGGGAGGCCGAGCATGTGGACGCCCGGGGGCGCTCTGGCATAGCGTCCTTCCCATGGGCGCGAGCTCGCGGCCTGGGCCCGGTTCCTCGAGCGGACCGGCAGGCCGGACGAGGCGCGCCAGGCGAAGGCCCGGATCCGACGGTCCCTTGAGCGCAACGGCGCGGGTATGCGAGGATCCCCCGTTCCAGACAACTTCAGGCAGCGAGGAGCGATCGATGGCGAGTCATGTCGGGGCGGGCGGCGAAGATCTCAACCTGTGGAACATCGTCGGCCGCATGTTCGACAAGGCGGCGGCGAACCTCAACATCCCGGACGGGCTGCTGCAGCAGATCAAGGCCTGCAACGCGGTGTACTACGTCCAGTTCCCGGTGAAGATCGGCGACCGCTACGAGATGTTCCAGGGGTGGCGCGCCGAGCACTCCCAGCACCGCAAGCCGACCAAGGGCGGGCTGCGCTACTCCATGCAGGTCGAGCAGGACGAGGTGATGGCGCTGGCGGCCCTGATGACCTACAAGTGCGCCATCGTCGACGTCCCCTTCGGCGGCAGCAAGGGAGGCATCAAGCTCGACCCGAAGAAATACACCCGCGACCAGCTCGAGCACATCACCCGCCGCTTCACCGCCGAGCTTTTGCGCAAGAACTTCATCGGTCCGGGGATCAACGTCCCGGCCCCCGACCTCGGCACCGGCGAGCAGGAGATGGCCTGGATCGCCGACACCTACGACGCCCTGATGCCCGGGCAGATCGACTCGCTCGCCTGCGTCACCGGCAAGCCGGTCACCCAGGGAGGCATCCGCGGCCGGCGCGAGGCGACCGGGCGCGGCGTGCAGTACGGCGTGCGCGAGGCGTTCAAGCACAAGGCCGACCTCAAGCGGTGCGGTCTCGACGGCGATCTCGCCGGCAAGCGCATCGCCGTGCAGGGGTTCGGCAACGTCGGCTACCACGTCGCCCGTTTCCTCTCCGAGGAGGACGGCTGCAAGGTGGTCGGCATCGGCGACGTCACCGGCGGTCTCTACGACGAGCGCGGCATCAACATCCAGGACCTGACCGAGCACCGCGCCAAGAGCGGCAGCATCAGCGGCTTCAAGGGGGCGACGGCGCTGAAGACCCCGACCGACGTGCTCGAGGTGGACTGCGACATCCTGATCCCGGCGGCGCTGGAGAACCAGATCACCCTGCAGAACGCGGCGAAGGTGAAGGCCCGCATGGTCGCCGAGGCGGCCAACGGCCCGACCACCCTCGGCGCCGACGAGACGCTCCTGAAGCGCGACATCATCGTCGTCCCCGACATCTACCTGAACGCGGGTGGTGTGACCGTGTCGTACTTCGAGTGGACCAAGAACCTGTCGCACATCCGTTACGGGCGGATGGAGAAGCGCCTCGACGAGATGTACCGCGAGAAGCTGGTGTCGACGATCGAGAGCGTCACCAAGGCGCACGTGCCCGACGACCTGCGCCGC
>DASYQE010000339.1:0-2370 GCA_036005805.1 Candidatus Polarisedimenticolia bacterium | reverse complement strand
CCGCATCCGTTCCTCCGCGGCGATCTCCTCGAAGCGCGCCCGGCACCCGGCCGGGTCGTGGCGAATGAGCCAGTCGCGTCGCCCTCACCCGACCGCCATGAACCAGCGGCGCTCGCCGAGCGGCTCCTCTCCCGGTCCGCTGCCTTCGAAGGACAGGAAGTGGAGGCCATGCTCGGTGCAGAACCGCGCCGCCTTCTCGAGCGCCGCGCGCAGCTGGTGCTTCGTCAGCGTCTGCGGCAGCGCGACATCGCGCTCCGCATCCGCCGGCCCGGCGGCGAGGGCCGCACGCATCTCCTCTTCGCCGCGGGCCCGATCCCAGCCGAGCAGCAGACGCGACCCCTCGAGAAAGAACCGGCGCACCACCGCGGGCCAGGCTTCACCCGCCGCCCGGGCGGCCTCGAGCATCTCCATTTCGCGCGGCGACAGGTGATCGATCACCGGCGCATTCTCGCACGCGTGCCCGCGATCAACGCTCCGATCGTCGCGGCGGACGGCACGGCAAGCCGTTACGGCATCGGATCGCGCCGCCCCCATGCCGTAATGGCATCACAGCAAGGCGATATGTTGCAAACCGATTGACCTGCAAGCCGCGCCCGTGCTGAGATCGCTGCGAAAACTCTCATCGGAGGAGGCCCTCGATATGGCGGCGCGGCCCAAGGTCTCGATGCTTTCGCCCGAAGAGGTGCGCCTCATCCACGAATCCTCGCTCGACATCCTCGAGCACACCGGCGTCCTGTACGAGAACAAGGCCGCCCTCGACGTCCTCGAGACCGCGGGCCAGAAGGTGGATCGGGATCGCGGCATCGCCTGGATCAAGCCGGACCTGGTCGAGAAGTGCATCAAGAGCGCCCCGCGCAACTTCTGCCTCGCCTCGCGCGACGGGAAGAACGACGCCGTCATCGACGGGAAGAAGATGCACCACATGACCGACGGTCAGGCATCGTTCACGCTCGACGAGACCACCGGCGAACGCCGCACCTCGACGCTCGCCGACCTGACCCTGTCGACGCTCCTCGCGGACGCGCTCGACCCGGTGAAGGTGATGTGGTCCACGGTGTTCCCGACCGACGCCTCGACCGACAAGCGCGCGCTCTTCGAGACCGCGGCATCGTTCATCTGGTCGTCGAAGCACTTCCAGATGGTCGGCGGCGTGCAGGACCCGGAGGACGTTCCCTACATCCTCGCCATGATCGACGCGGTGTCGGGCGACCGGCGCAGCCAGCGCGACCGCCCCATCTTCTCGATGGTCACCTGCCCGGTGTCGCCTTTGAAGCACGACGACGCCATGACCGAGGCCTGCATCGCGCTCGCGAAGGAGTGGGTGCCGATCGTCTTCTGGCCGATGCCGCTGCAGGGGGCGACGGCGCCGATCACCATGGCCGGGACGCTGCTCGTCACCAACACCGAGTTCCTCAGCGGGCTCGTCCTGTACCAGTGCGTGCAGCCGGGGCTGCCGATGATCTACCCGGCCGGGCCCGAGACGCTCGACATGAAGACCGGCCTCGCCTCGACCGCATCGCCGGAGGGCATCCTGCTCAACCTGCCGTTCGCGCAGATGACCGAGTTCTACGGCGTGCCGTACATGGCGGGCGGCATCTGCTCCGACGCGAAGATCCCCGGCATCCAGGCGGGCTACGAGAACATGGCGACCGGGATGACGGCGGCGCTGTCGGGCTGCGACCTGCTCGTCGGCATCGGCATCCTCGAGGACGGCAACACGCTGTCGTTCCCGCAGATGGTGATCGACGAGGAGATCTGCAACATCCTGTCCTTCGTGCGCGACGGGATGGAGGTGACCCGCGAGACGCTGATGGTGGAGTCGATCCAGAAGGTCGGCCACTCGCCGAACCACCATCTTGGCGAGCCCTTCACCCGGCACTTCCTCAAGAGCGGGCAGGGCTACTGGCCGCGCATCTCCTTCCGCGGCACGCACGGCGACTGGAAACGCCGCGGCAAGGACGAGGTGCAGCTCGCCCGCGACCGCATGAAGGAGCTGCTCGACAAGCACGAGCCGACGCCGCTCCCCCCCGAGGTGCAGAAGGAGCTCCGCCGCATCCTCGTCAAGCGCACCGAGTTCGCCGAGAACGACCCCCGCATCGAGGGGGTCTTTCGGCACCCCTGGAAGGGCTGAGCTACGCGGCGTCCTGCTGCGTGGTGAACTGGAGGGCGAAGAGCACGCCGTCGCCGTGCCGCGCCAGGCTCTCCTCGATGTAGCGCGTGGCGGTGCCGCGGGTGCGCTCGGCGTAGCTGGTCGCCAGCTCGCTCCCGAACCGGGCGCAGCGCCACCCCTCGGCGACCGGCGCGATCCCCCACGATTCGGACCGGTAGAGATCCCCGCCGACGACGGCGACCGACGTGCCGCGCAGGGCC
>DASYQE010000338.1:0-25031 GCA_036005805.1 Candidatus Polarisedimenticolia bacterium | reverse complement strand
CGGGCGCGCAGCTCCTGGATGGTCAGCTCGCCGAGCTTGTAGGCGAGGGCCTGGCCCGGCCAGGCGCAATAGCGATCCACTTCGACGGCGATGTCGTGCCCGGCCTTGCCGGCGTTCGCCTCGAAGTAGCGCACCGCTTTGGCGCGGCTCCAGCCGAATTCGTGCAGGCCCGTGTCCACCACGAGGCGGATGGCGCGCCACATCTCGTAGGTCAGGCGCCCGAACGCGGAGGGCGGATCGCGGTAGAGCCCGAGCTCCTCGCCGAGCGATTCGGCGTACAGGCCCCAGCCTTCGATGTAGGCCGTGTGATGGCCGTGCCGGCGGAAGAGCGGCAGGTCTTCCATTTCCTGCGCCAGCGCGATCTGCAGGTGATGACCCGGCACCGCCTCGTGCGCCGCGAGCGCCTCCATCTCCCACTTCGGCCGCGCCTTCAGATCGTAGGTGTTGGCGTAGAAGAACCCGGCGCGTCCCGCCTGCGGCGAGCCGGGCTGGTAATAGGCGGTGGTCTGCTCGCGCTCCGAGTAGGCCGGCACCGGCACCACGCCGTACGGCAGGCGCGGCAGGGTTCGGAAGAGGCGCGGCAGGTTGGCGTCGATGCGTTTGCACAGGTCGCGGTAGCCGGAGAGCAGCGCCTCGCGATCGCTGAAGAAGTAGCGCGGATCGGTGCGCAGGTGCTGGAAGTACGACGGCAGGTCGCCGCGATGACCGGCGCTCTTCAGGGTGCGCAGCATGGCGGCGCGCAGGCGCGCCACCTCGCTGAGGCCGAGGTCGTGGATCTCCTTCGCCCCGAGGTCGGTCGAGGTGTTGCGGCGGATGAGATGCGCGTACCAGGCCTTGCCTTCCGGGAGGCTGGCGATGCCGGTGGTGGCGCGGGCGCGCGGCAGGTATTCTCCGGCGACATAGGCGTGCAGGCGCTCGTAGGCGGGGAACACCGTGCGCTCGAGCGCGCGGAGCACCTCTTTGCCGAAGCGGGACCAGGCGGCCGGCGCGGCATCGGCCGGGCGTTCCGCGAGGAGCACGCGGGCGATCGGCGCCGCCTCGGGATCCCGCGCGACCTGCGCGGCGATCTGCGTCGGCACCGGTTTCAGGATGGCCTGCGGCGGGGTGATGCCCGTCTCGAGGCCCCGGCGCAGCAGGGCGATGGTCTGGTCGACCATGGCGCCGACGGCCTGCAGCCGCAGCACGATGCGCTCGCGCGCCTCCGCGGTCTCGCGCGGGGTGAACTGCATCACCTCGGCCGCCTCCTGGTGCGTTCCGCCCATCTGCGACAGCGGCATCAGCTCGTCGGGGAACCGGAGCCCCTCGACGTGCAGCCGGGTCTCGTGCAGCAGGAGCGCGTGGTCGAGGCGGCGGCGGTCGTCGAGCGACTTTGCGTCCACCCGCTCGAGCTTCCGCAGGAATTCCTTGTGGCGGCGGGCGCGCCGGTCCCACGCCTCGGCGGAATAATCAGTCCAGCGGTCGTCGTAGCGCGCGTCGCCGATGAGCGTCGCGAACGGCGGACAGTCGGCGAGACGCCATTCCCAGTCCTCGGCGAGCAGCCGGTCCCACTCCGCCGTTCCCCGGTGGGGCGGATCGTTGCGGGACATCAACGATTTTTGCCGCTGTGGCATCGCCGGCTCCGGTCACGCGCCCGTGTGTGCATTACAATGCGATCGGCAGCAACGGACGAACTCGGGGAGGGTGAGCGTTCATGTCGTCCGCGTTCCGGGTCTTCTTCATCTGCACCGGCAACTCGGCGCGCAGCCAGATGGCCGAGGGGCTCGCGAACCATCTCGGCGAGGGACGCCTCGAGGCGCACAGCGCCGGAACGTATCCCGTCGGCGTCAACAGCCATGCCGTGACGGTGATGCGCGAGCGGGGCATCGACATCTCGAAGCACTACTCCAAGCGGATCGACGAAGTGCCGGGACCGTTCGACCTGGTCGTGACGTTGTGCGACAACGCCGCGCTGCTGTGTCCCGTCTCGGTGCGCGATTACCCGATGGAGCACTGGTCCACTCCCGATCCGACCTTCGCGCCGGGCGGTCCCCCGGCGGTGCAGCAGGCATTCCGGTCGGTGCGCGACCGGCTGGAGGAGCAGATTCGGGATCTCCTGGAGCGCGTGGTGGCGGAAATGGAGCCGGAGCCCAAGCCGTCCGCCGCCCTGGCCCCCGGGGTCACGAAGCGAACGGCGCGTCCCTGACGCCCGCGCGACCGGCGTCGCGCAGCACCTGGAGCGCTTCCTCCGCGTCCTCGTCCGGAACGTAGACCGCGAAGGGTGTGGTCACCGGCGGCAGCAGCCCCGCGGCCGGCGCCACGTTGGTCTGACGCGGGATCAGGTGCGGATGCCCGCCCTCGTCGACCCAGGCGAGCAGCGTCGTGAACCCGGCGCTTTCGAGCAAATCGTGGATGAGCGAGGCTTCCTCTTCGACGGAGGCCGTCGCGACCTTGTGCATGCCCGTGAACGGATCCATGCCTCGATGCTAGACCGGCCCCCCGCGGCTCGTCAACGCGCCGGCGGAGAAAAGCCGCTTCACGAAGCGGAAGCGTTCTCCGCGATCTGGAACAGCCGATCGAGGTTCGCCGTGACCGCGGCGCCGATCGTCTCGGGGGACGTCCCGTGCACCTCCGCCAGGCGCTCGGCGACGAGACGCACGAGCGCCGGCTCGTTGCGCTCGCCGCGGCGCGGGTGCGGTGTCAGGTAGGGCGCGTCGGTTTCGATCAGCAGTCTTTCCCTCGGGACGAGCGCCGCCGCCTCGCGCAGTGCCGTGGCGTTCTTGAACGTCAGCGGTCCCGCGAACGACAGCAGGAACCCGATCTGCAGCGCCTTGTGCGCCTCCTCCGGTCCTCCCGAGAAGCAGTGGAAGGCGCCTCCGAGAGCGGCCGCGTTCTCGTCGCGCAGGATGGCGAAGGTGTCGTCCCAGGCCTCGCGCGTGTGGATGACGATGGGCAGGGCGAGCTCGCGCGCCAGCGCGATCTGCTCGCGGAAGGCGGCCCGCTGCTCCTTCGGCGGCGAGTGGTTGTAGTGGTAGTCGAGGCCGATCTCGCCGATCGCGAGGCATTTCGGGCGGCGCGCCGCTCGCTCGATGCCGCGCGCCGTCTCCAGGCTCCAGAGCTTCGCCTCGTGCGGGTGGACGCCGACGGCAAACCAGATGAAATCGTGCGCCGCGGCGAGGTCGGCGCAAGAGTCGCCGTCCCCCAGCTTCGAGGCCACGGTGACCAGGCGGGTCAGCCCGGCGGCGCGAGCGCGGGCGATGACCTCGTCCCGATCGGCCGCGAAGCGATCGTCGGTCAGGTGGGCGTGGCTGTCGCTCCACACGGGCGCGTGCTCTCCTCGCTCGGAACGGGCCGGCGCGGGGCTACTTCACCCGCCAGCCGGCCGGCACGCCTGGATCCTCGGTCGTCAGGATGTACGGGGCGCCGGTGGCGTCGGAGGCGGCGAGGAGCATCCCCTGCGACTCGATGCCGCGCAGCTTCGCCGGCTTGAGGTTCGCCACCACGACGATCGTCCGGCCGATGAGCGCGTCGGGTGCGTAGCGGGCGGCGATGCCGGCGACGATGGTGCGGGTCTCGGTGCCGATGTCCACCGTGAGCTTGAGGAGGCGATCGGCGTTGGGGACCCGCTCGGCCTGCAGCACCTTGGCGGTGCGCAGCTCGACCCGGGTGAAATCGTCGATGGTGATCTGGGCCGGCCCGGCGGCCGCGGCCGGCGCGCTTCCCGGCGCCGGGGAGCTTGCTGTGGCGGGGGAGCCTCCCGGCGCGCCCCCGGGCGTGCCGGCGGAGGGAGCGGCTCCGGGTGTCTGCGAAGGGGAATCCTTGCGAACGTCGGTCGTGTCCATGCGTGGCTCCTTCGAAGCGGGCTTCGCGCCCGCCGCCGCTTCCGCGGCGGCGGCCAGCTGCGCCGCCTTGTCGATGCGTGGGAAGAGGGGCTGGCCGCGCACGATGCGCGCGCCGGGTTTCAAAACGCCCCAGCGGAACGTGGCGAGGGAGGCTTTCGCGGCCTCCCCCTCCCCGCCGACGGCGGCGTGGAGCGTTTCCGCCGCGCGGGGGATGACCGGAGCCAGAAGGACCGCGACGAGACGCAGCCCTTCGGCGACGGAATAGAGGATGTCATCCAGCAGGCGCGACTGCAAAGGGTCTTTCGCCAGCTTCCAGGGCTCGTGCTGCACGATGTGGCGATTGAGCACTCCGACGAAGTCGGAGACGCGCTGCACCCCGGTCTGGAGCCCGTACGATTCGAACCCTTCGATCAGGCCGTCCCAGGCCGAGCGGGCCGCGTCGCGCACGTCGGCGTCGCCCCGGGTGTCGTCCGGCGCGGGAAGAACCCCGCCGCGGTAGTCCTCGATCATCTTGAGCGTGCGGCTGGCGAGGTTGCCGAGATCGTTCGCGAGGTCGGTGTTCACCCGGTCGATGAACGCTTCGTCCGAGAAGGACGCATCCTGGCCGAAGACCATCTCGCGCAGCAGGACGTAGCGCATGGCATCCGGACCGAAATCCCGGATGAACGGGAGCGGATCGACGACCCCGCCCTTCGACTTGGAGATCTTCGCCGCGTCGCGCAGCCACCAGCCGTGCGCGACGATCTGGCGCGGCGGCGGCTCGCCCGCCGCGAGCAGGAACGCCGGCCAGTAGACGGCGTGGAAGCGCAGGATGTCCTTGCCGACGAGGTGGATCCCCGGCCAGTAGCGCTGGTACAGCGGCGGCTTGGTCTCGCCGTAGCCGAGGGCCGTGATGTAATTGCTCAGCGCGTCGAACCAGACGTAGAGCACGTGCTTCGGATCGTCAGGAAAGGGGAGCCCCCACTTGAACGACGACCGGCTGATCGACAGGTCCTTGAGACCGGAGGCGACGAAGGCGACGACTTCGTTGCGCCGCGTCTCGGGGAAAACGAAGTCGGGCCGCTCGCGGTAGAGCTTCAGCAGCGGCTCCTGGTAGCGCGACAGCCGGAAGAAATACGACTCCTCCTCGGTCCATTCGACCTTGTGCCCCTGGTCGGGGCAGCGTCCGTCGACGATCTGGTTCTCCGGGTAGAACGACTCGCACGAGGTGCAGTACCAGCCCGCGTAGCGGTCCTTGTAGATGTCGCCCTTCGCCTGGATCTTCTCGTACAGCGCCTCGACGCCACGCCGGTGGCGCGGCTCGGTGGTGCGGATGAAGTCGTCGTGCGAGATGCCGAGCGAGGTCCACAGCGCCTGATAGCGCGCCACCATCTCGTCGGCCAGCGCGATCGGAGCCAGGCCGCGCGCCTGGGCGGCCCGCTCGATCTTCTGGCCGTGCTCGTCGCTGCCGGTCAGGAAGCGCACGTCGCGGCCGCGCTGGCGGTGGAAGCGCGCCAGCACGTCGGTGACGACGGTCGTGTAGGTGTGGCCGATGTGCGGGGCGTCGTTGACGTAATAGATGGGCGTCGTCAGGTAGATCGGCGGGCCCGCGTGGCTCTTCGGATCCGTCGTCGTCACTCCTTTTCCCAGTACGCCTGCACGAACCGATACAGCTCCGACTCGAACGACTTCTGGTGCGCGCGGTCGAGCGGCCGGCCGAGGTGCTCCGCGTCGTGCAGGAGCTTCAGGTACTCCTGGTACATGCCTTCGCAGTCCCCCTTGGCCGCAAGCGAACGCATGACCTTCTCGGCGGCGAGCGCCGGCGGCCGCACGCCCGGATCGCCGCCCGGGCGGGTGGAGAGATCGATGGCTCCGGCGGTCACGTCGATCACCACCTTCAGCATGCGGGCGGCGCGGTCGCGGTCGTAGATCATCCTCGTCGTCCTCCTTTGCGGGCTCGCGTCGTGCGGCCGCGCGCAGCGGGGTGTCGCCGGCGCGACGGGTTGCGGCCGCGCGCTGCGCGGCCGGCGGCGCCAGGCGCCCCGTCGTCGCGGCCGGGGCCCTCGCGCCAGGCGGTCGCCGCCGCCTGCTGCACGTCCTTGAGCGGCACCCCCGCCTTCAGGGCGAGCGCACGGCAGTCTTCGTATTCGGGGGTGGCCTGCATGACGCGGCCGTTGTAGCGCGACACCTTCACCCGCACGGCGCCCCACGGGGTCGTGGCGCGGTCGAAGCGGCGGTCCATCTCGATCCGGCCCATCGGCAGGTAGCGGAAGCCGATGGTGGTGGTCTCGCGGAAGACGACCTCGGTCACCGCCTCGAGCTTCGGCTGCGGGCAGATGATCGTCGCCATCGTCCCGGGCCGGTTCTTCTTCATCTGGATCGGCGCGTAGAAGACCTCGAGCGCGCCGGCGTCGAAGAGGCGCTCCATCAGGTGGCCGTAGATCTGCGGATTCATGTCGTCGATGGTCGTCTGGATGACGATGACAGTTTCCCGCAAGGCGGCCTCGTCGACGAGGTCGCCGTAGAGCAGCCGCAACACGTTCGGGTGGTGCGGGTATTCGCGCGTCCCGGCCCCGTGGCCGACCTTCTGCAGGCGCATCGGCGGCAGCGGCCCGAAATCGGTCGCGAGCGCGGTCACGATCGCCGCCCCGGTGGGCGTCACCAGCTCGCCTTCCAGCTCGGTGGCGAAGACCGGGCGCCCGCGCAGGAGCTCCGCCACCGCCGGCGGCGGGACCGGGAAGGTGCCGTGCTCCATGGTCACCGTGCCGCGCCCGACCTGGAGCGGGGAGGAGACGACCCGCGGCCAGCCGAGCGCCTCGAGGCCGATCATCGTGCCGACCACGTCCACGATGGCGTCGACCGCCCCCACCTCGTGCAGGTGGACCTTGTCCACCGGCATCCGGTGCACGCGCGCCTCCGCCTTGACCAGGCGCTCGAACGCCTGCATCGCCCGGCCGCGCACGGCGGCGGAGAGGCTGGAGCCCTCGACGATGCGCCGGATGTCGCGCAGGCGGCGCTCGGGCTGGGGTCCTCGTCCGAGCTCCACGTCCACCTTGGTGGCCCCGAGGTGCGCCCGCTCCACCCGTCGCGCGGTGATGTCGAACCCGCGCACCGGCAGGCGCCGGAGCTCTTTGCGCAGGTGCGCGACCTCGACCCCGAGATCGACGAGCGCGCCCAGCAGCATGTCGCCGCTGACGCCGGAGAACCCGTCGAGATAGAGTCCACGCATGTTGTTCTGAACCGTCCGTTGGCCGGTGTGGGGCCGGGGAAAGGCGGCAGGATACACCACCGCCGGGGCGCCGCGGCCGGCGGCGGCGCAGCGCACGTTCCCCCTTGTTTCGGCGGCGTCCCTGCCGGTATCCTCGCGGGCCATGGACTACGACGTTCTCATCATCGGGGGCGGCCCGGCGGGCGCCGTCGCGGCGCTGCGTGCGGCTCAGCTCGGACTGAAGGCGGTCGCCTTCGAGAAGGGGCGGCATCCGCGCTTCCACATCGGCGAGTCGCTCCTGCCGCGCATGTGGACCCTCGTCCGCAAGCTCGGCCTCGAAGATGGGATCAAGGCGCTGCCGCACGTCCACAAGGTGGGCGGCTCGTTCGCCTTCGCGCACGAGACGAGCACGACCGACTACCACTTCGCCCGTGGATACCTGCCGGTGAACCACGAGACCCTCAACATCGAGCGGGGACCGCTCGACAAGTTCCTGTGCCGCGCGGCGCGCGAGGCGGGGTCGGAGATCCACGAGGACTCGGTCGTGCGGCAGATCGTCCGGCTCGAAGAGGGGAACGTCGAGCTCCTGGTCGAGCAGGGAGGTGCGCAACGCCGCGTCACCGGCCGGTGGCTCATCGACGCCAGCGGCCAGGGGGCGGTGGTGGGCCGTCATCTCGGCCTGCGCGAGATGCTCCCCGACCTCAAGAAGGTCGCGTCGTACGGACATTTCGAGAACGTCTGGCGGCCGCCGGGCGTGCTCGGCGGCTACCCGCAGATCCTGATGTGCGACGAGGGGTGGTTCTGGTTCATCCCGCTCGACGAGAAGCGCACCAGCGTCGGGCTGGTGCTGAGCGCCGAGGTGGCGAAAAAAGTCGACGTGCCGGCCGACAAGCTGGTCTTCTGGGGCATCGAGCGGAGCCCGCTGCCGAAGACGTGGACCGAGAACGCCGTGTTCCCGACGGAGACGTACGTCTCGGCCGATTTCTCGTACACCTGCAGGCCGTTCGCGGGACCGGGCTACTTCATGGTGGGAGACGCGGCGACCTTCGTGGACCCCATCTTCTCGACCGGGGTCACCCTCGGCATGATGACCGCCTGCGAGGCGATCGAGACGATCGTGGCGATCGAGTCGGGTCAGATCAGCCGGGCCCGGGCGCGCCGGAAGTACTGCCGCTTCGTCGAAGCGGGGTCATCCTCCTTCTTCCGGCTGGTGCGCGGGTTCTACCACCACACCTTCCGGGAGCTGTTCCTGCACAACCTCGGGCCGTTCCGGCTGCACTCGGCGGTCAACTCGGTCCTGACCGGCAACGTCTTCCCGGACCTGACCTGGTCGCTGAAGTGGCGCATGGCCCTGTTCGAGTTCTTCATGAAGGTCCAGAAGGTGCGTCCGGTCGTCAGGCGCCGCACCGGCTGGTCGCTCCTCACCGCGTCGCCGACCGCCTCCGAATCCCACTGAAGGCCCGGCGGGCTGCGAAGGCCACGCCGCCTCGATGAGCACGTTTCCGAACGGCGTGCCCTCGCGTGCCGGCACGCAGGAGACGCGCAGGCCGCCCGCTCCGCGCCCCGCGCCGGACCCGGGCGCCGCGCTTTCGGTCGCAGCGGCTGTCTCGAAGAGACGCATCCAGTCGACGGCGCTGCGATAGTGGAAGGGCTGCCGCAGCCGCCCGCGCAGAAGCGCAGCGAGCCGCTCCCCGGCGCGTGTCATCACGAAGCGCATCCCGGCGCCTGCATCCGCCTCGCGCAGGTAGACCGTGCCGCCGGGGGCAAGGTTCCTGAGCACCCGTCGCAAAAGCGTTTCCTGCGCGGCCGCGTCGAGATAGTGCAGCACGTCGATGATCAGCACCCGGTCGGCGGGCGGCGGGTCGTACGCGGTCAGATCGGCCACCTCGATGCGCGCCACGCCCTCGAGCGCCCTGGAGGCGATGCCGGCGATGCGGGGACGACCCTCGATGCCGATCCATTCGAAGTTCTTTGTTGACGCCCCGGCGCGCGCGCGGGCGGTGTGGAGGAGCGCCAGGGCGATGCCGCGCCCGCAGCCGAGATCGACGAGCCGGCCGCCGTTCCATCCTGCGAGGCGATCGAGGAGCGCCCGGTACACCGGATCGCCGCGCAGCTTGCCGCGCACGAACTCCCAGTCGAACGGCGAGCCCTGGCCGTAGCGCAGCGCCGTTGCCTCCACCAGCTCCGACCAGGCCGGGTCGCTCTCGCGGCGCCGCGCGATGGCGTAGGCCGCAACGCCGAGAATCGGCGCGAGGATCGAGCCGAGAATGAGACTGCCGACGAGCAGGTCGCGGCCGAAGGCCATCGCGCCCTGCTCGACGAGCCGCTGGAAGCTCAGGGACGGCCAGGTCCCCTCGAAGAAGCGGTGACCGAGCCCGTAGGAGAACGCCAGGAGCCAGGGCGCCGTGAGCGGGTTGTTGATGTGCGCCGCGAGATACGTCACGAGCCGGTTCAGCCGGAAGAGCCGCGCCAGCGGCAGGCAGAGCAGCAGGTGCGTGCCGTAGATCGGCGTGCAGCCGATGAACGTACCGAGCGCCACGGCGGCCGCCTGCCGAGGCGGGGTGTCTCCCTCGGTCCGCAGCGTCCGGTGCAGCTCGCGGAGGTGGCCGTGCAGGCGCTGCCGCGTCCAGCCCCGCGACGGCGGTCCGGTCGGCGACTGCGGCTCAGACGGCAACGGCGGCCTCCAAAGGCGTTGGCAGGGGAGCGACGCGCAGGCCCGCCGCCGACACCGCCTCGAGAAGCCGCGGCAGCGCTTCGAGCCCGGTGGAGCGCGGCGCCGCCCCCGGCGCCGCTCCGTGCCCGCCGTCATGGAGCACCAGGATGTCCCCCGCGGCGAGATCGCGCAGCAGGCGCGCCGTGACGCGCTCGGGCCGGCGCGAGACGGTGTCGAGCCCGCGCCGCGTCCAGCTCACGAGCGTCAGGTCGCGCTCGCGCAGGAGCCCGTCGAGCCACGGGCTCCGGAGCCCCGCCGGCGCGCGGAAGTAGCGCGGCTCGCGGCCCGTGAGGCGCGTGAGGAGCGACTGCGCCCGGTCGATGTCGCGCCCCATGGCCCCGGGAGGGAGCATGCAGAACCCGTTCGAATGCGCGAAGGAATGGTTCTCCACCCGGTGGCCGCGGCGCGCGATCTCCTCGACGAGGGCGGGATGGCGCTCCGCCTTGCGGCCGACGCAGAAAAACGACACGCGGGCCCCCTTCGCTTCGAGGACATCGAGCACCCGCGGCGTCGTCGCGGGGTCGGGGCCGTCGTCGAAGGTCAGCGCCACCGTGCGCGGCGAAGTCCCTTCCGGCAGGCGGCGCAGGTTCGCGCCGACCAGGGTGCTGCGGGGCCTGAGGCTCCCCCACGTCAGGAGGAGATGGTCGGGGATGATCGTCGCCACGACGATCGGCCAGGCGCGCGGATCGGCGACCAGCAGCGCCCCGGCGGCGACGTGCAGGCCGGCCGAGAGCCGCACGAAGAGCGGCGTCCGGGGGTCAGCCATCGACTCTCCGCGACGGCAGGCGGGTCACCGCCTCGCGATCGATCTTCCCCCGCGCCGTCAGCGGCAGGGCCGGAACGATGAGCACCTCGCGCGGCACCTTGTGATCTCCCAGGCGGCCGCGGCACCAGCGGCGGACCGCCTCGCCGTCGAGGGCTTCGGCGGCGCAGGCGACGACCGCGCGCACGCGCGGCTCGCCGCCTCCGGGCGCCGTCACGGCGTGGACGACGACGTCGCGCACCGGGCGCAGGCGCGCGATGTGACGCTCCACCTCGCGCGGATCGATTTTGCGGCCGCGCACGTTGATGAGCGCGTCGAGGCGGCCGAGAAGCTCCACCTCGTCGCCACGTCGCCGCGCCAGGTCCGACGTGACGAAGCGACCGTCGCGCAGCGCGGCGTCGGGTTCGGGAAGATAGGAGAGCGCGACCGACGCCGAGCGCACCACCAGCCGGCCGGTGCCGCGGCCGGCGCCGGCCGTCGGCTCCAGCCGCAGACGCACGCCGGGGAGCGGCGCGCCGACGGTGCCGCGCTCGCCCGCCTCGCCAGACGGGTCGTAGGCGATGCCGCCGACCTCGCTCGCGCCGTAGAAGACGTGGGCGCGGCGGCCGTAGCGCCGCCGCAGCCGCGCGGCGGTCTCGGGCCACAAGGGAGCACCGGCTGTGATCAGGAGTCGCAGCGTTGCGGGCCACGCCGGGCCTTCGGAGAGCGCCACGAGCCCGGCGGCGAACGCCGGGACGGTGGGCAGGACCGTGCCGCCGAGCCGCTGCGCCAAAAGCCACGGCGCCAGCGGCACGCCGGCCTCGGGGACGAGCAGCGGCAGACCGCGCGTCAGCGCCGGGACGACGAGCGAGGACAGGCCGTAGCTGTGGGCGAACGGGACCGCCGCCACCAGGCGATCTCCTTCGCCGATCCCCATGCCGGCGCGAATCGCCTCGTCGTCCGCGAGGAGCGCCTCGGCCGAGCAGGCGACGCCGCGCGGGCGGCCGCTCGAGCCGGAGGTCAGCTTGATCACCGCCGTCGCGGCGGGCAGGAACGCGCGCGTTCCCGCGTGTCGCGCTGACGTGCCGCCTCGCCCGGACAGGCGCGCCAGCCGGAACCCGGTGGTCACGCGCCCACCCGTGGGAGCGTGCAGGATGGCGGCGAGCCCGAGGTGCCGCGCCGTGACGCGGCGCTCGCGCTCGGTGACGGAGGCGTCGAACAGCGCCACCGGATGTCCCGCGCGGCGGCAGGCGAGCAGGCCCGCGAGGAACCCGGCGCCGTTTCCGCCGCGCAGGCCGACCGGGGCTCCGGCCGGCAGCCGGGCGCCCGCGAGCGGCCGCGCCAGGGCGCGCGCCAGCGCGTCGATCTCCGCGACCGTGATGGCGGCGGAGCAGGACAGGACGAGCGGTTGATCGCCTTGCCGCCGCGCCAGTCGATCGAACGCGGCGACGATGGGGTCGGACGCGAAGGAGCGCACCGTGGAGCGATTCTATCGCACGCAAATCGGTGTGCTAGCATGCTTCGCCTCATCACGACTTTCTTGCGCCAGCTCACAGGTCGAACGATGTCCTCCAAAACCCTTGCGGAGTTCAAGCGTCCCCGTGTGGCCGTCACCGGCCTCGGCGCGGTCACCGGGTTCGGCTGGGGGGTTGCGGCGCTCGAAGCGGGGCTCGCCTCGGGGCGCACCGCCATCGCCCCACTGACGCGCTTCGACGCCACCTCGTATCCGACCCGGATCGCCGCGGAAGTGCCGGCAGCTCCTGCCGCGGTGCGGCGGATCGCCGGCTGGGGCGCGCTGTCGCGCGCCGATCGCTATGCCGTGGCCGCGGCGCAGGAGGCCCTGGCCGCCTCCGGCCTGCCGCTCGACGCGCGCACCGGCGATGGCGCGGGAGTCTTCTTCGGCGGCAGCACCGGCGGCCTCTACGAGTGCGAGCGGGTCTACGAGTCGCACCGGCGCGGACGGCTGGCGCGCGCGCCGCGCGGTCCGATCCGGCGCCACCTGGTGCAACGCCCCGCGGAGGCGGTGGCTCGTCTCCTGCACGCGGACGGGCCGGTCGAAACGATCTGCTCCGCCTGCGCCTCGGGGACGCTGGCGATCGGCGCCGCCATCGACGCGCTCCGCCGCGGAGAGGTGAAGGTGGCCTTCGCCGGCGGCGCCGACAGCCTGGCGCGCGTCACCTACGGCGGGTTCAACGCGCTGCGTGCCGTGGATGCCTCGCCGTGCCGGCCGTTCCGCGCCGATCGCGCCGGGATGTCGCTCGGCGAGGGGGCCGGCGTGCTCGTCCTCGAGCGCCTCGACGAGGCGCGCCGCCGCGGCGCGACGATCCTGGCGGAGTGCGCGGGAGCGGGGGCGTCGGCCGATGCGCATCACATGACCGCGCCCCGTCCGGACGGCGAGGGGGCGGCGCGGGCCATCACCCGGGCGCTCGACGAAGCCGGACGCCCCCCCTCGGACGTCGCGCTCATCAACACGCACGGCACCGGCACGCCGCTCAACGATCGTGCCGAGTTCGCGGCCCTGCGGCGCGCGCTCGGGACGGTCGCCTCCGACGTGCCGCTCGCGGTGACCAAGGGCAGCGTCGGGCACGTGCTCGGCGGCGCCGGGGCGGTCGAGGCCGTGGCGACGGTGCTCGCCATCGCGCGCCAGCGCCTGCAGCCGGCCCCCGGCGGTGGAACCATCGATCCGGAGACGCCGGTCCACCTGGCGCTGGAGGCGCGGGGCGAAAAAGTCGGCGCGGCGCTGTCGATCAACCTGGGCTTCGGCGGCGTCAACGCGGCGTTGTGCATGGCCCATCCGGGGGAGACGGTGTGATCGCGGTGACCGGCCTCGGAACGGTCAGCGCCAGCGGCGCGGGACGCGCGGCGCTCCTCGCCGACCTGGTGCGCGGGACACCGCGGCTGACGCCGATCCCTGCTGCCGAGGGCTGGCGGCGGGAAGGCGGGGCGCGGCGCGCGGCGCTCGTCGACCCGAACGTCGTGGCGGAGGTGCTGCGCGGGCGAGACACGCGGCGCATGAGCCCTCCGTCCCGTTTCGCCATCGCCGCCGCGGGGCAGGCGCTGGCCGAGGCCCGGCTGCCGCGCGGCGAGAGCATCGATCCGGAGACCGCGGTCGTCGCCGCGAGCGTCTTCGGGCCGGCCTCGTTCACGACGCGACTCTTCGACCAGATTCTCGACGAGGGACCGGCGGCCGCCTCGCCGATGCTGTTCAGCGAGTGTGTCGCGAACGCGGCGGTGGCGCAGGTCAACGTCGCGGCCCGCGCCGGCGGACCGAGCTTCGCCCTGGCGCAGGGCGAGGCGGGGCCGCTGCGGGCGGTCGCGCGCGGCGCCTCCGAGATCGAGGCCGGGCGGGCGCGGCGGGCGATCGCCGGCGCCGTCGAAGAGCTGCCGCCGGTGGTGCACGCCTTCCTCGACCGGCTCGGAGCGCTGGCGCGACCCGAGGCCGCGGGGGAGCAGGGGCGTCCGTTCGACCGGAGGCGCGACGGCTACCACGCCGCCGAGGGAGCGACCTTCCTGGTCCTCGAAGAGGAAGCGGAGGCCGTCCGCCGGGGCGCGCCGATCCGGTCGCGGGTCCTCGGCGGCTTCTCCGCCTTCGATGCGACCGCTCCCGCCGGCGGTTGGGGGCGCGGCGCCGCCACGCTGGCGCGCGCGCTCGGGCGCGGACTCGAACGGCTCGGGCTCACGCCGGAGCGGATCGATCTCATCGTCTCGGGCGCCTCCGGCAGCCGCCACGGTGACCGTCTCGAGGCGGAGGTCTTGCGGGCGGCGTGGGGCGCGCGGCGGTTGCCTCCGATCGTCACGCCCAAGGCGGTCACCGGCGAGTACGGGGGGGCCTTCCTCGCCGCGGCGGTCCTCGCGGTGGAAGAAAGAGCGGCGTGGGATGCCTCTTGGTACGCCGAAGCCGATGACACCTGCGGCATCGCGCCGCACGCCGGCCCGATGCCGGACGACGCACGCACGGTGCTGGTCACGAGCCTCGCCGCCGGAGGCTGCGCCTCGTGGCTGGTCCTGGAGCGCCCGTGAGCGCGCGCCGGTACGCGGTCGCCATCCCGGCGTACGAAGCCGCCGCCACCATCGGCGATGTCGTGCGCGGATCGCAGCGCCTGTGCCGCGAGGTGCTCGTCGTGGACGATGGTTCGAGCGATGCGACCTCGGCCCGCGCGGCGGAGGCGGGAGCGCGGGTCCTGCGTCACGGGCGCAATCGTGGCAAGGGGCGGGCGCTGCGCACTGCCTTCGATGACCTGTTCGACCGCGGCTTCGACGCCGTCGTGACGCTCGACGCCGACGGCCAGCACCTGCCGGAGGAGATCCCGCGTCTCCTCGAGGTGGCCGAGGCGGACGGCGGGGCCGACCTCGTCATCGGCAGCCGGGCGCACCTGTTCGAGGCGATGCACCCGATGCGCCGCACCAGCAACCGTTCGTCCTCGCGGGCGATTTCCTGGTTCGCGGGACAGCGGTTCGAGGACGTGCAGAGCGGCTTTCGCTACTACACCAGGCGGGTCGTCGATCGCGCCGGCTTTGCGGAGGCGCGCTTCGAGGCGGAGAGCGCCATCGTGGTGCGCGCCGCGCGGCTCGGTCTCGAGGTGCGCTGCGTGCGCATCGCACTGGGAGAGCCGGACGGCCGCGCCACGAGCCATTACCGGCCGCTCGTGGACAGCCTGCGGATCGCCGGGGCCGTGGTGAAGGCGCGACTGCAGTCAGCGGCCGGGACGCTGCGCCCGCGCTGACCTGCGCAGCGACCTCAGAGATTTGCGGCCGGCTCCGACTCGATGTCGGCCTCGGGCGCGATCTCCTCGAACGCCTGGTCCGCCGCGGGCTGCAGCGACGCGCGCCGCGCAGCGGCCGACGGGCGCGGGTGGAACGGGGCCACGCCGGCCTGGGCCTGCTCCACCGGTGCGGCCCCCATCGTCTCCCAGGCCCCGGCGCGGGCGATCCACTCCTGGCGCAGGACATGGAGCGACGTCAGCGTCACCGGCACGCCGAAGAGGACCGCCGGCAGGAGACCGATCGACCCGAGGATGTTGCGCAGATCGCGGCTCTCCACCGGGCTCGAGGACGGCGCATACACCGCGCGGTAGTACTGGGCGATGACCCGGTAGGTGTCCCGGATGAGCGCGGGCAGGCCCATCGCCTCGCCGCCGGCCACGCAATCGCCGCGCCGGATGCTGTCGAGGTAGTCCCGCTTCGTCCGTCCCGGAGCCGCGGTCCAGGTCGCCGCGACGCGGCGCGGCGTGTGCGCGTCGCTGCCGCCGAGGCGCGCATGCGCGACCCCGCCGCCGCGCGTGAAGCCGTCGAGCATCGCCTCGATCGCCGGCCGGTGGCTCGGCGGGCTCGAGCTGTTCGCCACCTCGACGGCCGGCACCAGCGGCAACAGCCGGGCGAGGTCCCGCCGCGCCGCGGCGATGCTGCGGAACGACTGGAACGGATGGTTGAGGGCGAAGAGCAGCCCGCGCTCGCGCAGGTACGCGATGGTCTCGAAGGCGTCGTCGTGCAGCCGCGCGAGGATGCGGTGATCCCGCTCGTCGAGCCCGTACACGGCGAGGTGCAGCCACTGGCGCGAGATGGGCAGGCGCACCTCGCGCTCCTCGCCGATGATGACGCGGGGCTCCTCCTCCGGGTGGAGCGACAGGAAGTCCATCGCGCCGTCGATCGAGTCGTGGTCGGTGAAGCAGACGAAGTCCATGCCGCGGGCGAGGGCGGTCGCGAAGGCCGCCTCGGGGGTCATGTAACTGTCGCAGGCGTCGATGAGGTGCAGGCGACGCCATCCGGAGTGAAGGGTGTGAAGGTGGAGGTCGGCGCGGCGCCAGTCTTCCAAGAAGTCTCCGCATCTCCGGGTCGCGGCCATGGAGACCGCTTCCGCGGGCGCGAAAGTATAATCCAGCGCGAATGACAGGACGGACGCCGATTCTCGCGGCCGAAGGGCTGACGCGCACCTACCGGATCGGCTCCGGGACCGTCGCCGCGCTGCGCTCGGTGGACCTGGCGCTCGAGGCGGGCGACTTCCTCGTGGTGCAGGGTCCCTCGGGCTCGGGCAAGACCACCCTCATCAACCTGCTCGGTCTCCTCGATCGTCCCGACGCCGGGCGCGTGCTCCTCGACGGCCGGCCGGTCGAGCGGATGGGCGAGGAGGAGCGCGCCGACCTGCGCCGCGACCGTCTCGGCTTCGTCTTCCAGACCTTCAGCCTGGTGCCGGTGCTGACCGCGGCGGAGAACGTCGCCTGGCCGATGGCGCTGCGCGGCAGGCCGGAGCAGGATGCGCGCCGCCGCAGCGTCGAACTGCTCGAGCGGGTCGGGCTCGGCGGGCGGACGGAGGTCCGTCCGGACCTGCTCTCGGGCGGAGAGCGGCAGCGCGTGGCGATCGCCCGGGCGCTGGCCAACGAGCCTCCCGTGGTGCTGGCCGACGAGCCGACGGCGCACCTCGACGGCGAGGCGGCCGAGTCGATCCTCGATCTCATGGCGGCGCTCAACCGCGAGCGCGGGGTCGCCTTTCTCGTGGCGACCCACGACGCGCGCGTCGTCGCCCGGGCGAAGCGCCGGCTGACCCTGCGGGACGGCCGCTTCGACTCCGATCCCCCGATCGCGGCGACGGCGCGCGGGACTCCCGCATGAGGCTCTGGACTTTCGCCGCCCGCAACATCGCGCGCAACCGGCGCCGCACGCTGTTGACCCTGGGCGTCGTGGTCTTCGGGTTCTCGGCGATCGCGCTCGCCGGCGGGTTCATGGCGCAGAGCCTGGACGGGCTGGCGGAGAGCACCATCCGCAGCGGCATGGGACATCTGCAGATCGCCCCCCCGGGCGGCTTCGAGGACCACGGACTCGAGCCCGGGGCGGGTCTCGAGGGCTCGGATCGGATCGCGGCAGCCCTGCGGCGCGAGCCGGGGGTCGCCGAGGTCCTGCCGCGCCTGGAGTTCACCGGGCTCCTGAGCGACGGGCGGCGGTCGCTGCCGTTCCTCGGTCTCGGCGTCGATCCCGCCCCCGAGGCGCGCTTCATGGAGACGCCGGGCGCCATCGAGGCGGGGCGCTGGCTCGAGAGCCGCGACGAGCGCTCCCTGGTCCTCGGCGCGGGGCTGGCGCGCACGCTGGGAGCGAAGGCCGGCGACGGGCTGACGCTGCTCTCCACCGGCGCCGACGGCACCCTCAACGCGGTGGACGCCGTGGTCGCCGGGATCGTCCACCTGCCGATCAAGGAGCTGGACGATCGCTGGCTGGCGACCAGCCTCGGTCTGGCGGACGAGCTGGTCGGCGCCTCCGGGCGCGTCACGCGCCTCGTCGTGGTCCTGGAGAAGCGTCGCGGGGCGGAGGCGGTCGCGGGGCGCCTCGAATCCCAGCTCAAGGCAGCGGGTTTCGCCGTCGAGGCGCGACCCTGGGAAGCGCTTGCTCCGTTCTACCGGCAGGTGCGCCTGCTCTACCTCGGAATTTTCGGCTTCATGGGGATCGTCCTCGTGGTCGTGGTGCTGCTCGCCACGGCGAACACCATGATGATGGCCGCTACCGAAAGGACGCGCGAGATCGGCACCCTGCGGGCGCTCGGCACGCGACCGTCGCTGGTGCGCGGCCTCTTCCTCCGCGAGGGGATCCTGCTCGCGATCGCAGGCTCGGTGCTCGGCGCGCTCCTGTCGCTGCTGGTGCGCGTTATCCTCAACCACTCGGGGCTGATGCTGCCGCCGCCGCCCGGGGCGACGCAGGCGATGCCGCTGCACGTGCAGGCGTATTCGGTGGCCTACGCCGCGGCAGCCATCGCGATGCTGGTCACGCTCACCCTGGCGGCCTGGCTTCCGGCGCGGCGGGCCTCGCGCATCCCCATCGTCGAGGCGCTCACCCATGTCTGAAGCTGCGCGGCGCGCCCGCCCGGCCCGGCGCCGCCTGATCCGGGGCGGTCCCGCCATGACGGTGGCCCTGGCGGGTCTCGCGGTGATCGCCTCGCCCTCGCCGATGCCGGCCGGGACGGCGACGGCGCACGGTGCCCTGGACGCGCCCGGCGCGAACGAGACGGAGGCGCAGGCGCTCCTGAAGGCCGCCGACGCGCCCCGCCGTCTGATCCGCGAAGGGTCGATCCGGGTGCGCGCGACGGTCGAACAGCCGGGGACCGAGCCGGTCGTCTCCGATCTCGAGGTGCTGGTGAAGGGGGAGGAACAGTCCCTGTGCCTGTTCCGCGGCGGACCGTTCGCGGGGCGGCGCATCCTGGCGAACGGATCGAAGGTGTGGCTGATCTTTCCGGAGACGGCGCGGCCGGTCGCGGTGAGCCCGAGCCAGAGGCTGGTCGGCGGCGCGTCGATCGCCGACGTGGCGCGGCTGCGCTTCGAGGGCTCATTCGATGCAACCCTGCGGCCGGGCGAGGACACCGACGCCTCCGGCACGCGCCTGCGGGTGCTCGATCTGAAGGCGCGCGACCGCTCGGTGCCGTATGCCTCGGGGACGCTGTGGATCGGGGCGGACGATCACCTGCCGCGGCGGGCGCTTTTCCGGCTGCGGTCCGGCCTCGAGGCCAAGGAGGTCCGGTTCGCCTCCTATGAGAAGACGAAGCGCGGCCCGGCGCTGCGCCGCGAGGAGATCGTCCACCTGCTGCCGAACGAGAAGGGCTGGCGGACCGTCCTGGAATACCTCGGCGAGGAGGCCCGGCCGATCGATCCGGCCCTGTTCACACCGGAGCACGCGCGTGACGCCGTCTGACCGGCGCGCCCGGCGCGTCGTCGTGACGGGCATCGGTGCCGTGACCGCGGCCGGCATCGGCGTCGAGCCTTACTGGCAAAGCGCGCTCGAGGGGCGCTCGCACCTGGCTCCGGCGAACGGGACGATGGCGGCACGCTTCGGGCCCCTGTCGATCGGCCGCGCGCCGCTCCCTCCCGAGGCGGAAGGGGAGCGGGCCGGAGCGGCCGCCATTCTGGCGGCGCGGGAAGCGATCGCCGGTGCAGGCCTCGAGGCGGCGACCCCGCCGGGCCCCCGGGTGCGGCCCCGCCCATCGGGCGTCGCGACCGACGCGCTTCCGGCCGACGCGGGAGTCGTGCTCGGCACCTGTCTCGGCGGCATGCAGCCGGCCCTCGGCTGGATCGACGAGGTCACGCAGGCCGATGCCACCGGAGAGGCCGCGCCGCCGTTTCCGTCCGAGGCCGGGCTGGCGGCGCCGGCGCGGCGGGTGGCGCGCGCCTGCGGGCTGCTCGGTCCGATTCTCACCGTGTCGACGGCCTGCTCGTCCGGCGCCGCGGCCATCGCCGAGGCGTGCAACTGGATCCGCGACGGCGGAGCCGATCTCATGCTCGCCGGCGGGGCGGAATCGCTCACCCCGTTCGTCCTCTCCGGTTTCGCGATCCTCCAGACGCTCACGCCGGGGTTGATGCGGCCGTTCGATCGCCGCCGCGACGGCCTGGCGCTCGGGGAAGGGGCGGCCATCGTGGTCCTGGAGGAACGCGAGGCCGCGCGTCGCCGGCGCGCGCCGATCCTGGCGGAAATCCTCGGCGCCGGCGCCACCGCCGACGCGCACCACATGACGGCGCCCGCGCCTGAAGGGGAAGGCCTCGGCCGCGCCATCGAGGCCGCCCTCGCCGAGGCGCGCCTCGACGCCTCGTCCATCGGCTTCGTCAACGCCCACGGCACCGGCACCGTGCACAACGATCGGGCCGAGGCGGCGGCGCTGCGCCGCCTGTTCCGCCGCAACGGCGGCGCTCCCGTCGACGCGGTCAAGCCGGTCACCGGCCACACGCTCGGCGCGTCCGGCGGGCTCGAGACCATCCTGTGCATCCGCGCCATCCGGTCCGGTCTAGTGCCGCCGACCATCGGCTGCGAGCAGCCGGAGACCGACCTCGACATCGTGCGCGGCGGGCCGCGCCGCGGGGGAATGACGACGGCCCTGTCGCTTTCGTGCGGGTTCGGTGGGCACAACGTCGCCCTGGTCGTCGCCGCGCCATGAGGATGATCCCTTGAGGTTCGTCCGCTTCGACCCGGCTCCCGCGCTCGCCGGATTCGGCATCGTCACGGTCCGCGATTCAGGCAGCCTGGCGCTGGGCGTGACGGGAGACATCCTGCGCGAGGGCGCTGCCTTCCCGGTGCTCTCAGGGCCCGAAGACGCCGGGTCGCGGCGGCGGGACCGCTATGGGACGCTCGCGCTCATCGCGGCCCACGAGGCGATCGCCCAGGCGGAACTCGGCGCTGCCGCCGCGGTCCCGACGGGAGGGCGCTGCGGCGTCGTCCTCGGCACGACGCACGCTTCCGCCGAGCGCAACGGGCGCTACGCGCTCGACCTCGCCGACCGAAACGCCACGCTGAGTCCGGCCCTGTTCGTGCGGACGACCTCGGGCGCGGCGGCCGCGGACATCGCCTTCGCCTTCAAGATGGGCGGACCGGGGCAGACCTTCGTCTCCGGCTCGACGGCCGGGGCCGAAGCGATCGCCGCCGCGGCCCGGTCGATCTCGGGCGGGACGGCGGACCTCGTTCTGGCAGGGGGGATCGAAGTCCCCGGGCCGATCTTCACGCGGTCCGGCCGCTTCATCTCGGAGGCAGCGGCGATCGTCGTGGTCACGGCCCAGGCTCCGCCCGAACGGCGCCGGCTGATCGCCTACGGGCGTGGCCGCGCCGCAAACCCCAGCGAGCTGCGCGAGGCCGCCGATGCCGCCCGCGCATTCGAATGCGACACGGTCGTCCTGGCGAACGACCTCGAAGCCGATCCGTGGCTCGCGAATCCTGACGCGAACGACGACGCGCTCGTCCCGGCGCGGGCGCGCCGGCTACGAGTGGGCGAACGGGCCGGGGCCCTGGGAGCGGCCGGCGTGGTCGTGGGGTGCGCCATGACCGTGGACATCCCCGGACGCAGCCTCGTGATGGCGCGGGATCCCTCCGGTGAAATCGCCGCGCTCGTGATCGCCTGACCGGGCCGCCACGCCAGAGATCGCCGCGGCGCCAGCTTCGTACTCCTCGAGGTAAGCCCCGGCCTTCATCAGCCGCTGCGTCCTCAGGAGCACGCGGGTCAGGTAGGGGATCTGCGAGGGGCGGACCTGCTTCATCCAGTCGGTCCAGCCCTTCTGACCGCCGAGATTGAGGATCGATCGCCGCCATGTCTCGGCATACAGCTCGAGGAAGCGGCGCGGACCGAGCCGCGGCTCCCACAGGAGATGGTGCATGTCGTACTGGAACCAAGGGGCGTCGCGGCGGAGCGTCGGGTGGTCGCGGTGCAGCTCGGTCCCCGGCAGGGGCGTCAGGATGGTGTACCCCGCCCGCTGCAGCTTGTGAGCATCGACGAATTCCCACAGCGTCCTGAATTCGTCCTCGCCCCAGTCGGGATCCACGACGAAGTTGCCGGTCACGCCGTAGCGGTATTCGCGGGCCACGCGGGCCGCCTCGATCGTCTCGCTCACGGTCGCGTCTTTCGTCAGGCGGTCGAGCAGGCGGTCCGACGGCGCCTCGAGCCCGAAGAAGATGTCGAAGTCACGCGCCAGCGGCCGCCATGCCTCGAGCAGGTCCGGGCGTCGCGCCACGAGGTCGGTGCGGCTCTGCACCAGGATCCAGCGCTTGCGCACGCCGCGCTCGCGGAGCGCCCGGGCCAGCGCCAGGCTGCGCTCGGCGTGATTCCAGAACAGGTCGTCCACGATGAAAAGGCTGTCGCCGCACGAGGCCATGTCCTCGACGACGGCGCCGATCGAACGTTCACGGAACGAACGGTCGTAGAGCTGCCAGACCGAGCAGAAATTGCAGCGGAAAGGACACCCCCGCGCCGTCTCCACCAGCCACACCGGCTTGAACAGGAGACAGTGGTAGCGGTGACGGTACCGGGTGACCGTGTCGCGCGCCGGCTGCGGCACCTCGTCCAGGGTGGCGCGTTCCTCGAGCGGCGGCGTGCTGTACCAGCCGTCCGGAGTGCGCAGGCGCAGCCCGGGGACCTCCGCCGGAGGGCGGCCCTTCGCAATCGCCTCGGCGAGCGCCGGCAGCACCACCTCGCCGTCGTCCACGACGATGGCGTCGAGCTCGGGGACCTCGAGCGGGGCCGTGAAGGCGGAGGCGGCGTGCCCGCCGACGACCAGGAACGCCTCCGGCGCGCGGCGGCGCAGATCCCGGACGCGCTGGCGCACGTCGTCGAACTCGAGGGCGTGCATGCACGACAGGCCGATGAGACGCGCCCGTGCCGCCCGGCGGCGGAACAGGGGATCCAGGCGCTCGTCGCGGACGGTCACGCGGGCGCCGCGCGCCCGCAGCGCGGCGGCGACGTACTCGAGCCCCAGCGGCTCGACGCGGAAGAACGGGCCGAGCCCGAACCGCTCGTTCCCGGTCCGCGGTCGCAGCAGCAGAACATCGATCACGACGGGATCCCCCACCCCAAGGTCGACTTCGCGTAGGATACACGGCCGGCATGGGCCTTTCGGACCTGTTCCGCACGAAATCGGTCGATTCCCTCTCGCGCGAAGCGGGCGGGGAAGGTCATGCCACTGGGTTGAAGCGGACCCTCACCGGCCTCGACCTGATGATGCTCGGGATCGGGGCGGTCATCGGCACCGGGATCTTCGCCGCCATCGGCACCGCCACCGCCGGCAACGCCGACCGCCCCGGCGCCGGGCCGGCGATCATCGTCTCCTTCATCATCACCGCCATCGCCTGCGTGTTCTCGGCCCTCTGTTACGCCGAGTTCGCGTCGATGATCCCGGTCTCCGGCAGCGCCTACACCTACGCCTACGCCACGCTGGGAGAGACGATCGCCTGGATCATCGGGTGGGACCTGATCATCGAGTACGCCGTCGGCAACATCGCCGTGGCGATCTCCTGGGCCGGCTATTTCAACGACGTGCTGAAGCACACCATCGGCACGACGCTGCCGTCCTGGGTCTGCACCGACCTGCGCACGGCCCTGCGCACGCCGGAGATCGTCGACGCCGCGCCGCATCTCTTCGGCTGGCCGATCGTGCTGAACCTGCCGGCGGTCGTCATCGTCGCGCTCGTGACCTGGGTGCTGGTGATCGGCGTCAAGGAGAGCGCCCGGATCAACAACCTGATGGTGGGGCTCAAGATCGTCATCCTGCTGCTGTTCGTCGCGGTCGGGTGCACCTACGTCAGGACGGACCACCTGACGCCCTTCTTTCCCGGAGGCTGGGCGGGCGTGCAGGCGGGGGCCGCGATCATCTTCTTCTCGTTCATCGGCTTCGACGCCGTCTCCACCGCGGCGGAGGAGTGCCGCAACCCGCGGCGCGACATCCCGATCGGGATCCTGGGGTCGCTCGCGGTCTGCACCCTCCTGTACGTCGCGGTCGCGACCGTGCTGGTCGGCGTCATGCCGTGGAGCGACCTCGGGGTCGCCGATCCGCTCGCGAAGGCGCTCTCCTTCATCGGCCAGGACCGCGCCGCGGGCATGGTGTCGTTCGGCGCGATCGTGGCCATGACGGCGGTCCTGCTGGTCTTCCAACTCGGCCAGCCGCGCATCTTCTTCTCCATGTCGCGCGACGGTCTGCTGCCCCCCATCTTCGCGAGGGTGCACCCCCGCTACCGGACGCCCCACGTCACCACCATCTGGACCGGAGTGTTCGTGGCCTTTTTCGGCGCCTTCGCGTCGCTCGACGAGATCCTGGAGCTCACCAACATCGGCACCCTCTTCGCCTTCATCCTCGTCTGCGTGGGCGTCATGGTCCTGCGGGTGAAGGATCCGGCGCGGCCGCGGCCGTTCCGGATGCCCTGGATCCCGCTGCTGCCGATCTGGGCGCTGATGCTCTGGTTCCTGCCGCCGGCGTTCCTCGCGGCGGAGGACTGGGGGGCACGCTTCGAGTACCTGTTCCTGTTCGCGATCGCGGCGGCCGGGATGATCTTCTCGGTCACCGGGATCGCCGCCCTGTTGCGCCGGCGGACGGCGCCGGAGTGGGTGCGCACCGAGTTCTGCCTGGCCGGAATCGCCTCGTGCCTCTACCTGATGCGCGGGCTGCCGGCCCTGACCTGGTGGCGCTTCCTCGGGTGGCTGGCGATTGGCCTGTTCATCTATTCGCTGTACGGCGTCCGGCACAGCCGTCTCGCCGGGGGCGCGCCGCCGCCGCTGGCTCAGGGGGTGAAATGGCTCGGCATCGCGACGGCGGTCGTCGCGGCGGCCGCATGGTGGCGTCTGCCGCACCCGACATCGCTCATCGTCCCGATCGCGATGCTCTTCGCCTTCTCGGCGTTCGCCCTCTCGGTCAACCGCCGCCGGACCGCCTGAGCGGCTCTCCGCGCGCCGCCGCGGTCGCCACCTTCGGGTCGAATGCGGGCTAGTGCTTCGCCGGCGGGCGGTACCCGGGGCCGAGCAGGATCCGTCCCGGGGTGGCGCCGGTCGCCTTGCCGTTCTCGATGACCGGCTTGCCGTTCACGATCACGTGGACGATGCCGTCGGAGAGCTGCTGCGGCGCCTCGAAGGTGGCGCGGTCGATCACCTTCGCCGGGTCGAAGATGGTCAGGTCGGCGAAGAGCCCCTGGCGCACCAGGCCGCGGTCGACGAGACCGATCCGGTGCGCGGGCAGGGAGGTCATCTTGCGGACCGCCTCCTCGAGCCCGAGCACGTGCTGGTCGCGCACGTAGCGGCCCAGGACGCGCGGGAAGGAGCCGTAGGCGCGCGGGTGGGTGAGCGAAGCGCCGAGCGTG
>DASYQE010000337.1:0-17461 GCA_036005805.1 Candidatus Polarisedimenticolia bacterium | reverse complement strand
GAACGGCCGAGGCCGATTTCGACGAGACCATTTTCGAGGTCGACGGCGCCTGGCGATTCGCCAAGCGCTGGGAGGTCTACGGCGGCGCGAGGGTCATGGACGTCGACGCCAGCCTCGAGCTGCGCCCGGTCGTCGGGCCCGACCTGGATGCGGACGGCAGCAAGACCTGGGTCGACCCGCTCGTTGGCCTGCGTTACCAGGCGCCCCTCGGCAGGAGCTGGTCGTTCGTCGGGCGCGCCGACGTCGGAGGCTTCGGGGTCGGATCGGATCTCGCCTGGCAGGCGCTGGCCCATTTCGACTGGCGCCTCTCGAAGCACTGGGGCGCCGCCTTCGGTTACGTGCTGCTCGACGTGGACTACGACGACGGCGAGGGCTCCGACGAGTTCCTCTATGATCTCCGTTCGGAGGGTCCGCTCGCCGCCGCGATCCTCTCGTTCTAGACCGGCCACAGGCCCCACGGGGCGCGGGAGGTGACGATGTTCGCTTCGATTCTGTCGCGTGCCTGGTGGATGATCCTGCTGCGCGGGATCGTCGCCATCCTCTTCGGTGTCATGGTCTTCGCCCAGCCGGGCATCACGCTCGCCTCGCTCGTCTTCGTCTTCGCCTGCTTCGCCGTCTTCGACGGCATCACGCACGTCGGGACCGCGCTCGGAGGCGGTCGCGAGCAGGAGCATTTCTGGCTGCTGCTCCTGACGGGGCTCGCCGGCATCGCCATCGGCGTGCTCACCTTCACGAGCCCGCAGATCACCGCGCTGGCGCTGCTCTTCTACATCGCCCTGTGGGCCATCGCGACCGGCCTGATGCAGATCGTCGCCGCCATCCGCCTGCGCCGGGAGATCGAAGGGGAGTTCTGGCTCGGTCTCGCCGGCGCCGCCTCGGTGCTGTTCGGTCTCCTGCTGGTCACCCGGCCCGCCGCGGGGGCGCTCGCGGTCCTGTGGCTCATCGGTTCGTACGCCCTGGCCTACGGCGTGATCGTGCTGGTGCTGGCGTTCAAGGCGCGCGCCTTCGCCCGGCGTGTCCGCGGCGCGGTGACGGCCACCTAGCAAGCGATGCGGGGGCGTTCCGATCCCGCCGGCCGGTGGCCAACTTGGACCAGAGCACCGGTCCTCCTGGCCGCGGTCGCGGCCGGCCTCTCCTGTCGCGACGGCGGCGCCCCCGCCCCGGACCGTGGCTCACAGACTCCGCCGACATACGTCGGTGCGACGGTGTGCGCGGAATGCCACGCGGACGAGACGGCGGCGTGGCGCGGGTCCGATCATGCCCTGGCGATGCAGGAGGCGACCCCCGCGACGGTGCTCGGATCCTTCGACGGCGCCCGCATCGCGGTGCAGGGCGTGGAATCGACCTTCCTGAAACGGGACGGCCGCTTCATCATGCGCACCGACGGACCGGACGGCAAGCTCGCGGAGTTCGATGTCGCCTACGTCTTCGGGGTGCGGCCGCTGCAGCAATACCTGGCTCCGTTCCCGCGCGGCCGCTACCAGGCGCTCGGCCTCGCATGGGACGCGCGGCCGCGTGGCGCAGGCGGGCAGCGCTGGTTTCACCTCTACCCCCGCGAGACGATCCGCGCCGGCGACGCGCTCCACTGGACCTCTCCGCAGCAGAACTGGAACTTCATGTGCGCCGAGTGCCACTCGACGAACCTGAAGCGCGGCTACGACGCCGGCACCGACACCTTCTCGACCACCTGGTCGGAGATCGACGTCGCCTGCGAGGCCTGCCACGGTCCCGGCTCGGCGCACGTCGCCGCCGCCCGCGCCGCGACGACCGACCCGGCCCTGCCGGTGCGGCTGCCGCCGTTCGAGCCCGCCGCCTGGTCCTTCGACGGAGCCCATCCGACCGTGCGTCGGGTGAAGCCGGCGTCGCCGGACGCCGAGATCGATGCCTGCGGCCGCTGCCATGCGCGGCGCGGCTGGGTCTGGGAGGAGATGCACCCCGGCGCGCCGCTCGCCGACACCCATCGCGTCGCGCTGCTCGACGCCGACCTCTATTTCGACGACGGCCAGATCCGCGAGGAGGTCTATGAATACGGGTCGTTCCTCCAGAGCCGCATGCAGCGCGCCGGCGTCGTCTGCACCGACTGCCACGACCCGCACACCGGGCGGACGCGCGCCGCGGGGAACGCCCTGTGCGGGCGCTGCCATCTTCCGGCGCACTTCGACGCGCCGGCGCACCACCATCACCGCGAGGGCTCCGCGGGGGCGCGCTGCGTCGGTTGCCACATGCCCGAGCGCACCTACATGGTGATCGACCCACGCCGCGACCACAGCCTGCGCGTGCCGCGCCCCGATCTTTCCGTGTCGCTCGGCGTCCCGAACGCCTGCAACGGCTGCCACGCCGACCACGATGCGCGCTGGGCGGCCGCGACCGTCGCGCGCTGGTTTCCGCAGGGACGATCGGGCACGCCGCACTCCGGCCAGGCGCTGCACGCCGCGCGCGCGGGTGTTCCCGGATCGGCGGCGGGCCTGCTGGCGGTCCTCGCCGACCGGGGGGAGGCCGCCATCGTGCGGGCCACCGCGCTCGCGGCGCTGCCGCACGGCGAGCGCACGCCGGAGGGAGCGGCCCAGGAGCCGGCGATCGCGCGGGCGATCGCGGCGGCGGTCGCCGATCCGAGCCCGCTTATGCGCCGCGCCGTGGCGGAGTGGATCGATCCGCTGCCGCCCGAGGCGCAGGCCCGGCTGGGACTGCCGCTCCTGGACGATCCGGTGCGCACGGTGCGCCTCGCGGCCTCGGCCACGCTCGCGGGGCTGCCGCCGGATCTCGCCGGCGGTGCCGCGGCCGCGCTGGCGCGCGGCGTGGAGGAATACCGGCGCTCGCTCGCCATGAGCGCCGATCGTGCCGAGTCGCACTTCAACCTCGGGAACCTCGAGCGGCAGACGGGGCGTCCCGCCGAAGCGGAGGCGGCCTTCAGGAAAGCGGCCGCCCTCGATCCGACCTTCGTCCCGGCGACGGTCAACCTCGCGGACCTGCTCGCCGCGCAGGACCGCCACGACGAGGCGGAGCGCATTCTCCGGGAGGCCCTCCGCCGCCAGCCGCAGAGCCCCGACCTGGAGCACGCCCTGGGCCTCGCGCTCGTCCGCCGGCAGGACCTGCGCGGCGCGCTGCCGCACCTCGCGGCGGCGGCGCGCCTCCGTCCCGCGGACGTCCGCTATGCCTACGTGCACGCGGTCGCCCTGCACGACAGCGGCGACCGGGCGGGAGCGCTGCGGATTCTCGAGCGCGCGCTGGCGATCCGCCCCGCCGACGCCGACGTTCTCGAGGCGCTGGCCGCCTACAGCCGCGAGGGGGGGGACGAGGCGGCGGCGCGGCGGTACGCGGAGCGCCTGGCCCCGTCCGGGCCTCGATGACGATTCCGTCACCGGCGGTCCGTATCCTTATTAGTAGCGCGCGCGCCGGGCCGGGGATGCTATCCTCCGCCCTCGCGTGGCCGGCTCGCGTTCTCCCTCCTGGGTCGAGCGTCACCTCGATCCCGGCGAGCGCCTCGGCGAGATCCTCTTCGGTCTCGTCATGGTGCTCACCTTCACCCTGACCGCCGGCCTCTCGGTGACCGAGGGGCGCGAAGGGGTGCGGGCGCTGCTCACCTCCGCCATCGGCTGCAACATCGCCTGGGGGATCATCGACGGCGTCTTCTACGTCATGGGAGGGCTCTTCCATCGCGGTCGGCGGGTGCGCATCGCGCGCGCCATCCGCTCGTCCGCGGACGAGAAGGCCGCGGAGGCGCTGGTCGCCTCCGAGCTCGAGCCGACGCTCGAGGAGGTCGCCTCCCCCGAGGAGCGTCGCCGTCTCTACCGCGACATCGTGCAGGTGGTGCGGCGCAGCGCGCCCGCCCGGGTCGGCATCACGAGGGACGATCTCTGGGGCGCGCTGGCGAGCTTCTGGCTGGTGGTCCTCTCCACCATCCCGGCCGCGCTCCCGTTCCTCGTGTTCCGCGAGGAGACGCGCTTCGCCCTGCGCGTCTCGAACGGGCTGCTCATCGCGCTGATCTTCCTCGTCGGCTTCCGCTGGGCGCGCTACACCGGCGGATCCGGCTGGCGCACCGGCGCGGCCCTCGCGGCGATGGGGATCGCGCTCGTGGCTGTCGCCTTTGCCCTCGGCGGCTGACGGCGCCGGCCGCTACGGGGCCGCGGTCGGCACGAGGTAGCAGACCGCGGCGAGCATGACGTACACCGCCAGCAGCTGGACCCCTTTGAACCAGTTCGAGCGGCCGTCCCCGGCGACGAGGGCCCCCAGCAGGACGGAGATGAACAGGCACCCCATCTCCCCCTGGTTGAACGACAGCGTGAACGGCCTCGGCCCCACCAGCCCGCCGACGAGCACCAGAAGCGGCCCGACGAAAAGCGCAATCTGGATGCACGAGCCGAGAGCGATGCCGACCGAGAGATCCATCTTGTTCTTGCGCCCCATGGCGATGGCGGAGCCGATCTCGGCCGCGCCTCCGACCGACGCGAGCAGGATCAGGCCGATGAAGGTCGGCGACATGCCGAGCGATTTCCCCGTCTCCTCCGCAGCGCCGACCAGCACCTCGCTGAGCCAGGCGGCTCCGGCGGACGCGGCGATGAGCGTCGCGGCAGCCCGCGCCGGGCTCCAGCGAGGGCCGTGCCCCTCGTCCGCGGCCCCCGGGGCGGCCGCCTCCTCGGCGAACGCCTCCTTGTGCGTGCGCAGCTGGTAGACGAGGTAGAGCCCGTACGTCAGCAGCAGGACGATCGCGACGCTCTTGTCGAGCGCCTCGCCGTGCAGGAACCCCTGCTCGACGCCGAAGAAGCGATGGAAGGCGCTCGGAATCGCCATGCTGATCACCGCCAGGAGCATCATCGAGGCGTAGGCGCGCGCCGCCGCCGGGTTGTAGTCCTGCACGTGGAAGCGCAGGCCGCCGAGCAGGAAGGACAGCCCGAGCCCCAGGAGGAGATTGGCCAAAAGGGCCCCGACGAGCGAGGCGCGCACCATATCGAGGAGTCCGGCGCGCAGCGCCACGAAGGCGATGATGAGCTCCGGCAGGTTCCCGAACGTCGCGTTGAGGAGGCCGCCGATGGCGGGGCCGGTGACGTGGGCGATCGATTCGGTCCCCGCCACGATGAGCGAGGCGATCGGGACGATGGCGATCGCGGCGCAGAAGAAGATCGCCGGCGCCGGGGCGCCGGCGTGCTCGAGAACGATCGCCAGCGGTGCGAACAGCAGGAGCCAGAGCATCTCTTCACCTCCCCCTAGAGTCCGGCCCCCCAGCGATGCTGCCACGCGACCCCGGCGAGCAGGAAGTCCTCCCCGGACCGCGTCGAGACGCCGTTGCTGACGTAGACCTTGAGCGAATTGCGACGATCGAACGGGAACGCCGTCGTGAGACCGGCGCGCCAGTTGCGCTGCAGATCGTCGCTCGCGACACCGTCCACCGTGGTCCGGCCGCCGGTGTACCAGGTGGCGTCCAGCGCCGTCCAGATGTTGCGCGGGAAGAGGTAGATGGCGTGGCCCTGGACCGCGTAGATCGGGTCCTGCGAGCGGTGCTGCCCGCCGAAGAAGTCGTCGTTTTCGGTGTAGAGATTGACCGCCCCGGTCCCTTCGAGGATCCAGTGACCGAGTGCTTTCGACAATCCGAATTCCGGCTTGAACGCCCAGCGGTTCGTCCCGAGGTTGACGAGACGATCCGGGTCGTATTGCCCGAGCGGCGCGCTGACCTGCAGGCTCACGCCCACGACGAGGTCCTGGCGGTAGTCGCGGAACTCCGGCATCCTCAGGGCCGGCGCGCCGTGCAGGTTGATCGCGAAACGCACCGCCGGATCGCCGAAGCCGTTCACGTCGCGCGTCCGGAACTCCCCGGTCGATTCCACCATCGCCTCCCCCGAGAGCCAGGCGTAGGCGACCACCCCCAGCACCTGCGCCGATCGCCCGGCGACGGCGATGGAGCGTGAATAACCGACGAACGTGGAGTGGACGGTGAGCGAGGCGTCGTTCAGCGGGACGGACGGATCCAGCAGGACGCCGCCGGTGGAATGGGTGTAACCGCCGATCAGGAAGTTCATGCCGATCGGCGCGTTCGAGAAGAGACGCGGCTCGATCGACTGGGCCCGCGCCGCCCGCGGCGCTCCCAAGGCGATCGCCAGCGCGGCCAGGAGGAACGAGGTCGCCCGGCCGCGTGGTACCCTCCCGCCCCGATGATCCGGATGCATGCGGCGGCCGCCGCGGTCCTGCTTGGTCTGGCGCTGGCGCCCGTCCCGGCTCGGGCCGCCGACGAGGCCCCGGCCTCCCCGGAGACCCAAGAGCCGTCCTGGGAGACCACCCTGACCGGCAACGGCTATCTCTTCCCGGGCGAAGGGGATTTCCTGCTCGGCATCGCGGCCGCCGAGCACGGGCCTCTCCATCTCGAAGGCCGCTTCAACTACGAAGACCGCGACACCGTCTCGTTCTTCGTCGGCTGGAACTGGTCCACCGGCAAGACGGTCGAGCTGACCGTGACGCCGATGCTCGGGGCGGCCGCCGGTGACACGGACGCCGTGGTGCCCGGCCTCGAGCTGAGCCTCGCCTGGAAGCAGCTCGACTACTACCTGGAAGGGGAAGTCCTGTTCGACCTGCACGACCACGCCGACGACTTCGTCTACGGGTGGAGCGAGCTGGGCTGGACCCCTTACGACTGGCTGCGGGTCGGCTTCGTCGGCCAGCGGACGCGCACCTATGACACCGGGCTCGACATCCAGCGCGGCCTGCTTTTCCAGGGCCTCGCCGGGGGCTGGTCCTTCGGGGTGGACTGGTTCAACCCGCGCAGCGACGACGAGTTCACGGTGGCGGTCCTCGAGGTCACCTTCTGACGCCCTCATGGCCGCGCTTCCGCGCCGCGCTCGCGCTCGCGGTGCGCCGCTGGGTCGACGCGCGCACCCCGCTGTTCGCGGCCGCGCTCGCGTTCCAGGCGCTCCTGGCCATCGGGCCGGCGCTGCTCATGCTGCTGGCGGTGGCGGGGCGGTTCCTCGGGCAGGAGCGGACGCAGCGCAGCCTGTTCGACGCGGCCAACCGCTTCGTCGGGCACGGGGCGGACCAGATGCTGACGGCCCTCCTGCAGTTCATCGAGGCGGGACGCCCGCACGTGGTCGGCACCATCGTCGGCGCCGCGCTGTTCGTCTACTCCGCCTCCTCGTTCTTCGCGCGCCTGCGCGACGCGTTCGACGACATCTGGGGCGTGCACTCGCCGGGATTCGGCCGGGCGGTTTTGGAGCGGCTCTTCTCGATGGCCGAGGCGGTGGTGGCCGCCGCCGCGGCACTGTTCCTGCTGGCGGCCGCGGCCCTGCGGACCGTCGTCGGCCCCGCCGTGGCGCAGTTCGGCTCGGCGGGGGCGATCATGTGGATCGCCTGGACCTACGCCGCCACCTTCATGATGACGTTCGGGGCGCTGACGGCGGCGTTTCGCTGGATCCCGTCCGCGCGACCGCGCCCGGGATGGGGGGCGGCCGCGGCCGGGGCGTTGCCGGCGACCATGCTCCTGAACCTCGCCAGCCACCTGTTCGGCCTCGTCGTCGTGCGCAGCACGATCGCCTCGCTCTATGGCGCCGCCGCGAGCGTCATCATGTTCCTGCTGAGCGTCTATTACAGCGCCGCGATCGTCCTGTTCGGAGCGGAGGTCTGCCGCGCCTGGGAGCAGGTGGCCGTGACTCCCGCGCCGCGCGGCGCCGAAGCCCCCGGGATCTGATCGGCGGCCGCGCCCGGGGAAGATCACGGCTCGTACATGAACGACGCGAGGGCGCGGCGGAGATCGCGGGGCCGGCGGGCGCGGGCCAGCCCCATCGACCACGCCTGCGCGGCGACAGCGGCGGCAATCGACCGCGAGATCCGGCGGATGTCGCGCAGCGGCGGGTAGAGCGAGCCCGCCTCGAGATCGCGGGGCCGGACGAGATCCGCGAGCGTGCGCGCCGCCGCCAGGAACAGCTCGTCGGGCAGTCCCTTCGCCTTGCAGAAGATCGCCCCCAGGCCGATCCCCGGGAAAACGTAGGCGTTGTTCCCCTGCCCCGGGCGACGGGTCTTCCCCCCGAGCTCCACCGGGAGAAACGGGCTGCCGCTGGCGAAGACGGCACGCCCCCCGCTCCACTCGTACGCCTGCGCGGCGGTGCACTCCGCCTTCGAGGTGGGATTCGAGAGCGCGAAGACGAGCGGCTGCTCGTTGTGCCGGGCCATCCGCTCGATCGCCTCGCGGGTGAAGGTCCCCGGCGACCCGGTGGCGCCGATGAGCACCTGCGGCTTCAGCGCGTCGATCGCCTCGAGGAAGCCCAGCGGCGGGTGCGCGTGCGCGTACGGGCGGTTGTGCTCGAGCAGGTCGTCCCGTCCGGCGACCACGAGCCCCTTCACGTCCACGAACCACAGCCTTCGGCGCGCCTCCTCGGGTGCAAGACCCGCGTCGACGAAGGCCGCCACCATGAGATCGGCGATGCCGGTCGCCGCGGAGCCGGCGCCCAGGAAGAGGATGGTCAGGTCCTCGAAGCGGCGCCGGGTGACGCGGGTCGAGGCGAGCACGCCGGCGAGCACCACGGCCGCGGTCCCCTGGATGTCGTCGTTGAAGCAGAGAAGACGATCGCGGTATCGCTTCAGGAGCGCGTAGGCGTTCGGCGTCAGGAAGTCCTCGAACTGCAGCAGCGCGTCCGGATACCGCGATCGCACCGCGTCGACGAACTCGTCCACGAGCGCGAAGTACCGACGCGACTTGATGCGCCGACGCGGGTAGCCGAGGTAGAGGGGATCCTCGAGGAGCGAGACGGTGTCGGTACCGACGTCGAGCGTCACCGGCAGGCACGCCTCGGGGGGGATCCCCGCGCAGGCGGTGTAGAGCGCCAGCTTGCCGATCGGGATCCCCATCCCGTTGGCCCCGAGATCGCCGAGGCCGAGGATCCGCTGGCCGTCGGTCACGACGATCACCCGGATGTCCTTGTCGGGCCAGTTGCCGAGCATGCGGCGGATGCGGCCGCGGTCGTCGGGGGTGATGAAGAACCCCTTCGGCTCGCGGGCGATGTGCGAGAACTCGCGGCACGCCTCCCCCACGGTCGGCGTGTAGATCCACGGCATGACCTCTTCGATGTGGTCGATCAACGTCCGGTAGAACAGGCGCTCGTTTCTCTCCTGCAGCCCGGACAGGAGCATGTAGCGGTCGATGTCGCGCGGCAGGCGGCGCAGGTTCGTCATCACCCGATCGACGAGACGCGCCTCGCTCCACACGCGGTGCGGCAGGAGCCCCTGAAGCCCGAGCCGCACCCGCTCGGTCCGCGAGGTGGCGATCCCCCGGTTGAGGTGCTTGTCGCGCAGGATGTCGAATCCCTTCTTCATCAGTACTCGTCGAACATGCGCTGGATCTCCTTCGGGTCCTGCGTCTTCGTCATCGCCAGGCGCAGCAGCACGCGCGCCTTCTGCGGATTGTGCTCGAGCGAGGCGACGAACCCGAACTTGTCGTCGTCCACCTCGACCTTGCGCCCCACCTCCCCGGTGGCGACGCGCGAGGAGCGCACGCAGACGATCCCCTTCTTCGCCTGCGCCGCCAGCGCGTCGAGCGCCGCCTGCGTCATGTTGCCGTTGCCCACCCCGGCGACGACGATCCCCTTCGCGCCGGCGGCGACGGCGGCGTCGATCAGCTTCCCGTCCATGTTCTCGTAGGCCATGATGATGTCCACCCGCGGCATCGGCGCAACGTTGCCGGCGAACTCCGACCCGGTGGTGTTGCGGCCGACCGGGCCACGGTACCAGTCGATGTCGCCGTAGGCGACGCGGCCGATCAGACCCGACTGCGGCGACAGGAAGGTCTGCACCGCCGTGGTGCTGGTCTTGGTGAGCGACGACGCGCCGTGGATCCAGTCGTTGACCACGACGAGCACGCCGCGCCCCGCCGCCTCCTTGTTCGCCGCCACGGCGACGGCGTTGAAGAAGTTCAGCGGCCCGTCCGCCGACAGCGCCGTGGAGGGGCGCATCGCGGCCGTCAGGACGACCGGCTTCTTCGACTTGACCACCAGGTTCAGGAAGTACGCGGTCTCCTCGATGGTGTCGGTGCCGTGGGTGATCACCACGCCGTCCACGTCGGACATCGCGGTCAGCTCGTTCACCCGCTTCGCCAGCTTCATCCAGACGTCGTCGTTCATGTCCTGCGAGCCGATGTTGGAGATCTGCTCGCCGCGCATCTTCGCCAGCTTCTGCGCCTGCGGCACGGCGGCGAGGAGCTGTTCCACGCCGACCTGGCCCGACTTGTAGCCGGCCTGCACGTCGCTCGCGGCGGCCCCGGCGATGGTGCCCCCGGTGGCGAGGACGACGATCGACGGCAGCGCCGCCGGTCCCGCCGGAGCGGGCGCGGCGGCGGCCGCGAGGACGGCGCACGCCAGGGGGACGAACACGGAACGGGACACACGGGAGAGCGACATGGATTCCTCCTAACGGGTCAGGAGCACGATGACGGGGCCCCACGCGGTCAGCAGCACGTTGCCGATCGCGTACGGGACCGTGTAGCCGAGCACGGGAAGTTTGCTCTGCGCTTCGTCCTGGATCGAGCGCAGCGCGGCGGTGACCGTGCCGGCGCCGGAGCAGGCGCCGAGCAGGATCAGCGGATTCATCTTCAAGAGGAAGCGGCCCACCAGGATCGCCACCAGGTGCGGCACGACCGCGACCACGAAGCCGACCAGGAGCAGGCTCGGTCCGGTCTGCTTGAGGCCGGCGACGAAGCCGGGGCCGGCGTTGAGCCCGACGACACCGATGAACACGGCCAGGCCGACGGTGTCGAAGACCCACAGGGCGGGCTCCGGAATGCGCCCGAAGGTCGGTCGCACCGAACGCAGCCAGCCGAAGAGGAGTCCCATGACGAGTGCCCCACCGCTGGCGGTGAGCATGAGCGGCAGACCGGCGACGTCGATCGACAGCAGCCCGAAGAGTCCCCCCGCGAAGATGCCGAGCCCGACGAAGACGACGTCGGTGGCGCTCGACGGGCGCTCGATGTAACCGAGGGCTTTCCCGGCCCGCTCCACGTCGCGCAGCGCTCCCGACAGCCGCAGCAGGTCGCCGCGCTCGAGCCGGGTCGAGGCGGTAAACGGGATCTCCTGCCCGCCCCGGACGAGAGACTCGAGCGCGACCCCGCGTCCGTGCCGCTCGGCCACCTGGCGCATCGTCACGTCGACCAGCTCCCGGTTCGTCAGGACGACGTCCAGGGTCGCCACCGGGAAGTCGAGCAGGCGCCGATCGTCGACCTCGGCTCCGCCCTCGAGGCCGCCGGCGAGGACGCGCCTCCGGGCGGCGATCGCGACCACGTCCCCCTCCGCGAGCTTCGCCTCCGGGGCCGCGACGAGGATCTTGCGGCCGCGACGGATGCGCTCGACGAAGACACGCTCCGGGGCGAACGACTCCTCGAACGCCCGCACCGTCCCTCCGGCGCGTGAGGCGCCGAGGCGATAGGAGCGCATCGACCACTCGCGGTAGGCCGGCTCCTCCCCCTCTTCATCTTCGGGCCCCCCACCCTGGAGCTCCTGCTGCAGCTTCTTCGCCTCCGCCTTCAGATCGATCCGCAGCAGCCGCGGCGCGAGGCTCGACAGGAACCAGACGACGAACCCGGTGCCGACGAGGTAGGAGACGGCATAGGCGATCGGGATGTTGTTGAGCAGGCGCTCGGTCTCGGCGGGGGCGAGTCCCAGCCGGCCGATGGTGTCGCCGGCGGTGCCGATCACCGTCGACTCGGTGAAAGCCCCCGCCAGGAGCCCGGCGGCGGTGCCGCAGTCGTAGCCGAAGGCCTTCGCCGCGATGAGCGTCGCGGCCAGGCTCGTGACGCACAGCACGACCGTGACCACGACCTGGGGGATCGCCCCTTTCCCGAGCCCGCGGATGAACTGCGGGCCGACCTTGTATCCCGTCGCGAACAGGAACAGGTCGAAGAAGACCACCTTGACGAGCGGATCCACCGGGATCGCCAGCTGCCCGATGACCACCCCCGCGATGAGGGTGCCGACGACGTTGCCGAGGGTGAAGCCGCCCAGGCGGATGCGCCCGAGGACGAACCCGCACGCAAGCGTCAGGAAGATCGCCAGCTCCGGATGCGTCCGCAGCGCGGTCACGACCCAGGTCATCGCGCCACCATCAGCAGCCACGGCGTCCCCAGCGCCAGGTAGAGGACCAGGCAGAAGGCGGTGGCCAGGGCGCCCAGCTTGTAGAGATCCCCCTGCGACAGGTAGCCGCTCCCCGCGAAGAGCAGGTTGGCGCTCGAGGCCTGCGGCGTGATGGAGGAGAACCAGTTGGTCGCGAACAGAAGATGGAACGCGAGCGGGCCCGGGGCGACCCCGAGCTTCACCCCGACCCCCAGGAAAACCCCGAACAGGGCCAGCAGGTGGGCGGTCTGGCTGACGAACAGGTAGTGCAGCAGGACGTAGGCGACCACGAGCAGGATCCCCGCCGGCAGCGGCGACAACCCCTCCAGCCGGCCGACCAGGCGCTGGCCGAGGAACTCCATGAACCCGAGCTTGTTGAGCTGATCGCTCATCGTGAACAGGGCCGCGAACCAGATGAAGGTCGCGAGGACGTCCCCCTCCTTCGCGATGTCCTCGAGGATCAGGACGGAGGTCGCGAGCAGCAGGCCGAGGCCGAGGAAGGCGACCGCGGTGGCGTCCACCCCCAGCATGGCCGACGCGCCCCACAGGGCGACCATCCCGACGAAGGTGGCCGCGACGATCTTCTCGTCGCGCGTCAAAGGACCGAGCGCCGCGAGGGCTTTGCGCGCCTCCGCCGGGGCATCGGGCGTCGCCGTCACCTCGGGCCGGATGACCTTGTAGAGAAAGAGCGGGAGAAGCGCCATGGCGGCGAGCGTCGGCACCGAGGCGGCGACGAGCCACGACCCGAAGCTGATCGCCACGCCCTGGCCGCGGGCGATCTCCGCCCCCAGCGGGTTGGCGGCCATCGCCGTGAGCCACAGCGCCGACGACAGCGACAGGCTGGCGATCCCCGAGAACATCAGGAACCGGCCGAGGCGCCTGCGGTCCGCGCGGTCCGGCTTCGCCCCCGCCGCCTCCGCCACCGAGAAGACCAGCGGATACAGCACCCCCGAGCGCGCGGTGTTGCTCGGGAACGCCGGCGCGATGATCGCGTCCACCGCGAAGATGCTGTAGGAAAGCCCGAGGGTCGAGCGGCCGAACAGCGCGATGACCCGGTAGCCGAGCCGCTGTCCCAGCCCGCACTTGACCACGGCGCGCGCCACCAGGAACGCGATGACGATCAGCAGGATGGTCGGGTTGCCGAAGCCGGCGTAAGCGTCCGCCGGAGCGAGCGTCCGCGTCAGCACCGCCGCCGCCACCGCGAGCACCGAGGCGGTCAGGATCGGGAACGCCCCGATCACGACCGACAGGATCGCCGCAGCGAACAGCGCGAACAGGTGCCAGGCGGGCGGGATCAGTCCTTCGGGGACGGGAAGCACCCACAACCCCGCCGCCGCCGCGAAGGCGGCGAGGCGGAGCCAGGCACTCCGGCCCGGGGGCTTCACCGCTCCCGGCCTAGTCGGCGCGCCGCTGGCCGGTCATGGCCGCGGGGTCGAAGATCTCCTTGAGCTGGGCTTCGCTCAGGATCTTCTTCTCGCGCACCAGCTCGACGATGCCGCGGCCGGTCTTCATCGCCTCGGCCGCCAGCTCCGTGGCCTTCTCGTAGCCGATGACCGGGTTGAGCGCGGTGACCGTGCCGATGCTGTACTCGACGTAGTGCCGGCAGACGTCCTCGTTGGCGGTGATGCCGTCGACGCAGTGCACGCGCAGGGTGCGGGCGGCGTTCATGAACAGGGTCTGCGCTTCGAACAGGCACGCGGCGATGACCGGCTCGAAGACGTTGAGCTGCAGCTGCCCGGCCTCCGCCGCCAGCGACACCGTCAGGTCGCTGCCGATCACCCGGTAGCAGGCCATGTTGACCACCTCGGGGATGACCGGGTTGACCTTCCCCGGCATGATGGACGACCCCGGCTGCTTCGGCGGGAGGTTGATCTCCCGCAGCCCGCAGCGCGGACCGGAGGACAGGAGCCTCAGGTCGTTGCACACCTTCGCCAGCTTGATCGCCAGGCTCTTCATGATCGAGGAGTAGAGGACGAACGCCTGGGTGTCCTGCGTCGCCTCGATCAGGTCCTCCGCCAGATAGATCGGCAGGCCGGAGACCTGCGCCAGGTGGTCCGTGCACTTCTGCGCGTACCCCTTCGGGGCGTTGAGCCCGGTGCCGATGGCGGTCGCCCCCATGTTGGTCTCGCAGAGGACCCGCTGGATCGCTTCGAGCGCCCGGATCTCCCCCTCGAGGGTGCGCGCGAAAGCGGTGAACTCCTGCCCCAGCGTCATCGGCACGGCGTCCTGCAGCTGCGTCCGCCCCATCTTGAGGATCGCGGCGAACTCCTTCCCCTTGCGGTGGAAGGCGGCGATCAGCTCCTTCATCCCGGCCATCAGCTCGACGTTCCCCAGCGCCAGCCCGAGGTGCAGCGAGGTCGGGTAGGCGTCGTTGGTGGACTGCGAGCAGTTGACGTGATCGTGCGGGTCGCAGTGCCGGTACTCCCCCTTCTTGTGCCCCATCAGCTCGAGCGCGCGGTTGGCGATCACCTCGTTGGCGTTCATGTTGGTCGAGGTGCCGGCGCCTCCCTGGAAGACGTCGAGGCGGAACTGGTCGTGGAGCTTGCCGTCCATCAGCTCCCGGCACGCCGCTTCGATCCCCTTCAGGATCTCCGGCTTCAGCAGGCCGCAGTCGTGGTTGGCCCGCGCCGCCGCCAGCTTCACCATGGCGAAGGCCTTGATGATGTTGGGATAGAGACGCAGCTCGACGCCGGAGATGCGGAAATTGACCAGGGCGCGGGCCGTCTGCACTCCGTAGTAGGCGTCGGCGGGAACGCGCAGGTCCCCGAGCAGATCGTGTTCGGTGCGGAACTTCTCTTCGTGGCTCATGACGAACCTCCCTTCAAACCGCCCGCCGCCGGGACCGGCCAGGTGCCGGACCCGGCGGCGGTTCACATCTTTTCAGCTCACTTCGGCTGCATCGCGTAAGGGTTGCCCCCGAGCGCGTTGCTGATGTCGGCGATGGCCTTCTGCGCCCGCACGCTGTTCCCCGCCTCGTCGAGCGGCGGGGAGATGACCGCGATGCCGAATTTTCCCGGCGAGACGGCGATGATGCCGCCGCCGACGCCGCTCTTGCCCGGCAGCCCGGTGCGGAAGAGCCATTTGCCGGAGTCATCGTAGAGCCCGGCGGTCGCCATCACCGCCAGGATCTTCGGAACGTTCTCGGTCTTGATCACCTGCTTTTTGGTGGCCGGGTTCCTGCCGCCGTTGGCGAGGGTCGCCGCCATCATGGCGAGATCCTTCGCGTTGACGCTCACCGAGCACTGCTCGGTGTAGATGTCGGTGGCGCGGTTCGGCTCCGACTTGATGTAGCCATAGGCGTGCATCAGCATGCCGATGGCCTGGTTGCGCTGGTTGGTGTCCGCCTCCGACTTGAAAACCTCCTGGTTGACCTTGAGGGGCCGCCCGGCACAGTCGGAATAAAAGGACAGGATCTTGTTCCAGATCTCGTCCCGGGTCGCCCCTTGGACGAGCGACGTCGTGGCGATGGCGCCCGGGTTGACGAGCGAGTTCATCTCCGGGCCGCCGAGCACCTTGTTCGCCATCTCGACCGCGACGATCGAGTTGAAGCGCATGCCGGTGGAGTCCACGCCGATGGTGTTGGCGATGAAGTCGGCGCCCGACTCCTCCATCACCTTGGCCATCGTGAAGACCTTGGAGATCGACTGGATGGAGACCTCGGAGGTGATGTCCCCGGTGGTGTTGACCGACCCGTCCACGCCGACGAGCGCGATGCCGTAGATGTTCGAATCGACCTTGGCGAGGGCCGGGATGTAGTCGGCGTTCTTCCCTTCCTTGAGCGTCCTGTACTTGTCGAACGCCGCCTTCATGGCGGCGTCGACCTGGGGCTTGGCGGGCGCCTGCGCCTGGGCGGCCGGAGCGGCCGCCAGCGCGAAAACGAGCCCGAGCGCGAGCGCCCGGGTGAATGTGATGGTCCTGGTGTTCATGCGCCTTCCCCTGCCTTTCTCTCTAGGTCCCGCTCTCGCGGGTGTTCTTCTTGAAGACGTCCTTGGTCGAGAAGGAGTAGTGGAACGAGAACTGGACGCGGATGTCGTCGCCGTCGTCCCCGTCGTTGTCGGTCCGCGTCCCCCAAAGTGCCTCGCCGCCGCACATGACATTCTTGGTCGGGTAATAGAGGAGGTTCGCCGAGGCGTACTCGGCCTTGTCGAACGCGTCCCCGGCCTGCAGCGCCTGGTTGTCCACGTCGACGAACGAGTAGCCGAAGGCGCTCGAGAAGCGATCGCTCCAGTAGTGGTTGTAATAGGCGCTGACGCCGAGGAGCGGCACCGTCGCCGCTTCGGGATCGGCGAGCGTGCCGTCCGGGGCCATGTCGACGCCCCCGTCGTTCATGTACGAGGCGATCCCCTTTCCCCAGACCACCCCCGCGACAATGGAGTTCTTCTTCGCCTTCCCCAGCTTGAGGCTGCCGGTCAGGTCGACGCCATAACCAGCCTCGCTGCCGTTCGGCTCGGCATCGGGAGCGCCGGGTGTTTCGAACGCGACCTTGCGGGCGACGCCGGCCACCTGCCAGTGGCCCCAGCCCTCGACGTCGCGGAACTGCGCGGTGAAGTCGGGGATCTTCTGCGTGCCGGTGACGGCGCCGAGCGCCGGATCGAGCTCGCGGAGCGTCCCCGCGTCGACGTCATTCGAGGGCCTCTCGATGGCGATGGCGAAGCTGTGGTGCTCGTTCTGGATGAACGAGTAGCGGATCTGCGGGTTGCGGATGAAGACCATTCCGTTGGGACCCCAGTAGTCGATCACGTTCGGGAAGATGCTGGCGTCCATGAACAGCGTGTTGGTCTGCCCGGCGAGCCAGTGGTTCCACTCGCCGTAGGCGTGCCGCAGGCGGATGGTGGTCTGCCCGGCGTCGACGCCGACGCCGAACATGTCGAACTCGAACTTGGTGTACACGGGGTGGTTGCTGGTCGGGAAGTTCATCAGCACGCCGAGCCGGCTCTGCTTCGCCGACAGGCTGGCCTGGCCGTCCTCGCCGAACAGGTCGTCGGTGGTCGGGATCTTCGACGGGCGCAGCGTGTCGTTCCACGCGGGATCGACCCGCTTGAAGTCCTGGATGTAGTCGGCCTGCACGAAGCCGTACACCTCGACGTGCGGGGTGTCGGTGTCCTGCGCCAGCGCGGTTCCCGTGCCCGGGAACGCGGCCAGAAGCGCCGCCATGACGACGAAAGTCCCTGCCGCCGAGAACCACCTCCGAGTGCCGTTTCCCATCGTGCCTCCTTGCGAGTGTGAGTGGACGACCGACGTGCCGGATTCTGTGGCCTTCACTTCGCGTGCGCCTTCTCCCAGGCCCGCACCTTCACGCGGGCCGCGTCGAACAGCCGTTCGTAGTTGCCGCGCAGGAATTTCGCGCGCGCCTCCGGGGTCAGCTTCGCGAGCAGCGGCGCGTACAGGTC
>DASYQE010000336.1:0-17323 GCA_036005805.1 Candidatus Polarisedimenticolia bacterium | reverse complement strand
ACGAAGCGCGGCTTCGCCAGCAGCTCCTCCACCACCTTCGAGGCGCGCTCGTAGTCGCTCGGTCCCTTGCCGCCGACGGGCGACGAGGCGCGATCCACCGCCTTGCCGGGCAGCAGCCCCTCCTCCTTGAAGAGTTTGAGGGTCGTCGGGTGGCCGAGGAAGTGCCCCTTCTCGATGGCGTCGGGCAGGAAGTCGATCGCCATCGGCTCGTGCCGCATGCGGATGCCGTCGAGCAGGCGGTAGGCCATGCCGCAGATCTCGTTGTCGATGACGAGCTTTTCGAGCGACTGCACGGTGATGAAGTCGAGGATGCCGACGCCCGAGACGACGTTGACGCCGGCGAGCGCCGCAAGGATGACGCCGTAGCCGGTCTCGTAGCCCGCCTGCGCGTCCACGACCTTCGAGTCGGACAGGCCCATGTAGGCGTGGATCGGCAGGTTGAAGCGCTTGCCGATCTGCGCGTAGGCGCAGTCGATCATCATGGTCTCGATCGATCCGAACGGGGTCTGCCCGGCGCGCATGTCCATCAGGCACGGCGCGCCGCCGTACACCACCGGCGCTCCGGGCCGGATCGCCTGCGCCAGCGCGATGCCGGCGAGGTTCTCCGCCGTGTGGACGACGAGCGAGCCGGAAAGAGTGACGGGGCCCGTGGCGCCCGTCAGCGGCACCGACACGACTTCCGACGGCACGCCGGCGGCGGCGCAGTTCATCAGGCTCTCGGAGGTCAGCTCGCTCCAGCGCAGCGGTGACGACGGGCAGGCGTCGAACAGCGCGTAGGGCTTCTCGGCGACCGCCTTCTTCGAGCCGCGCAGGACCGCCATCATCTCGAGCATCGTGTCGAACGACTCGTGGCGGAAGAGCCCGGTGACCAGCGGCTTGTCGCACGTCTGGGCGGCGATGTAGAGGCGGAAGTAGTCGGTGGACTCGATCGGCAGGTCGTGCGGCACGAGCGAGGTCGAGTGGGCCCGGATGTTCGGGAGCTGGTGCACCAGGCGCGACAGCTTCACGTAATCGGCCATGGTCGAGGAGCGCACGCTGCGATCCTGCAGGAGCACCTTGATGGCCGCCGACCCGGGATCGAAGGTGACGTTGTCGCCGCCGATCTCGATCGACTTCGTCCCGGTGACGTTCCAGACGGTGATCGACTTGGGGACGGTCCGCAGCGCCTTCTCGATGAAGTCGCGCTTGAGATAGACGCGCTCCTTGTCCCGCTCCACTCGCTGGCCGTGTTCCGCGAAGACGTCGAGCGCCTTCGGGTTCTCGAACTGCAGGCCGAGCCGCTCGAGCACGTCGAACGCCTCGTCGATGATCCGGTCGATCAGCGACGGGGCGATCATCTGGACCCGCGGGCGGAAGGTCGGCTCCAGGCTCATGCACGCACCTCCGTCTTGCCGCGACCGCGGCCCGCTTCACCCGGCCCGGCCGCGTCGGCCAGGCGATCCGCCAGTCCCGCGTGCAGCTTCGTGATGAACGTGGGGTCGGTGCCGCAGCAGCCGCCGATGACGTTCGCCCCGAGCGCCGCGATGGCCTGCAGGTCGGCGACGAACTCCTCCGCCGTCTGCTTGTAGATCACCGTTCCGCCCTCGAGCGTCGGACGCCCGCGGTTCGGCTGCACGATGAGAGGCAGGTCGGTGCTGTCGCGCAGGAGGCGCGCCAGGTCGAGGAAGACCGGGCTGCCGTGACTGCAGTTGCTGCCGACGATGTCGGCGCCGCGGTCGGCGAGCACCTTCATGCAGTGGGCCGGGGTCTCCCCCATCAGCGTGAAGAACCCGCGCGGATTGCGGTCGAAGGTCATGCAGACCGACACCGGCAGCTTCGTCAGGCGTTTCGCCGCGTCGACCGCGCAGAGCGCTTCGTCGAGCGCATACATCGTCTCGATCGAGATGAGATCGACGCCGCCGTCCGCCAGCCCCTGGACCTGGGCCTCGAACGAGGCGGTGAACTCCTCCCTGGTGAACTCCCCCATCGGCTTGAGGAACTTGCCGATCGGCCCGATGTCGCCGGCGACGAACCGCCCGGGCGGACAGACCGAGCGCGCTCCCTGCGCCGCCAGCAGGTTCGCCTCGTGGGTGCGATCCTGCAGGTCGCGCTCGGACAGCTTGATCGGCGTTCCGCCGAACGTGTTCGTCTGCACCACGTCGGAGCCGGCGTCGTAGTACGCCTTGTAGATCGCCGTCACGACCTCGGGCTTCTCCCAGTTCCAGGGTTCCGGGGACTCGCCGTCGAGCAGACCCTCCTGGAACAGCATCGTCCCCATCGCCCCGTCGTAGAGGACGAGGCGGCGGCGCACGAGGTCCATGTAGGCGGATGACATCGGGTCCCTGGTCTCCTTCCGCTCCGGGGTCGCAAAGGCGCGATGGCGGCGTGCGCGGGATGAAACGGCGGACGCGCTCTCCGGAAAGAGGAATCCTAAACGGCGGCGACGACCGAGGTCAATCGCCGCGTCAATGGGGCACGGTCGGCGGCACCTCGGCCCCGACGTGAGCCTTTAGCGCGGTCGGGGCGGCGGCGCGCCGGCCCGGCTCGACCGCCAGCAGGACCGCCGCCATCACGACGAGCAGCGCCCCGGCCCACTGGCGCGCGAGGAGGCGCTCGCCGAGGAAGAGGGCCGCGAGGAACAGGGTCCCGACCGGCTCGAAGGTCGAGAGGATCGAGGCGACCTGGGGTCCCGTGCGCCGCATGCCGGCCACGAACAGCGCCATGCCGAGGATGGTCGGCGCCAGCACGATCCCGGCGATCGCTCCCCACGCCGCCCGCCCCGACGGCAGGGTGAACCCTTCCCACAGCGCCGCCGCGATCCACGTGACGGCCCCTCCGGTGATGATCCAGGTGGTGGCGACGATCGGCTCGACGCCGCGGGTGATGCGATCCATCGGCACGAGGAACACCGCATACCAGAGCCCGGTCAGGAGACCGAGGAGCACCCCCTTCGAGGTGGTGCCGTGGAGCGCGGGCGCGGACGCGAGCCACACCCCGAACAGCGCCAGCCCGAGCGCGGCCAGGACGCGCGCGTCGGGTCTGCGTCCGGTCCTTCCCCACTCGATGAGAGCCAGGAACGCCGGACAGGTGTAGAGCAGCACCTCCATCAGGCTGGCGGAAAGGATGCGCAGCCCCGCGAAATACAGCGCCGATTGCCCCGAGAGCCCCACCATCCCCCAGAGGAGCAGGTGCCGTCGGCGCGCCGCCGTCGCGTGCGCCGCGCGCAGCCGCGGCCACGCGAGGCTGAAGCACCACAGGATCGCGGCACCGAGCGCGAACCGTGTGGCGAGAAAGGACGTGAGCGGCAGCGCCGCGAGCCCCATCTTTCCGAAGATGCCGAGCGACGAGTAGCTCAGCGCCGAGAGGATGACGAGAAAGGAGCCCACGGGGCCGCCGATTATACGGAGGCGGGGGCCAGGAGCCTGTCCGGGTCTTGCCTCGTCGAACCGCATGGTATCGTCGGCCCGTGGCGACGCAGGCGGGGACGGGACTCTCCCAGAACACCGACGCGGTGCGGGCGGCGCGCGAGGCGGCCGGCGCGGCGCTCGAGCGGATGGGCGGCGAGCGCGCCGACTGGGGGCTGGTGTTCGCCACGCCGGGCCACCGTCCCCAGTACGCACCGCTCTTGGCCGAGGTGCAGAAGACCCTCGGCACGGCGTGCCTCGCCGGCTGCAGCGGCGCGGGTGTCATGGCCGCGGGCGAGGAGGTCGAAGGCGGACACGGCGTCGCGGTTCTCGCGGTGCGATCCGACGTGTTGCACGCCGAGACGCACCTGCTTCCCGGAGGCGACGACCAGGGCAGGCAGGCGGCCCTCGATCTCGCCTCGCGGCTGCCTTCGGACGGCACCCTCATCACCTTCACCGACCCGTTCGCCGTGCGGCCGCAGCTCCTGCTCTCGGAGCTGCGCGCCGCGGGCAGCCGCATCCCCGTCCTCGGCGGCGCGGCGGGCAGTGCGCCGCGGCATCCCGCGACCTTCCAGTTCTTCGGGCGCAACGTCGCGACCCGCTCGATCGCCGCCCTGCACCTGCGCGGCGCGTCCGGACGCACCGCCATCGGCATCACGCAGGGCTGCCAGCCGCTGGGGCCGCTCTGCCGGGTGACGAAGGCGAGCGAGAACATCGTTTTCGAGCTCGACTCCAGGCCTGCCCTCGACGTGCTGCGCAGCCGGCTGCCGGCGGGCGTGTCCGAGGCGCTCGAGCGGCTCGGCGGGCACCTGTTCGTCGGCTTCCCGCCCGATCCCGAGGCGCAGGAGATCCCTCCCGGCGAGCACCTGGTGCGGCCGCTCGTGGCGATCGACCCGGGGCGCGGCGCGCTCCTGCTGGCGGAGGACGTCCGTGAGGGGCAGCCGCTGGCGATCCTGCTGCGCGAAGGACAGGCGGCGCGCGACGACCTCAAGGCGATGCTGGAGCGCCTCGACGGACCGGGCGGGTGGCGCTTCGGGCTTTACTTCAACTGCGCCGGGCGCGGCTCGGCGCTCTATGGCATCCCCGGGGTGGACGCCGCCTACATCGCCCAGCGCTTCGGCGACCTGCCGGTGGCCGGCTTCTTCGGCAATGCCGAGCTGGCGCCGCTTCACGATCGCAATCTCCTGTTCACGCACACCGGCGTGCTGGCGCTCTTCGGCGACGGCGACGGCCATCGAGCCGGCGGCGGTGGAGGTGTGGCATGAAGGATCGCGCCGGCCTGGCCGACGACATCGTCATCTATCTGAAGACGGCCGTCGCACCGGTGCCGAGCCGCGATCTGGCGGCGCGCTTCCTCGCCATCCCGCGCGCCGCGGAAGGGACGAGCCACCGCCTGCTGGCGCCGATTCTCGACGGCGTGCGCGGCGTCGAGCACCGCGCCGACGCCGGATGGGTGTTCACTGGCCGCGCCGACGCCACCACTTCGTGCGAACTCCCACCCTCATCCGCCGCGCCGCGCGACAGCGCGACCGAACCGTCCGATCGCCGTGCGGAAGATGAGGCCCCGGGGGATCTGGTCCGGCTCGACTTCATCGCCCTGGCCGCCGACGGCGTCGGCCCGGGAGGGTCGGGATTGCCGAAGTCCGTGGCGCTCCTGCCTGTCGTGGGGGGTGAAGCCCTGCACCCGGAGTGCTTCCCGGCCGGAGGCCTCGACGAGGACGGTGGCTGGGCTTCGGACTCCGTGGACGAGCTGGCCTCTCCGCCGGTGCGCGGCGCCGCCCTCTCCGTCGCCGACCTCGAGGCCATCGCCGAGACCATCGGCGACCTGCCGGTGATCGCGCACCGGGTGGGTCGCGAGGTCGATCCGCTGCGGCGCGCCGCCGCGGCCGCGGGAATCGAGTTCCGGCCGTGCGTGGTCTCGGCCGCCCGTCTCGGCCACCTGCTGTACGGACTGAAGGCGAATCACCTGCCCCAGGAGCTGGCGGCCGTCGCCGGCGCGAAAAGCGACGGTCCCGACGACTGTCGCGGCCGGGCGCGCCTGATGGCGCAGCTCTGGGGCGCGCTCGTGCCGGCGCTGCAGGCGCAGGGCGTCGAGACCCTCGCGGGGCTGCTCGAGTTCCAGGAGACGACGGCTCCGCCCATCGACTTCGCGCCGTACGAGTTCACCGCCGACGAGCTGAGCCTCCTCCCCGAAACCCCCGGGGTGTACCGCTTCCTCGACGCCAGCGGCGAGACCCTCTACATCGGCAAGGCGAAGAATCTGCGATCGCGCGTCGGCTCGTATTTCGTGCCGTCGGCGCGACGGACGCCGAAGGGCCGTGCCGTGCTCGAGCGCGTCCGCCGCCTGGAGATCGAGATGGCCGCGTCCGAGCTCGAGGCGATCCTGCTCGAGGCCGATCTGCTGCTGCGCCACCGGCCGCCGCTCAACCGCCAGTTCGAAGTGTCCGAGCGCCCGGCGCCGTACGGCCCGCGCCAGAACCTGGTCGTCGTCCTGCGCGACGAGCAGGAGACCTCGTGCACCCTGCACCTGCTGCGCGGCGGGCGATACCTGAGAGCGTTCTCCTGCGCCGAGGATCCGGCGGCCCCGGGGCCCGGCTGGGGGACGATCGATGCCGCGGTCGCGGGCGCCTACTTCGAAACGACCGCGGACGACACCGGCGGGGAGATGGACTGGTTCCTTCTCAGCTCCTACCTGCGACGCCACGTGGACGCGGTCAACGTCCTCGACGTGGACGAGTGCGCCGACGCGCGCGACGCCGCGGGACGACTGCGGACCCTCTTCACCGCGGCGCGCTCGGGCACCCGCGTCCTGGCGCGCTGACCAGCGCGGCGCGGCGACAGGCTCGCACTGAGTCGCGTCGGACATCGCCTCACGCGGAGTCGAGCCGCCGATCAGTTGACGCGGTAGACGGGGCTCTCCGGCACGACGCCCGGAGCGTGGACCTCCGCGACCGGAGCGCCGGGATTGAGCGCGCGAATCACCTCGAGGACTTTCGGGTCGGCGGCGATGACGGCGATGTAGGCCGTGCGGCCGTCGAGGGCCAGCCGCGCGGCGTCCTTCGATCCGAGCAGGACCGGCGGGTGGTCGCGCAGCTCGAAGCGATAGCAGGCCGCCTCGGCCGGCCAGCCGTGCACGCGATAGCCACGGCCGTTGGCGATCACGAACCGCTCGGCGCCCGCGGGCGCCTGCACCAGCGCGCGCGCCGCGGCCCGGAAGGCGCCGTCATGCTCGTGCAGGATCTCCGGCGAACCTCCCCAGGTCACGCCGTAGCGCCAGCCGCCGATCGCCGCCAGAATCAGGAACGCCGCGATCGCCACGGCGTTCCCGGCCGGCGCGCTGAGACGGCCGCTCCGGCGCATCGAGTCGAAAAGAAGCGCCGCCGCCATCCCGGCGAGGAGCATCACCGCCGGCAGCACACCCGCGCTGCGCAGTCCGTGCGGCACGCCTTCGACGGACAGGAGGTTCGGCAGGAGCATCACCGGGACCCACGTCAGCAGGAGCGCGGCCGCGGCGCGCGGCCGCTCCACTCCCGCCCCGACACGCCGGCCCGCGAGCATCAGCACGGCCGCCGCGAGCCCCCCGAGGAAGAGCAGCCCCGTGAGCGGATCGAGCATCGGCGCGCCGGAGAGGTTGTGCCTCCCGTTGGCGTCGCCGCGCAGGTGGAACATGAGCAGCGTGGCGGTGACGTTGTGCTCGAGCTGTGCCGAAACCTCCCCGGGACCCAGCCCCGGGCTGAACACCGAGACGGTCCGCTTCGGATTGTTGAAATCGGCCGGATGGTGCAGGTAGTGCACGAGCATCGGCGAGGCGACCAGAAGCGCCGTGACGAAGAAGATCGCCAGCCCCGGCGCAGCCTTCCGCCAGGCGGCGCGTGACAGACCGATCTCCGCCAGGAGATAAGGCGGCACGAGCAAAGGCGCGGCGCGCGAGGACGGATACGCGTGCACCAGGAGCCCGAACAGGACTCCTCCCAGAAGGAAGCGTCCTCTCCCACAGCCGCGCAGCCCCTCGACGAGCGCCGCCAGCGCGAAAGCCAGGAGGGTCGGCAGCAGGATGGCGCGGAAGCCGCTGCGGCTCAGGATGACGTGCCAGAGGGACACGGCCAGAAGCCCCGCGCCGAAGAGCCCCGCACGCTCCATCCCGAGCGCGCGTCCGAGCCGTGCCACGCCCCAGCATCCGGCGATGCCCGCGAGCGCGCCCGGCAGGCGCACGGTCACGTCCCCCGCCCCGAACAGGAGAAAGAAAACCCCCATGACGTTGGCGAACAGGCCTTCGTCGAACTTGTAGTGCAGGCACGGATGTCCGGAGGCAGCGCGCAGCGCATCGAGGGCGGTGATGGCGACGTCGCGGTAATGGGCGGGCGGAAGACGGGAGAGGGCGAGGAGCCTGAGGAGCGCCGCGATCGCCAGGACCCCCAGGATCGGGGCCGCCTGGCGGAGCCGCGCGGTCCCCCGCCCCGGAATCATGGGGCGCATCTTAGCGTGCCGCACCGGGAGCGCGTCTCGTTGGAGCGCCAGGACTTTGACACCCTCTCAGGCGCGCCCCTTTTCCCGGCCCTGGGTCCGGCGCTTGCGTTCCTCCGGTCGGCCCCTATATTCGATCCGGCCGGCTGCATGTGCCGGGGCGGAGACCCATGACCCCTGTCCGCATCCTTCTCGTCGACGATGAAGCGAGCGTGCTCGATCTCGTCCGCACCACGCTCGAAACCTGCGGCCACGTCATCGACACGGCCGCGAGCTCCCACGAGGCGATGGAGAAGGTCCGCCGCAACGACTATGCGATGGTCATCCTCGACCTGCTCCTGCCGGACATGAACGGCTTCCTGCTGTCGCAGGAAATCCGCCGCGTGCGCCCCGACCTCGGCAACCGTATCCTCTTCATCTCCGGCATCCTCTTCGGACAGAGCACCATCGATCACCTCGGCACCATCGGCGCCGGCTTCCTGAGCAAGCCCTTCCAGCTCCAGGCCCTCATCGACGCCGTCACCCGCATCGCCCAGCCCCGCGCCGCCTAGCACGTCCCTGTCGCCGCACACGTCCGTGAAGTGGCCTGAAACGCACAAGCGCCACGGACGGTGTCGCGGCCGTCCGTGGCGCTTCCCGTTGAGGAGGGGGCGTCGTGAGGTCGACGCCGGCGCGATGTGGTGAGTCGCGGTTGGGGCAGTTCCTCTCGTGACCCTCCGACCGGTTAGCGGCGATCCAGTGAGACGCCGGCCTTGCGCGCTTCGTCCGCCACCGCGTCGAGGCGCATGTCGAGCAGCGCCACCCGCTTGGCGAGCTCCTGGATGAGGGGCCTCGCCTGCGCGCGGTAGCCGAGCCGGACGTCGAAGCTGCGGGTGTCCCCCGCGAACGCCGACTCGGAGAAGGCGACCTGATCGATCTCGTACTGCAGCTCGGACATGAGCACGTCGCGATCGACCCGGACGCTGTTGAAGTAAGCCTGGAACGCCTCGGTTGGCGGCGCCGGGGCCGCCTCGGCGACGGGCGCCGCACCGCGAGGCGCAGCCGGAGCCTGGACCCTCTGGACCGCCAGCGGCGGCAGTCGCTTCAGGTCCTGGTTGGTGTACGCGCCCGGCACCTCGATCTTCACCAGGTCCGCGTTGGTGTAGGTCTTTGCTTCCTGAGCCAGTGCAGCGGCCGGCACGAGCCAGACCGCCAGGACGACGACGTGCTTCATGAATCCTCCCGTGCGCCCGAAGTCCGCCGGAGGAGGGCGCGGGGCCGCGTCCTCCAACTGCTGCCGGAAGGGCCGTCCCGATTCGGCCCGCGGACACCGTGGCGCGGTGTGCGTTCCATATACGCCGACGCCCCGGCCGGGACAACCGGATTCGTCATCGGGATCGTCTGAACTCCTTGCCCGGCGCGGAGTCTGGGGGATGACGCACGCCGTCGAAAATCTGACGCCGGCCGCTCAGCCCGGCCCCGAGCATTGAAACCGAAGGCATGCGGCCGCTATAATCCGCGCCTTTCGGGGGCTCCCATCCGCACGCGCCGACTGATTGCCGTCCTTCTCGTGACCGGCCTCGCCGCCTTCGCGGCCGCACCCGCGCTCGCCGCGGCCGGTGTTCCCGAATCGCGCACGCTGCCGAATGGGCTGCGCGTCGTGCTCCTCGAGGATCACGCCCTGCCGCTCGTCGCCGTGAGTCTGTGGGTGGGATCCGGCAGCAAGGACGAGGTGGAGTCGTCCGCCGGCTACGCGCACTTCCTCGAGCACCTCATCCAGCGCGGCACGGACAGCTCCGGCCCCTTCGAGTACACCCGCAGGGCGCAGCGCTGGGGCGGGGCCCTGTCGGTGCGCGCCAACTACGACCGCACCGCCATCACCCTCTCGGGCGTGCCGTCGAGCCTCGAGGATCTCATCCAGGCGGCGGCGTCGATGGCCTTCAAGGCGACCCTCAAGGACACCGAGATCGACCAGGAGCTTGGCACGCTGTCCCAGGAGATCCGCACCTACTACGACTTGCCCTCGTCGGTGTCGCTGTTCGAGGGGATGCGCGCCGCGTTCCCGGGACATCCGTACCGCTTCCCCTCGCTCGGGCATTTTCGCAGCGTCGGGACGCTGAAGGCGGAGCCGCTCGCTGCCTTCTACAAGAACCTTTATGTCCCGAACAACATGGCGATCGCTGTCGCGGGGGATTTCGACGCGCGCGCCGCCGCGTCGCGGATCGAGGCCGCCTTCGGATCCGCGTCGAAGAGCGCCACCCTGCCGCCGCGCCCGCAGGCGCCGACGACCTTCCCGGGGCACTCCGATGTCGAGAAGAAGCTCGACTTCGGCGAGTCCTGGACGGCGCTTCTGTTCACCGGACCCGGCTACCGCCATCCGGATCGGCCCGCGTTCGAGGCCCTCTCCGCGGCGCTGGCCGACCCCACCCTGTCGCCGCTCCCTCTGGCGACGACGCGCGATCAGAACGGCACGCTGACCCAGGCGGCCTTCTACGGTCTCGAGGACGCGGGCCTGCTGTACATCGCCGTGAACCCGGCCACGCCGCAGCTGTCGTACAACACCGCCGCCTCGGCCCTGCGCGCCGTCGTCTCCTTCCGCGCCACCGGGTTCACCGACGCGTCGGCGCGCGATCTCGCGGCGCGGCTGGTGCGCGATGAGCGGCAGCGCTCCTCGAGCCTGACCGAGCGGGCCGAGCGCCTGGGCGAGGCCGCCCTGTTCGGCGGCGCGCGCTACTACTGGGACCGCCCGGACGTGCTCGGACACCTCACCGCCGCCGAGTTGAACCGCGTCGCCGCGAAGTACCTCGTCCCGGAGAACTGCCGCCTGATGGTGCTGGTCCCCAAGGACACGCCCGACCTCTCGGAGGAGAGCAAGGCCGCGTTCCACCAGGTGTTCGACACGCTGAAGGGGCCCGAGAGTGCCGGCCCGCCGGGCCTCGATGCGATGCTCTATCCGCCGTCGGAGTCGAGCAAGGTGGACGCGCTGGCGTGGGGCAAGGGGGGCGGCGCGACGCTCGGCACGCCGCGCCGTACCCTCCTCAAGAACGGCGTGACGCTCCTCGTGCTCGAGGATCACCGCATGCCCCTGGCGGCGGTCTCGGTCACGCTCAAGGGCGGATCGGCCACCGACGAGCCGGGGAAGGAGGGACGCGCCGGGCTGCTCCTGCGCATGCTCGGGACCCGCACCGCCCAGGCGCTGCGCGACCGCCCGGCCGGCCCCGAGAAGCGCCCCGGCCTGCTCCCCGAGGCGCAGACCGGCCGCGATCTGCTCGAGCTGCGCTTCACGGGGGATGCTGCCGACGTGCCGGCGGGTCTCGAGGCGATCGCGAAGAGCCTGCGCGAGGGCGTCGCCGGCGCCGACCTCGAGCGGGTCCGCCAGGCGGCGCTGCAGAACCTCGCGCGCGCCGACCAGCGCGCCGACGTGGTGGGGCTCGATCTCTTCCACGAGAAGGTCTACGCCGGACATCCCTATGCGCGGCGGCCGGACGGCACGACGGCCGGCGTGCAGGCGGTCACAGCAGCCGACCTGCAGGCCATCGTGCCGACGCTGCTCGATCCTGCGGCCTGCGTCGTGGCGGTGACCGGCGACGTCGACGCGGCCGACCTCGGGCGCGCGATGGAGAAGCTGTTCGGACCCTGGAAGGGAGCGGGCGGGAAACATCCGGCCGATTCGAAGCCGGCCCCCGCCGCCGCAACGCCGGCGTCGAAGACGGCCGCCGCAACAGCAGGCGGGGCCGCGGGAACGGCGGGCGCCGCTCCCGAAGGCGATGCGGCGCAGGCCCCCGAGGCGCCGGTCTTCCCCGCCACCGCGGGCGCGCAGCCCGGTGAGTACACGCGCCAGCTGGCGACGCCGCAGAGCCTGGCGATCGTCGGCGTGCCGGCGGTGCCGCTGCAGAACGCCGACTTCGACCTGGTGCGCGACCTCGGAGCCGCGGTGACGCTCTTCGGGTTCGAGGAGATGGTGTTCACGCGGCGCGCGGCGTTCGGCGTCAGCGGCAGCCCGGAGGGTTATCGCGACGGCGGCGCGCTGGTCTTCGAGGCGACCGCCCAGCACGCGCGGCGAGGCGAGGCGGTCTTCGAGCTGCAGCGTCTCATGCGTCGCCTCGCGGTGGAGGATCTGTCGGAGACCGATCGCCGCGATCTCACCCGCATCCAGGCCGGGCGCTCCGCAGCGGCGGCGCAGGGAACGCAGGCGCTCGCGAGCCTGCTCGCCTACCGCGAGGCCAGCGGTCTCGATGCGCTCGCCTGGCGCCGCGACCTGACGGCGGGCGATCCGCCCGCCGCGGATGCGCTGAAGTCCCTGGCCGAGCGCCTGTTCCAGACCGAACGCAGCGTCCGGGTCGTCATCGGTCCGCCATCCCAGTAGGCTCCTCGCCCTCGCGTCGGGGCGGACGGGAGGTCCTTTGCCAGAAGCGCCGGTCCTGTCGATCGTCCTGCCGGTCCATGACGAAGCCGCCGTTCTCGAGGAAACGATGGTGCGCCTGCGGGACGTCCTGGCTCCATTGGGGCGCTCGTACGAAGTCCTCGTGGTGGACGACGGCTCGACGGACGGGAGCGGCGCCGCGTGCACGGCGCTCGCCGCCGGCGATCCCCGCATCGTCCTCGTGACGCTGACGCGCCGCTTCGGCAAGGAGGCGGCCCTCGCCGCGGGGCTGGGGGCGGCGCGCGGCGACGCGGTCGTGCTGATGGACGCCGATCTGCAGCACCCCCCGGATCTCATTCCCGAGATGGTGCGGCGCTGGGACGAAGGGTGCGAAGTGGTCGAGGCGGTGCGGCGTGAGGGCGGCCCGCAGGGCCTTCCGCACCGCCTGCTGGCGCGCGCCTTCTACGCGCTGCTCGGCCGCGCCGTCGGGCGCGACCTGCAGGGGGCGACCGACTTCAAGCTGCTCGACCGCCAGGCCGTCGAAGCGCTCCTCTCCTGCGGCGAGCGCAACCGTTTTTTCCGCGGTCTGGTCGCCTGGATCGGGTTCACCACCGCCGAGGTGCCGTTCACGCCGCCCGTCCGGCACGGCGGTCGCAGCAAGTGGTCCTTCACCGACCTGCTGGGCTACTCGGTGCGCAGCCTGCTCGCGTTCACCTCGCTGCCGCTGCGCATCGTCGCCGCGGCGGGACTGGTCATGGTCCTGCTCGGGGCGCTTCTCGCCGTGCAGACGCTGTGGAACTGGTCGTCCGGGCACGCCGTGAGCGGCTTCACCACGGTGATCCTGGTCGAGCTCATCCTGGGCGGGCTGATCCTGACGAGCCTCGGCGTGATCGCGGCGTACCTGGCGCTCCTCTACGAGGAGCAGAAAGGGCGACCGCTCTACCTCGTGCGCCGCGCGCGCGCGGCGCGGCCCGCCGATCGGGACGAGCCGCGCCGGTAGAGGCCGCTGCGGCCGCCGCTCTTCTCCTCGAGACGCACGGGACCCAGCACCAGGCCGCGGTCGATCGCCTTGGTCATGTCGTAGAGCGTCAGGAGCGCCGCCGCGACCGCGACCAGCGCCTCCATCTCGACGCCGGTGGTCCAGCGGGCCCGCGCGGTCGCCTCGACCCGCACCGCCCGGCGACCCGGCTCGAAGGCGACCTCGATCGTCACCTGGTCGAGCGGAATCACGTGGCAGAGCGGGATCCACTCGGAGGTCCGCTTCGCCGCGGCGATGCCGGCGGCGCGCGCCAGGGCGAGCGCGTCCCCTTTCGCGAGCGACCGGCCGCGCAGCGCGCGGAACGCCGCCGCGCTCAGGGTCAGGCGGCCCGACGCGCGGGCCTCGCGCAGGGTGACGGGCTTGCCGCCCACGTCCACCATGCGCGCCACGCCGCGCCGATCGAGGTGGGTCAGGCGGGGCCGGGAGCGCCGGCTCAGGCCGCCCTCCCCGGATCGCCCGCCGGCAGGAGCGCCGCGGCCCGGCGCAGATCGTCCGGAGTGTTGACGTTCAGGAACATCTGCTCGTTCCCCCAGGCCGCGAGCTCCGGGAGCTCGACGATGCGCGGCGCGAGAGCCGCCACGGCGCCATGCACCGAGGTCTCCCCCGCCGCCAGCGCCGCGTCGAAGGCCGCCACCGCCGGCTCTCCATAGGCGGCGGCGAGCACCTGGAGCTTCCCCAGGGCGCGCGGCACCACGGCCGGGGCGGAGGAGAGACCCTCGACCAGGAACGCCACCACCTCCGGGGGCAGGAGCGGCAGGTCGCAGGCGAGGGCGAAAGCCGGCCCGGCGGCGCCGCCGAGCCCCATCCGCAGCGCCTGCAGCGGGCCCATCCCTTCATCGTCGAGCAGGCGCACACCCAGGCGATCGAGATCGGGCCGGGGCGGCGAGACGACCAGGGGCGTGCCGCCGGCCCGGCGGATGATCTCCACCGCCCGCGCGAGCAGTGTGCGGCCGCCGAGGTCGATCGACGCCTTGTCGCGCCCCATGCGCGTGGAGCGTCCCCCCGCGAGAACGATGCCGGTGAAAGGAGCCGTGTGATTCACGGGCGCAGCATACATCGCGTGTATCATGGACGCTCCTTCGAGGACGTCATGTTCCTGCGCCGTGGTCCGGGTTTCCTGCACGCGCGTGCCCGCGGCGCGGGGCGATCCCGCGCCGGCGCCCTGCTTTCCTTCGTGCCGGCGGCCGCGATGGCGATCCTTGCGGCCGCGGCCGCGAGCGTGCCGGCCCGGGCCGGAGATGTCACGGGCCGCGTGACCTATGCCGGCGATCCTCCCGCCGTCAAGCCCATCGAGATCACCAAGGACCCCGAGGTGTGCGGCAGGACGCCGCACCTGGACGATTCGCTCGTTGTCGGGGCCGACCGGGGCATTCTCAACGTCGTCGTCCGGGTCGCCGATCCGGGGGACGACGCGAAGCCGATGCCGGCGCCGGCGTCCTCCCCCGCGCTCGACCAGAACGCCTGCCGCTTCGTTCCCCGCATCGCCCTGGTCCCGGTCGGCACGCCCCTCGACTTCCTCAACAACGACGGCATCCTGCACAACATCCACACCTGGTCGAAGCTCAACCCGTCCTTCAACCGCGCGCAGCCGAAGCTGAAGAAGGTCATGACCGAGACCTTCGCCAGCCCGGAGCTGTTCCGCGTCACCTGCGACGTGCACCCGTGGATGACCGGCTGGGTCGTGGTCGCCGGGCACGCGTACTACGCCGTCACCGGACCCGACGGCCGCTTCAGCCTCGCCGGCGTGCCGGCGGGGACCCGCACCCTCGAGTTCTGGCACGAGCGGCTCGGCGTGCAGAAAAAGCAGGTGACCGTGCCGGCGAGCGGCGAGCTCAAGGTCGATCTGACGCTGCCGGCGACGGCGCCGTAGTCCCCCGTTCGAGCCAGGCCAGGATCGCCCGCGCGCCGTCCGGGTCGCGATCGAGCACGGTCGCGAAAGACGGCATCGAGGCGCCGACGCCGTAGCGCAGCGCCCGCTCGAAGGAGGCGGCCGATCCGCCGCCGCGCCGCGCGCACGCGTGCCTCAGAGTGCTGGCCCACACCACCGCCTCACCGTCGCCGCGCGTGGAGCGGTCGTCGAAGACCTTCCCTTCCCCCATCGCACCGTGGCAGGCGGCGCAGCCCCACGCGACGTAGAGATCGGCGCCGCGCGCCGGGTCTCCCGCAGGCCCCGGCGGCGCCTGCGCCGGCGCCGCGGCGGCCGGCGCAGGACGGAAGCTCAGATCGGCGCCGCGGGTCGCCGGGGCGAAATCGCGCACCGCGAGCACGAGCGACCAGCGATCCTCCTTTTCGAGGAACGCGAAGGAGGGCATCGCGGCGCCTGTGCCCGTACCGAGCGTCAGGAGGCGGAAAAGATCGGTGTCGTCCGCCGGCTCCGTCGCGCCGGTCGTCTTGAAGCGGAAGCGTCCGGCGGTGAGATCGCGCGGCGGCACGGCCAGGAGTGCCGCCGCCGGGCCGCGCCCGTCCCCCGTCTCGCCGTGACACGGCACGCACCAGAGGGCGTAGAGCCGTCTTCCCTGCTCGCGCCTGGCCGCGACCACGGAAGGACCCGGCGCCGGGATCCCCGGCTCCGCCGTGCGGAACTCCGCGTACAGATCGCGCCGGGCTCGCCCGAGCCCCTGCAGCCACGACACCAGTGCCCGGCCATCGTCATTCAAAGGCGGCGGCAGGCTGCCTCCCGGCGCGAAGAGATGCCGCGACGCGGGCATGCGGGTCCCGGGGACGAGCACGTCGGGGGCGTAGAGGTGCGCGGCATGCCAGTCGTCGCTGCGCCGGTGTCCTTCGAGGCCGAGGTCGGGTCCGACGCGGCTGTCGAGCGCTCCCGGCAGCCGCGGAGCCGGCGGGACAGGCGCACCGGCCGCGGCCGGAACGTCGAAGAGGGTGTGGCAGCGGCCGCACTGCTCGCGATCGAAAACCGCGCGTCCGCGCGCCTCGAGAGGTCCGGAGATGTCCTCGCCCTCCCGCGAGGGAGCCGGTGCGAGCGGCGGCGGGCCGCAGCCGGCCAGGAAGAGCAGCGCCGCGGGCGGCAGGAGGCGCGCGGCCCGGAGGGCGATGCGGATCAGCGCGGCAGGACCTGCCGGTCGAGAGCCATCAGGCCGAGGAGCACCGGCAGGTAGACGACCGACGCGAGGAGCAGCCGGCGCGCCGCCGGAAGCGATCCGGTTCGGGCCAGAGGCGCCGCGGCGGCCGCCTGCAGCGCCCCGAGCAGGAGCGCTCCGCCCAGGTACACGACCCCGGCCCCGCCCCAGACCGTGGGGAGGAGCGTCACCGGCACCAGCGCCAGCGCGTACAGGAGCGCGATCCGCCCCGCCGCCTCGTTGTCGCCGGCCACGACCGGAAGCATCAGGCAGCCGCCGCGATCGTAGTCGTCGCGGTACAGGCACGCGATGGCCAGCGCGTGCGGCAGCTGCCAGACGAACAGGATGGCGAAGAGCGCCGCGCCGACCGGCGTGATCCGGCCTTCGGCCGCAACCGACCCGACCAGGGGCGGCAGCGCTCCCGGCAGCGACCCGACGAGCGTGCACAGGGGGCTCCGGCTCTTCAGCGGCGTGTAGAGCATCACGTAGCTCAGGAGCGTCAGAGCCACGAGCAGCGCGGCGAGCCCGTTGACGAACAGCGCGAGCGACACGATGCCGGCCGCCGCGAGGAGGCTCCCGAACAGGAGCGCCCGCTGCGGCTCGAGCCGTCCCCCGGGAAGCGGGCGCCCGCGCGTGCGGCGCATCCGGCCGTCCGAGTCCCGCTCGAGGTACTGGTTGAGAGCGCTCGCCCCCGCCGCCGCGAGCCAGGTCCCCAGAAGCGTCCTCAGGAGAAGCCCGGCATCCAGTCCCTTCGTCGAGCCCATGTAGAACCCGGCCAGAGTCGTCACCAGCACCATGGTGGTGACGCGCGGCTTGGTCAGCATGACGTAGTCGAGGACCCGCGGGCGGATCCCGGTCGCGACCTCGAGAGGGGCCGCGGGGGCGACCTCCGTGACGCCCGACTCGACGGGGCTCATGCGGTGGCCCGGGACGCCGTGCCGGGTGCGGCCTCGGCGGCGATGGCGGTCACGGCGGCGGAGCGGAAGCGGAAGGCGAACAGGGTCACGGTCAGAAGAGA
>DASYQE010000335.1:0-7729 GCA_036005805.1 Candidatus Polarisedimenticolia bacterium | reverse complement strand
TTCGGCAAGATCGGGGAGCAGCCGCTGCACGACCCGAGCTCCCCGACGGTCCGAAACGGGCGACGCTTCCTCTATGACGGGATCGTTTCCTCGGCGCACGGCGATGCCGCCTGCTCCTCGTGTCATCTCTTCGGCGACAAGGACGCGATGGCGTGGGACCTGGGGGACCCGGCCGGCGCTCTCGTCCCGTACCACACGCCCGGGGACAACGTGCGGTTCGTCAAGTTGGACGGGGCCAGCCCGCCGACCATGGTCGAGTGCGACCCCCAGCCTCCGGGGACGGGCTGCGCGAACCACGCGGGCTTCGATCCCCAGAAGGGGCCGATGGTCACGCAGACGCTGCGGGGCATGGTCGAGCCCATGCACTGGCGCGGCGACCGCGCGACGATGAACGCCTTCAACGCCACCTTCGTGAACCTGATGGGAACGGCGGACGTCGGTCCGATCAACGGCCAGCCGGCGGGACTGAGTGCGGAGGACATGGAGCTGTTCCGCCAGTTCGCCCTGGGGATGATCCTGCCGCCCAATCCGTACCGCGCCGCGGACGATTCCATGCCCAATACCCTGGTGCCGATCCCGAAACATCCGGGGACCGGGAATCCGACCGCCGGCATGACCAGTTTCTTGACCACCGTGAACGACTTTAGCTTCCGGTGCGTCCAGTGCCATAGCTCCCCCTCCGGGACGAACGGCGGAAAACCCGGGGGGATCAACCCCGGCGATCCGCCCAACGCGGCCGCGGCGTTGATCAACGGCACTCTTACTTTGACGATATCGAGTCACAACGATTTGAAAATCCCTCACCTGCGCAACATATACACGAAGGCCGGTCCTTTCTTCGGGACCCCGGCGGCACCGAGGGACAACAAGTACGGCTTCGGCACCGGACACGACGGAGCCGACGCCGACGTGCTCTCCTTTCTCACCCTGCAGAACTTCAACCGTAACGTGCAAAACGCGAAGGACCTGGCCGCCTTCCTGATGTATTTCCCGGGCGATGTGAAGCCCTCGGTGGGCCAGAACCTGACGCTGCCGGCGGGGGCGCCGCCCACCGGGAACGCCGCAGCGGAGGCACTCCTGACCACGTTGATCCAGGTTGGCAATCTCGCCGATTCGAACCGTCACTGCGAGCTGACCCTCGCGGCGCGCTCTGGCGGGCGCGAGCGCACCTGGCACCTCGACGGTGGGATCGGCTCCGGCGGACTGTTCGTCTCCGACGTCGCGGGAGAGCCGCCGGTCGCGACAGCCGATCTCCGCGCCAACGCCGAAGGGCCGTTGACCTTCCTGTGCGCCACGATCGGGTCGGGGACCCGCCTCGGAGGCGACCGCGACGCCGACGCGCACCTGAACGGCGACGATTGCGCCCCGGGGGATGCGGGGGCGTTCGCCTTGGTGACGGAAACGGGAGATCTGGCCATGACGGTGACCCCCTCGACGGCCCTCGCCTGGGGCGATCAGGCGGGTGTTGCGGGCCCGGGAGTGGTCTACGACGTTGCCTCAGGTGATGTCGATGCGCTGCGGGCTGCGGGCACGGAGTTCGCGACTTCGTGCCTCACGGGCAGCCTCCACGGCGTCACGTACGCCGATGTCCGCCCCGATCCCCCGCCGGGGGCGGCCTATTTCTATCTGGTCCGCGGGCGGAACTCCTGCGGCGCCGCGACGTTCGGAATGGACGGCGGCGCCGACGCGCTCACCTGCGGCGGCCCCTGATCGTCACGCCTCCGCGAAGCGGAGATCGAGAATCGATCGCCCGGCCAGCGCCGCGCGCGCGGCGAAGCCGGTGATGACCGCGACCAGCAGCAGCGCCAGGATCCCCGGGCGCGCGTACCAGGCTCCCCAGTCGAGCGTGACGCCGAAGGTCCCGAGCAGGTTCTGGGTGACCATGCAGGCGCAGAGGGCCAGGAGTCCGTGGCGCAGGGCAACCCCGATCAGGATGGCGATCATGAAGGCGGTCGGGGCGAGCGCCAGCGGTCCGATGCGCTCCCAGGCCGACAGGGCGTACACCACCCAGCCGATGAGGGCGACGAGCCAGGCCGCCCCCCACGTGCTCCGCAGCAGGGCGCGCGAGCCCGCCAGGAGGACGAGGACCACGAGCGCCTGCTCGACCGCGCCGAGGATCGCCTCGCCGGCCGGCGCGACCCACGCGCGCAATCCCATGAGGGCGTCGAGCTCCCAGACGTCCGGCATCGGGGCGGGTCGCCCCAGCCAGATCGGAAGCACAGGGGTGGCGCGATCGAGGAGGAACTCCAGCGAGCCGAAGGCGACCCCGAGGAGCACGTCGCGCCCGACGAGCGCGTCGGAGGTGCGTCCCGCCAGGAGCCGGGTCCAGGAGACGATGGTGTCGGGCCAGTGACGGCGCACGAACGGCTCGATGGCGATGTAGAGCAGCCACGCCTGCATCCCGTTGAAGAGCCCGGCGGCGATCAGGCGGACGATCAGGCCCCACTCGTCGAGCATCACGGTGAAGTGATGCGCGGCGACGCCGCGCAGGACCGAAAGCAGGAGGATGAACGCCGCCAGGCGGAAGGCGCCGCGGCGGTCGCCGCGCCCGGCACGCAGGTTCCGGCGCGCCAGGACCCCGCAGGCGACCAGGGTCGCCAGGATGAAGGACAGGATGATCCGCTGCGAGATCGCCTCCCCCTTCCCGAGCTGGAACGGAGTGGCGCGCAGCGGCTTGGTCCACGGCCAGACCAGGTTGAAGGCGACGGCCCGGCCACGGTACGAGGCCGCTTCGACGCGCACCGGGATCGGTGGCGACCCGGGCGTGACCCCTTCCCACGCCTGGCGCGCGTCGGCGAACTCGGAGGGTACCCAGCCTGGCTCCACCGGCCGGAACGCCGCGAGATCGAGCCCCGCCGCCGCGAAGACCGGCCCCCAGTCCATGGCGGGAGCAGGGTCGGAGCCCGGCTCCGGGTCGTTCTGCGGCGGGACGGCGTCGAGTTTCCACAGCCGCCCTTCCGCGGTCAGGACGACCTGCACCATGCCGGGGCGGATCGGGGCGGGGTCGGTCTCCCCCACGCGCCCCCGGATGTTCGCCGGGGTCAGGATGAAGGGACTCTGCCGATAGTAGTAATAGACGGCCGGAGGGATCGGGCGCGCCAGCGCCTGCCAGCGCTGCGGCGACGTGTCGTGCGCCGAGATGTCCTCGAGCCAGGTGCGGTGCCAGCCGAAGCTGGCGTGGCTGTCCACCGCCGGATCGGGGTAGCCGATCTGCTTCAGGATCTCGACCGCGCGATCGTGGAGCACCTCGGGCGGCCGCGGCGGGCGCGCGACATCGGTGATCGTGTGGCCGGTCCCCAGGCTCGCGGCGAGAAAGAGGGTCACCGCGATCGCGGCGAGGCTGGCGCCGACCAGCGCCGGCCGCATCCCTCCCGTCTCCCCGGCGGCGGCGACCATCTCCGGCGACGGCGTCTCCCCGGCCGCCAGCGCCATCGCCAGCGGGTCGCCCCCCGGCAGCGACGCGGCGACGGTGAGGGCGGAGGCCGGGCGCTGGCGCGGATCCTCCTCGAGGCAGCGCTGGATCGCCCGCTCCACCGCCGGATCGAGCCCGTCGACGATCGACGACGGCGACGCAGGACCGGTCTGGCGCGAACGATTCAGCTCTTCCCAGCTGTCGCCACGATAGGCGCGCCGGCCGGTGTAGAGCTCGTACAGCACCAGGCCGAGCGAGAAGAGATCGGCCCTGGGCCCCACCTCGCCGCCGTGGATCTGCTCCGGCGCCATGTAGGCGGGCGTGCCGGCGCGCGGTGCGTCGTCGCCGGCGTCGGCGAGGCTCGCCAGCCCGAAGTCGGTGATGCGGGCGCGGCCACGCCCGTCGATCATGATGTTGCCGGGCTTGAGGTCCCGGTGGACGACGCCGCGGTCGTGCGCCGCCGCGAGGCCGGCGCAGATCTGCCGGCCGACCTCGCTCGCCTTGTCCGCCGGCAGCCGGCCGATGCGGCGCAGAAGCGTCGACAGATCCTCGCCGTCGACGTACTCCATCGACAGGAAGGCCTGTCCCTCCCACTCACCGATGTCGTAGACGCGCACGACGTTGGCGTGCGACACCTGGCGCGCCAGCCGCACCTCGTTGTGGAACCGCGCCAGGCGCCCGGGGTCGCGGCCCAGGTCGGGAGGGAGGAACTTCAGGGCGACGATCTGCTCGAGCTTGAGGTCATCGGCGCGGTACACCTCCCCCATCCCGCCGCGGCCGAGCAGCCCCTGGACCCGGTAGCGCCCGAGGAGGAGCGTGCCGGGAACGAAGCGGCCGTGATCGAGCGAGTCGGAGGTTGCCGCGCGGCGCCCGGAGCGCGGCGGCGGCGCGCCGCCGGAGACGTCGCGGACCGTCGCGGTGCCGTCGCCGCCGGCGGCGTGGCCGGCGGGGTGCGCGTGTCCCGCGGCGCCCTGGTGGAGGGTGCGGGTGGCCGTGGGGCCCGGCGCCTCGAGGACACTGCCGCATCCGGGACAGAAACGGGACGGGGCGGCGACCGCCTCGCCGCAGGAGGAGCAGGTGCGCGAGACGGTGTCCGGCATCGCTCCTAGCCGACCAGGTCCGGTCCGAAGCCGCGGGTCTCGTACGCGAGGTTGCTGACCTTCGTCAGGTTGCCGTCCTGGTTCTTCGCCACCCGGCGCAGCAGCCACCGGATGCGGCGCCAGGCGGCGTTGCCGAAGGTGCGGGTCATCAGGATGTCGCGGCGCGCCGCTTCGACCCCTTCTTTCTTGATCCGGGTGTCGGCGCGCGACAGGCAGGCGATCAGGGCGTAGAGATCGCCCGCCGCCTCGCTGAGCCGCTCGTGCAGGTACTCCCGCTCGATGAACCCCTTGCGGTGCGTCCGGAGCGCCGCCTCGGCGGTGGCCGACAGCACCTCGGCGTAGTGGGCGGCGCGCGCCGCCGTCTTCTGGAGCGCCGGGTCGATGTCGGGGAACCCCTGGTCGGTGAGCGCCTGGCGCGCCTTGCGCAGGGCGAAATCCGACAGCACGCCGATCTGTCCGATCGGGTGCTGCAGCGCCGCGCCGACCTTCTTGAGCTCTTCGCCGAGGTTCTGCACCGCCGACAGGGCCACGAAGAGGCGCAGGATCTCGTTCGTCCCCTCGAAGATCATGTTGATCCGGCAGTCGCGCAGCGCCCGCTCGTACGGGTATTCGCGGATGAAGCCGTTGCCGCCGGCGATCTGCACCGCGTGGTTGACCACGCGCCAGGCGTTCTCCGAGGCGAACACCTTGCACAGCGCCGACTCGATCGACGCGTCGATGGACTTGTCCGAGGCCAGCGCCGTCGTCATGTAGACCATGCTTTCGGCGGCATAGGTGCCAGTCACCATCTCGGCGACCTTGCCGCGGATCATCTCGAATTCGGCGATCGCCTTGCCGAACTGCCGCCGCTCGAGGGCGTAGGCGATCGCCCGGTCGGTCATCTCCTTGGCGATGCCGACCGAGCCGGCGGCGAGCGAGATGCGCCCGTCGTTGAGGATTTCCATGGCGTACTTGAAGCCGCGGCCCGGCTCGCCGAGCAGGTTCCCCTCGGGGACCGGCACGTCCTGCAGGTTCAGGTCGGTCGTGGAGGATCCCTTGAGGCCGAGCTTCTCCTCTTCCTTCCCGGTCGACACACCGGGGAGATCGCGGGTGACGACGAAGGCGCTGATCCTGTCGGCGCCGTTCACCGAGGTGCGCGCGAAGACGGTGAACAGGCCCGCATGCCCGCCGTTGGTGATGTAGCGCTTGCCGCCCGAGAGCCGCCAGACCCTCTTCGCGCCGTCCCAGACGGCGCGGGTGGTGAGCGACGCCGCGTCGGATCCGGATCCCGGCTCGGTCAGGGCGTAGGCGGCCAGCAGCTCGCCCCGCGCCACCGCCGGCAGCCATTTCTTCTTCTGCTCCTCGTTGCCGTACAGGACGAGCCCCTTGCTGCCGATGCCGAGGTGGGCGCCGACGATGGTGGCGGTCGTGGCGCAGTGCCGGCAGATCTCCTCCATCAGGCGGCAGTAGGAGGTGAGCGGCAGCCCCGAGCCGCCGTAGGCCTCCGGGATGGTCATTCCGAAGAAGCCCATCTCCTTGAGCGCGCTCACCTGCGTCTCCGGGAAAACGCCGCGCTTGTCGATGCCGGCGCCGTCGAGATGGTCGTTCGCCCAGCCGCGGAAGGTCTCGAGAAGCAGGTTCAGCGTCTCGCGCCCCTCCTCGTCCTGCTGCGGATAGGGGAAGAGCAGCTCCGCGTCGAGACGGCCCGCGAACAGCGACTTCATGAAGGAGCGACGGGCCGCGGCCGGGGCGGACGCCGGGGACGCCGGGGACGTTGCGGGACGGGACGCCATCGTCTTCACTCCACGAAGAAGCCCCGCCCCGATCGGGCGAGGTCGAGCAGCAACCGGGCGGGCTGGAAGCGGGTGCCGAGCCGCCCGGCGAGGAGCTCGAGGCTCTGGATGACGGTCGGGAGCCCGAGCGTGTCGGCGTGCCGCAGCAGACCGCCGCGGAACGGCGGGAAGCCGGCGCCGAGGACCATGGCGAGATCGACCGCCGCCGGGTCGCGCACCAGGTTCGCCTCGAGGCAGCGGGCCGCCTCGTTGATCATCGGCAGCACCAGCCGCGATTCGAGAGCGCCCGCCGCGGCCCCGCCGCCGCCCGCGCGCCCGGCCGGGCGCAGCGCCGCCGCCTCGGAGTTGACGTCGCGCGGCGCTCCGGACGCCGGCGCGTCCGACTCTTCCCCCGGCGTGCCATGGAGATAGAAGCCGCGGCCGCTCTTGCGGCCGAGCCAGCCCTTCTCCTTCATCGCGGTCAGGATCGCGGTCTTCGGCGCGCGGTCGGGGAACGCCTCGGTCAGGACCCCGGCCACGTGCGCCGCCACGTCGAGGCCGATCTGGTCGAGCAGCGCGAACGGCCCCATCGGCATCCCGAACTCGACGAGGGCGCGGTCGATCTCGTCCACGCGCCCGCCTTCCTCGAACGCCAGCAGCGCCTCGCCGAGATAGGTCATGAGGATGCGGTTCACGAGGAACCCGGGCGCGTCGCCGACGACGACCGGCGTCTTGCCGATGCGCCGCGTCAGGTCCACCACCGTGGCCACCGTCTCGTCGGAGGTCTGCGGCCCGCGGATCACCTCGACCAGCGGCATCTTGTGCACCGGGTTGAAGAAGTGCATGCCGATGACCTGGTCGGGACGGCGCGCCGGGGCGGCGATCGACGCGATCGGCAGCGACGAGGTGTTGGTGGCGAAGATGAACCCTTCGGGGGCGGCCGCCTCCAGATCGCGCAGCACCTGGTGCTTGACCCGCAGCGATTCGACGACCGCCTCGACCACCACCGTGACGCGGCGGAAGCCGCTGTATTCGAGGGTCGGCAGGATGCGATCGAGGCGGCGATCGCGCTCCGAGCGCGTGATGCGGCGCTTCAGGAGCTCGGCCTCCTCGAGGCGGTGCGCCACGGCGACGCCTTTCGACAGCGCCTGCGCGTCGATGTCCTTGAGCCGCACGGAGAAGCCCGAGCGCGCGAGGGCGCGGGCGATGCCGCCCCCCATCACGCCGGCGCCGACGACCGCGGTCGCCTCGATGGGCTGCGGGCGGCTGGCGACGACCGGATCGCGCCGCGCCTCCTGCTGCAGCGAGAACAGGGCGACGAGCCCGCGGGCCGTCGGCCCGACCGCCAGGTGCCCGACCGACTCCGCCTCGAACGCGAAGCCTTCGTCGCGGCCCGCGACCAGGCCGTGGACGACCGCCTCGAGCGCCAGGTACGGCGCCGGGTAATGCCGCTCGTCCACGCGGGC
>DASYQE010000334.1:0-1690 GCA_036005805.1 Candidatus Polarisedimenticolia bacterium | reverse complement strand
CCCTCGCCTTCGAGATCCTTCACGAAGCCGTCGGCCCACGCCTCGGCGGTGGACTCGAGCACCGTCTGCAGCAGGCGCGCGTGGCGGCGCTGGCGCTCGGCCAGCGGCATCTCGAGCGCGGCGGCGATGCCCTCCGCCACGTCGGCCGGCACGAAGGGATTGACCAGCACCGCGTCCTTGAGCTGCTGCGCCGCGCCGGCGGTGTGGCTCAGGATGAGCACGCCGGGGTCGGCGGGATCCTGCGCCGCGACGTACTCCTTCGCCACCAGGTTCATCCCGTCGCGCAGCGGCGTGACCAGCCCGACGTCCGCCTCGCGGTAGAGACGCGCCAGGAGCGGCCGATCGTAGGCGCGGTACAGGTAGCGGATCGGCGTCCAGTCGGGCTCTCCCAGCTCGCCGTTGACACGCCCGAGGGTCGCCTCGATGCGGCGGCGTTGCTCGGCGTACTCGGGAACCTGCGCCCGGCTGGGAGAAGCGACCTGCACGTAGACGGCGCGCCGCCGCCACTCCGGGCGCCTCCGGAAGAAGCGCTCGATCGCCTGCAGCCGCTGCGGGATCCCCTTGGTGTAGTCGAGCCGATCGACGCCGAGGATCATGCGGCGGTCCTGCAGCCCGCGCAGCAGGCGGATGTTGGCGAGGCTCGCCTCCCCCACCCGCCCCGCGTGGCCCTCGCCGCCGTCGTCGACTTCATCGCTTGCGACGAGACCCGGCTTCGGCCGCCACGCGGCGGGATCGATCCCGACCGGGTAGACCGCGGCGAGCTGCGAGCGGCCGGCCTGCGCCAGGCGCCGGCCGTCCCAGTCGGCGCCGAGCAGCCGCCGTGCGCAGTAGACGTAGTTGTCGAGGAAGCCCGGGACGTGGAACCCGACGACGTCGTACTCGAACAGCGCCTCCAGCATGGCGCGCGGCCGCGGCAGCACCTCCCACATTTCCAGCGGCGGGAAGGGCGTGTGCAGGAAGAACCCCATGCGCCCGCGCCAGCCGCGCTCGCGCAGCCTCTGGCCGAGCGGGATGAGGTGGTAATCGTGCACCCAGAGCCGATCGTCCCGGCGCAGGACCGGCCGCAGGTGGTCGGCGAAGCGCGCCTGCACGTTGTCGTAGGACGCCTCGTCCCGCAGACGGGTGCGCACCCGTCCCTGGAAGCAGTGCAGGACCGGCCAGAGCGTCTGGTTGCAGAAGCCGTGGTAGTAACCGTCGAGCTCGGCCGTCGTCAGCGGGAACGAAGCGAGGTCCACCCCCTCGCGCCGGTGATGCTGCAGCGGAGCGCTGCGGGCCGAAGCCGAGGCGCGCCCGTTCCAGCCGACCCAGAGCGAGTCGGCGCGTCCCCGCAGCGCGCCGAGGATGGCCGCCGCCAGCCCGCCGACCGTCGTCTCGCGCGCCACGAGATGAGGACCCGTGGCCGGCGGCCCCGGAAGGCGGTTGGAGACGACGATGAGCCGGCTCACAGGTCGAGCACCCGCGCCAGCAGTCGCGCCACGGCGAGAGGATCGGCGAGGTGATGCCGCGCCGCGGTCGCGTTCCCTGCGGGGCCGACCTTGATGCCCCAGCCGTTCTCGCGCACCGCCTCGAAGGCGGGCTCGTCGGTGACGTCGTCGCCGACGTAGAGGGCCAGGGTCTCCGGCGGCAGCGTGGCGAGGAGCCGTCGCACCGCGGTCCCCTTGTCGTGCCCGAGCGCGTGCGCTTCCGCGCC
>DASYQE010000333.1:0-24173 GCA_036005805.1 Candidatus Polarisedimenticolia bacterium | reverse complement strand
CACGAGGAGCGCCGCGAGCCCGTTGACGAAGAGCGCCAGCGACACGATGCCGGCCGCCGCGAGGAGGCCTCCGAACAGCAGCGCCCGCTGCGGCTCCAGCCGGCCCCCCGGAAGCGGGCGGGCGCGCGTGCGCCGCATCCGGCCGTCCGAGTCGCGCTCGAGGTACTGGTTCAAAGCGCTCGCCCCCGCCGCCGCCAGCGCCGTGCCCAGGAGCGTGCGCAGCAGCAGTCCGGCGTCGAGACCCTGCGCCGATCCCATGTAGAAGCCGGCGAGCGTCGTCACCAGCACCATCGTGGTGACGCGCGGCTTGGTCAGCTCGACGTAATCAAGAATGCGTGGCCGGATCCCCGTCGCGACCTCGAGCGGGGCCGCCGGTGCGACCTCGGTGACGCCGGACTCGACGCCGGGGCTCATGCGGTCGCCTGCGACGCTGTGCCATGCGCCACGCCGGAGGGCACGGCGGCGGCGCGGAAGCGGAACGCGAAGAGGGTCACGGTCAGAAGCGACGCGAGCAGGAGCGCCCCGGTCACCACGTGCAGCGTCGCCGGAACGACCGCCAGCTTCGTGAGCACGGTCGCGCCGCCCAGGAGGATCTGCAGGAGGACCAGGGTGACCGCCAGGCGGGCCGGCACGGCGATCTCCGGGTGGCTCCGGAGCGGCGCGCAGCGGAACGCGAGCGTGAAGACGAGGACCGCGACCACGACCGCCATCACCCGGTGGGCGAAGTGCACCGCGATCTCGAACGACAGGAGCGGCGGCACCAGGCGGCCGAACGCGAGCGGGACGTCCGGAATGGCGAGACCGGCGCCGGTGTGGCGCATCAGCGCCCCGAGGATCACCTGCGCGAAGGTCGCCCCGGCGGCCACCGCCCCCAGGATCCCGATCGAGCGGGAGACCGGGCTCCCGTTGCCCTCGACACCGGCGAAGCGCCGCGAGGTTACGACCGCCAGGGAGACGACGACGCAGAAGACGATCTGCGCGAGGCACGCGTGGGTCACCGAGACGATCGTCGGCAGCTTCAGGAGCACGGTGACCCCTCCCAGGATCCCCTGGGTGACGACGAGCGCGAGCGCGGTGAAGGCCAGCCGGCGCACCGGGCGGCGCGGCTCGCGCCGTCCGAACCAGATCGCCAGCCCGAGGATGAGCATCCCGACGAGCGAGGCGACCATCCGGTGTCCGTGCTCGAACAGCACGCCCCCCTGCATCTTCGGGAAGACCTGGCCGAAGGACAGCGGCCAGTCGGGCACCGCGAGTCCGGACCCGGTGCTCGTCACCAGGCCCCCGGCCACGAGCAGGAGGATCGTCGCGCCCACGACGGCCAGGGCATAGCGGTGACGCCAGGGATCGTCTGGGGTGGTTGAGCTCACTCGGGATTCCACCGCCGGCGGCCGCGCCGGCTCCATGGAGAAGTCATCTTTATACGCGACCGCGCCCGACCCGTCAACGCCAAGTGCTGCCCTCCCCCGCCATCGCCTATGATGGCCGCTCCATGACCGACGGGCGCGACCAGCCGGCCCTCCACACGGAGGGCCTGGGGTTCGATTACGGACGGGAGCGGGCGCTCGACGGCGTCGATCTCGCCGTGCGGCCCGGCGAGTTGTTCGCCATCCTCGGTCCCAACGGCGGCGGCAAGACCACCCTCTTCCGCATCCTCGCCACGCTCCTGAAGCCCCTGCGCGGACAAGCGTCGATCTTCGGACACGACGTGGCCCGCGATCCCGCCGCGGCGCGGCGCCTCCTCGGCGTCCTGTTCCAGGCGCCGGCGATCGATCGGCTGCTGACCGTGCGCGAGAACCTCGACCTGCAGGGCGCCCTCTACGGCCTGCGCGGGCGTCCGCTCGCCGCCGAAAGGGAGGCGCTTCTGGCGCGCTTCGGGCTGGAGGCGAAAGCCGGCGCGCGCGCCGGGACCCTGTCCGGGGGTCTGCAGCGCCGGCTGGAGATTGCCAAGGCGCTCCTGCACCGGCCGCGCCTGCTCCTGCTCGATGAGCCCTCGACCGGCCTCGATCCCCGGGCGCGGGCGGCGCTGTGGAGTGCGCTCGACGACCTGGCGCGCGCTTCGGGGACCACGGTGGTCTTCACGACCCACCTGCTCGAAGAAGCGGACCGGGCGCACCGTGTCGCCATCCTCGACCGCGGCCGCATCGTCGCGCTCGGGGAACCGGAAGCCCTCAAGGCGGAGATCGGCCGGCAGGTCCTCGCCATCGCCCCGGAGCCGCAGGCGCCCGATGAAGAGGCTCTGCGCCGGGAGATCGAGCGGGTCACCGGGGTCGCGGCCCGGCTCGTGGAGGGACGCATCCTCGTCGAGGCGGAGGACAGCGCCGCGCTCGTGCCGCTCCTGTCGCGGGCGCTCGGGGGCCGGATCGCCGCGATGACGGTCGCCCGTCCCACCCTCTTCGACGTCTTCCTGCGCCGGACCGGCCACGGCTTCGAGCCGGACGAGGGCACGACGCTTCTGCGCGACCGCGGGGACGCGGCGTGACCACGGCGGCGGGGGCGACCCTCGCGCTGGCGCGCCGCGAGACCCGGCGCTTCTTCCGGGAGAGGACGCGCGTGCTCGGAGCCCTCCTGCAGCCCCTGCTCTTCTGGGCCTTCTTCGCCGCCGGGCTGCAGCCGTCCTTCCGGCTGGCGGGAGGCGGCGACTACGGCGCGTACCTCCTGCCCGGCATCACCATCCTCGTGCTCCTGTTCACCGCGATCTTCTCCACCATCTCCGTCATCGAGGACCGCCGTGAAGGCTTCCTGCAGGGGGTGCTCGTGGCTCCCCTGCCGCGCGGGGCCGTGGTGGCCGGGAAGATCCTCGGCGGGACGCTTTTGGCCACGGCGCAGGCGGCCTTCATCCTCGTGCTCGCGCCGCTCGCCGGAGTGCGGCCCGGAGTCGCGGCGATCGCGGCGGCCATCGCCTTCTGCTTCGTCCTCGGGTTCGGGCTGACTTCGCTTTCGCTCGCCATCGCCTGGCCGATGCGATCGACGCAGGGCTTCCATGCCGTCATGACGGTGTTCCTGATGCCGCTGTGGCTGCTGTCGGGCGCGTTCTTCCCGGCGGACGGCGTGCCGCCGTGGCTCGGTGTCCTGATGCGTCTCGATCCGCTGACGTACGGCGTGAGCGTCCTGCGCCGGCTGCTCGGCGCGCCCGCGACCCACGGGATGGCGCCGGCGCTCGGGATCACCCTGCTGTTCGTCGCCGCGTCGTTCGCGTTCGCCATCGCCGTGACCCACCGCCGCGACGGGGCGCACCCCGGCTGAAGCCATGGGTGTGTCCCTCCCGGCCTTCAACGCGCTGATGAACACCACCTCGGCGATCTGCGTCCTGGTCGGCTGGGGGCTCATCCGCCGTGGCCGTCGAGACGCGCACCGCACCGCCATGCTCCTCGCCCTGGTGGCATCGGCGCTCTTCCTCGCCGGGTACCTGACGCACCACGCCCGCGTGGGATCGGTGCCGTTCCAGGGCCGGGGGCCGGCGCGCGCGCTCTATTTCGCCATCCTGATCCCGCACACCCTGGGCGCCCTGGCGGCCCTGCCGATGGTGCTTCTGACCGCGGCCCGCGCGGCGCGCGGCCGGTTCGAGGCGCACCGGCGACTGGCGCGCGTGACTTTGCCGTTGTGGCTGTTCGTCTCGGTGACCGGGGTCGTGGTTTACCTGATGCTCTATCACGGCCCGGGACGGCCTTAGAAGCCGGGGCGAGCCCCTTCGCCGACCCGCGTCAGCCGACCTGGATCATCCCGAGCCGCGAGCCCCAGCGCCGCTCGAGGTGCGCCGTCAAAACGGCGGGCGCGCGTCCCGCCCGCGTGTCGGCGACGACGGCGTGCGCCGCCTCGCGCGCGTCTTCGAGCAGCTCGCGATCGCGCACGAGATCGCCAAGCCTCAGATCCGGAATTCCCGACTGCTTCGTGCCGAGGAACTGGCCCGGACCGCGCAACTCGAGATCGCGGCGCGCCACCTCGAAGCCGTCGGAGGTGTCCACCATCACCTGGAGACGCCGGCGCGCGTCGTCGGTCGCCTGCTCGCCGGCCACGAGGATGCAGTAGGACTCGTGGCCGCCGCGCCCGACGCGGCCCCGCAGCTGGTGGAGCTGCGACAGGCCGAAGCGGTCCGCCTGCTCGATCACCATGACGCTGGCGTTGGGCACGTCGATCCCCACCTCGATCACCGTCGTCGCCACGAGCACCGGAAGCCGGCCGCCCGCGAACTCGCCCATGACCTCGTCGCGCTCGGCGGCCGGAAGGCGGCCGTGCAGGAGCCCGACCGGCCTCCCCGGGAAGACGTCCTTCTGCAGGCGATCGCGCAGCGACGCGGCCGCCTGCAGGTCGCCCCGCTCGCTCTCCTCGATCACCGGCACCACGACGAACACCTGGCGTCCCTCGGCCACCTGGCGGCGCAGGAACTCGTGCACGCGGGGCCGCCCCGTCGCCTCGCGCACCACCGTCAGCACGGGGCGGCGCCCCGGCGGCAGGGCGTCGATCACCGAGACGTCGAGGTCGCCGTACAGCGTCAGCGCCAGCGACCGCGGGATGGGCGTGGCGGTCATCACCAGCACGTCGGGCCGATCCCCCTTGGCGCGCAGCCGCGCCCGCTGCGCCACGCCAAAGCGGTGCTGCTCGTCGATGATCACCAGCCGCAGCGCCTGGAAGCGGACCTCCTCCTCGGCGAGGGCGTGGGTGCCGACGACGATCTTCAGGGCGCCGCTCGCGAGACCCGCCAGCACCTGTCGGCGCGCCGAACCGGTCACCGAGGCGGTCAGAAGCCCCACCGGCTGTCCCCGCCCCTGCAGCAGCCGCGTGAACAGGCGGTGGTGCTGCTCGGCCAGGATCTCGGTCGGGGCCATGAACGCCGCCTGCAGCCCGTTCTCCGCGACGAGGAGCGCCGCGAGGAGCGCCACCATGGTCTTGCCGCAGCCGACGTCCCCCTGCAGGAGCCGGTTCATCGGCCGCGGCGACAGGAGGTCGGCGGCGATCTCCGCCAGCACCCGGCGCTGCGCCGCGGTCAGGCGGAACGGCAGCACGGAGCGCAGCCGCTCGCGGAGCGGGTCGTCCACCTGGAGGATCGGCCCCGCCCCGCGCCCGCCGGCGTCCGAGGCCGCGCGCTGCAGCGCGAAGCCCAGCTGCAGGAAGAAGAACTCCTCGAAGATGAGCCGGCGCTGCGCCGGGGTCGAGCGCGTCTCGAGCAGAAGCGCGTCGGTGCCGGCGTCCGGGAAGTGCACGGCGCGCAGCGCCTCGCCGCGAGGTGGCAGGCCGCGACGCTCCGCCACCCCCGGCGGCAGCGGCTCGGGGAGGAGCTCCGGCAGCTCGCGCAGCAGGCGGTGCACGAGGGTGCGCACGGCCCGGGGCGACAGCCCCGGCAACCTCGGATGAATCGGCACCACGCGCCCCATGTGGATCCCTTCCGCCTCGCCGTCCTTCTCGGGGATCTCGATCTGCGGCGACTCGAGGGCCAGCCCGCGCCGCCCCGCCCGCGACGGCTTCACCTCGCCGTACAGGATGACCTCGCGCCCGCGGACGAGATGCGTGCGCAGCCACGGCTGGTTGAAGAAGACCACCCGGATGGTCCCCGATCCGTCCTCCACCAGCGCCTCGAACAGGCTGAAGCCGCGCACGCGCGTGCGCCGCAGCGCCGCGCTGCGGATCTGCCCGCGCACGGTGCCGCGCACTCCCGGCATCAGCGACGCGATCGGCAGGAAGGCGGTGCGATCCTCGTAGCGGAACGGCAGGTGCAGCAGCAGGTCCTCGACCGTGGCGATCCCGGCTTCCCGGAGGGCCTTCGCCCGCTGCGGACCGAGACCCCGGACCGTGTCGAGCGGCGCGTCGATCGTCAGCGGCGGCACGTGCCGAGGCGTCAGAAGTCGATCTGGAAGCCGATCTGGAACCGGCGTCCGAAGGCGCGCGTGCCGTTGAGCTGCAGGGGCCCCTGGCCGTTCGGGGTGTCCACCCCCTGGTTCTTCATCGGCGACACCTCGTACGACACCAGGTGCAGATCGTCGGTGTTGAGGATGTTGAAGACCTCCAGGAAGATCCCGGCGGTGTTGCGCCCGAGGACGAAGGTCTTGCGGGCCCGCGCCCCGAGGTTGAGCACGGCGTTGTTGCGGTGGTCGTTGCGCGGCTCGGAGACCCACTCGACCTGGTTCTTCGAGTTGACCACGGACTCGCCGTAACGGGTGCGGAACTGCTGGTAGCCGACATTGTCGAGCGCGAAGAACTTGGAGACGACCGAGTACGGCAGCCCCGATCCCCAGGAGGCGGTGAGCCCGAGCTGCCAGTCGCGCGGCAGGAACATTCCGGCGCTCATTTTGACGACGTGGCGCTGGTCGAAATCGAGGTAGCCGTACTCCGATTCGACCGTCGAGGGGTCGTTGCCCAGGCGCGACTGGAAGTCCTCCGCCGCTCCCTGCGCCCGCGAGTAGGTGTAGGACCCCTGCACCTCCCACTTGCGCGACAGCCGCTTGACCATCTCCACGATGACGGCGCGATAGCGCGCCTGGTTGTAGTTGCTGACGCGCAGGATCTGGTTGAAGAAGAAATCGTTGATATAGAGGTCAGGGCGGCCGTCCGGCAGGCGTGCCCCGGGATCGGTGATCGCCGTCGGGTCGTCCGACGGCAGGAGCCCGAGCTGGTCCACCGGCTTGCCGTTCGGGCCGGTGCGGATGGAGTGGTTGATGTCGATGTCCTGCAGCTGCTGGCGGTAGTTGCGGGAGACGTAGGTCAACGACAGCGACAGCTCCGGCGCCAGCTCGCGCTCGAACCCCACCGTCAGCTCGTCGCTCCAGGGCGTCTGCAGGCCGCGATCGATCTGGGTCGCCGAAGGGGGCGCCTTGGAGATGGGCGTGCCCATCATCCGGTTGGGGACGCCGAGTCCCGTCACGCCGTCCCCGTCGAGCACGTAGTAACGATTGACGTTGTCCGGCCCCTCTTCCCCGACGATGGTGCTGAGAAAAAGCTTGTCGTAGTAGCGCCCCCAGGTGGCGAACAGCTTGGTCCTGCCGTCGGAGAAGGGATCCCACGCCACCGACAGACGCGGCGCCAGGTTGTTGTTGGTGAGGCGGAACGGTTCCTTCCCCTGGGCCTGGATTCCCAGCTGCGCGAGCCTGTCGGTGCTCACCTCGCCGCCATTGCGCAACTCGGGGAACAGGGTGCTGAGCTGCGCCGAGAGGATGGTCGAGCTGAGGTGGTGGCGGGTCAGCCGCGACAGGGCGGCGAGGCGCAGCGTCTCCATGACAGGGGTGTGGTCCCAACCGATGGCGTACTCCGGCAGCGCCGCGAACCAGGGGTCGCCCCGGATGCCGTAGCTCCGGATCCCGTCGTTGTTTCCCTCGGTCAGGTCGTCGTCCTTGGTGAGCTCGCCTCCGCGCAGCGCATTGACCCGATCGAACAGGGCCCGCTGCTCGCGCGGGTCGAACGGCGTGTACCCGAACGAGTCGGTGGCCTCCCGATCGAAGCGCACTCCGAGCCCGAAGCTCAGGTTCGGAAACGGCTTCCAGGAATCCTGCACATAGACGCCCGTCGTCAGGTTCGTCGCCTCGTTGTCCACCGCGGTCTCCGCCGGCAGGATGGTGCGGATCGTGGTGAGCGCGACGCCGCTCCCGTCCGAATTCGGGTCCGGCGCGATCGGCGCGACGATGGGCCGGCCCGAGGCATTGCTGTGGTACTGCTCCCGCTCGACCACGATGCCGGTCTTCAGGTCGTGGCTGCCGTAGAAATCCGGGACGAAGAGCGTCAGATCCTGCCGCAGGGTGAAGCGCTGCCGCTGGTCGTCGAAATCCTCGTAGTACGGGCCTGTGGTCCGGCCCGTCTGCTGGTCGATGGTGTAGAAGCGATCGGCCGGGGGCGGCGTCCGTTCACCGTAGGGGTAGTCCGAAGCGGGATGCGGCGTGTCGTCGAGGTGGTTGTTGTGGTTGCGGTCCTCGGTGCCCGCGTCCAGGCGTCCGTCGCCGTCCCGGTCCTCCCCCGGATCGAGCAGGCCGTTGCCATTGTCATCCTCGGCCTGGAAGTCGAGATGACCGTCGCAGTCGGCATCCTCGCGCATCGCGCCCTCGCAGGCGTGGGGCGGCGTCAGGCGGTTGTCGCCGTCGAGGTCCTCGTTCTGGTTGAGAACACCCTTGGGGAGAAAACGGTCTTCGAACACGTCGAACGCCCCGTCCAGGTCGTAGTCCTCGCCCGGATCGTACTCGCTCGCTTCGCTGAAGCCGTTGCCGTTGCGATCCGCCCAGATAAACCGGTTGCCGTTGGTGTCCGGGTCGAGGGTCGGGCTCTTCGCGGGACGCTCGTCGAAACCCGAGATCGACGTCTCGAGGGACACGTAGGGGCCGAGGATTCCCACCCACTTGGCGGTGAGGACCAGCCCCCCCTGGTTGAGGACGTAGCTGCTCTCTTCCTTCGTGAAGCTGTTGAGCCCCTGGTTCTTGAAGGTCTGCGGGTCGTAGTTGAGCGAGAACGCCAGGCGGTGATTGGGGGCCGCCTGCCAGGTGACCTTGGCGAACTGGCGGAACTCCTTCTGCTCCGCGACGAAGGCGGCCGACAACGCGTTCACCGGCTCCTGGATCTGCACGTATTCGCTGGCGAGGAAGAACCAGGCCCTGTCCTTCGAGATGGGTCCCGAGAGCGACAGGAAGGGCAGCACGTCCTGGAAGGTCAGATCGCGCAGGCCGTTCTCCCCGAGTCCCGCGTGCAGGCTCGGGTCGTCGATGCCGGCGCCGTCGCCGTCGAGCGTCGAGCCGCGGTAATAGATCTTGAAGTTCCCCTCGAACTGGTTCCCGCCGGACTTCGTGATGATGTTCGCGAAGCCTCCCTGGGCGCGGCTGAACTCCGCGGTGGCGCCGCTCGTCTTCACCTCGATCTCCTGGATCGAGTCGATGTTGAGCTGCGCCCCGACCTTGCCGGTGAGCGGGTCGGTGGTCGAAACACCGTCCACCAGCGTCACGACGTCCGTGTCGCGCGCCCCATGGATGTTCGGATTGCCGTCGCCGTCCACGTCGCTCACCCCCGGTGCGAGCGAGAGCAGGTCCTGGTAGTTGCGGCCGAGGAGCGGCAGCGCGTCGATGAACTCCGAGGTGAACCGGGACTGGGTCGTCGTGTCCTGCAGGGAGATGACCGGCGGGGCGGCCTTCACCTGGACGGTCTCCTGGAGCCCGGCGCTCAGCCGGCTCAGGGCGATGCGGACCAGCGTGGCCTGCCCGGCCTGCACGGTGATGCCGGTCATCGTGACCGGAGCGAAGCCGGGGAAGGCGGCGGCGATCTGGTAATCGGTTCCGGAGGGAAGAGTCGGGATCAGGAAGCGGCCGTCCACGTCCGACGTGGCCCCGCGACCGCTGATGGCCTGATCGGCGCTGGTCGCGACGATGGTCGCCCCTTCGAGCGGGCGGCCTGTTTCGTCGGTGACGGTCCCCTTCAGACCCCCGATGGTCTGCGCCTGGATTTCCCGCGCCCCCAACCCCCATGCCAGCAGGAGCAGGAAGATGGTGCGCGCATTCACCCCGGGTGCCCGCACGGCCAAGTCGCCTCGACGAACGCCGGTCATTCTATACAGGGGATGTGGCGCTTCCCCGATCGCCAATGCGATCGGATCGCGGAGAGCGCCCCGCACCAGCCGGATTGCTGGAATCCCTTGACCCTCAAGGATTTGTACCTTATATTGCAGAATTCGGGAAGCCTTGGGAGACCTTTTGAGGCGCCGATTCTCCGCCGTTTCCGCTGTCCTGCTCGTTTTCGCGTCCGCGGCCTTCGCCGCGGAGGTGGACGTGCGTCTCGGCGACATGGTGCGAACCGCTCGCGAAGCGAGCCCGTCGAACCTTCCGGCTGCGACTCCCGGAGGGATCGTCGCCTGGCTGGCATCCTCCGAAGCCGTCCCCGCTCCCTGTGCGACCCCGCTCGTCGACCGGCTGACGGCCGGTGAACCGACCGAAGGAACGCGCGCTGTCCTTGCGCTGCTCGCGCACTGGCCGGCCGAGCAGCGGCTGGTGCCGACCCGTGACGGCCGCTTCACCATCCACATCCAGGCCACACCGTCCGGCCGTGACGTCGACCCTGAATGGGTGGCGCGCGTGGCGGAGGCGCTGGTCACCTCCCGGTCCTACCTGACCTTAACGCTCGGCTGGCCCGACCCCGCCCCCGGTCCGGATCGGGTGCAGGTCTTCGTGACCCGTCTCGGCGCCGGTCTCGAGGGGTTCCTCCTCCCGCAGCCTGCGGGCCGTGTCGCGCGCGGCATCGTGATCGATTCGGGCCTGGGGCGCGATCGCATCCTGCCGGCGGTGCTCCACCAGGCGGCGCACCTCAGCCTCGCCGAATTCGGCGCGGCGCCCGAATGGTGGAGCGAGGCGACCGCTTCCTTCCTCGCCCTCGAGGGATCGGGAGATCGAGACGCCCAGCGCGGCGCCATCGCGGCGCGCCTCGAACACGCTGCGGACGGACTCGACACCGACGTGACCTCGGCGATGCAGGGCGGCCTGCTGTGGCCGCTCTTCCTGTCGGAGCGGGCGTCCGACCCTTCGATCGTCCGGCAGGTCTGGCAGGCGCAGAAGGAGCTGCGGGTCGAGCCGCTCGCCGCCGCCGATGCCGTGCTGCGCCGGCGCCTGGGGATGCCGATCGAGCAGGCGCTGCGTGAGCTGACGGTGTGGAACCTGTTCACGGGACGGCGCGACGACGGCGCCCATTACCCCTCCGCCGCCGATTTCCCCGAGGCGCCCCTGACGCCGATCGCCGAAGCCGTTCCCGGAAACGCGGGGGCGCTCGATCCCCTCGCACCGACCGGCACCCTCGCGCTTCGACTGCCCGCCGATCGCCTGCGCGGATCGCTGTCCTTCGGAATCGACGCGCGCGGCGGACGCCCGGGCGCCGACCTGCTGGTCTTCTATCGCTCCGAAGGCCTGCGCCCGGTGCTGGTGCCCGTGGACCTCGAGTCCGGGTCCGCCACCGTGGCTGTTCCCTGGACCGACGCCCTCGAAGCATGGATCGTCCTGCGCAACCAGGCGACGGCGGCGGAGGAAGGGTCCGCCCGCTTCGACGTCCGATTCGATCTCGACCCCCGCGCGCCGTTCGATCTCGCGGCGTTCTCGGCCACCACCATCGGACGGGGCATCGTCCTCGAATGGACCACCGCCGCCGAGCACGGGCTCCTGGGCTGGAACATCTACCGCGCGGAGTCCCCGTCGGGACCGTTCGTGCGCCTCAACGGCGTCGCCATCCCCGCCTACGGCGACGGGGGCGCCGATGTCGGCTATCTCTTCGCCGATGACGCGATCCGGCCCGGACGACGCTACTATTACCAGGTCGAAGGGCTCACGTCCCTCGGGCTCGCGGAGCGATCCCACACCGCGTCCGCGCGAGTCGAACCGACGCGGTAGCCGTCTCCCGGCTTTCAGCACGACTCCTCACCCACCGCCTCGGCTATCGGCCGATGCGGCGGCCGGTGCCCTGGCGGATCGTGGCGGGAGCAGGGCTGGGGATGTCGAAGCGCTCCGCGACCTTGTCGCCCGGCCACCGCACGAGGAGTTGGAACGGGGCCGTCCTGGGATCGACGGCGAAGAAGAGGCGGCGGTCGGCCTGGGATCCGTAGCTCATGCCGGTGCGGGCGAAGCGCGCCTGGCGCGTGCCGCGGGTCTCGAGGACGGCGACGGCGCCGATGGCGTCGCGGTTCGGGGGGCGGCCTTCGAGGGTGACGACGAGCGGGCGCAGGAGGGAGGGACCATCGTTGCGCCACAGCAGGGCGATGCGGTCGTTCTGCGACAGGACGATGTCCTCGTCGCCGTCGTCGTCGAAATCGAACGGCACGGCGCCCCGCACGACATAGCGCCCGGCGAACGGGCCGGAGGCGGGCGCGAGCTCGAAGCGGCCGTCCCCCCGATTGCGGTACAGCTGGCTCGGCATCTCGAAGGTGATCGTGTCGCTGTAAAGAGCGATGTTGTCGATGATGTGCCCGTTGCCGACGAACAGATCGAGCCGGCCGTCGAGGTCGGCGTCCAGGAAGAACGTCCCGAAGCCGAGCATCAGGAGGGAGGGCGGCCCGAGCCCCGAGGCCGAGGTGCGGTTCGAGAACCCGCCGTCTCCGTCGTTGTGGTACAGCTCATTGGTCTCCTCGGCGAGGTTGGTGACGAAGAGATCGGGGCGGCCGTCGTTGTCGTAGTCCGCCATGTCGGTCCCCATCCCCGCCTGCGGGACGCCGTCCTCGGAGAGTGCCACGCCGGCCGCCTGGCCGATCTCCTCGAAGGTCCCGTCGCCGCGGCTGCGCCACAGGAAGTTCGGCGTGTCGTCGTTGGCGACGTAGAGATCGTCGTCGCCGTCGCCGTCGATGTCGCCGGCCACCACGCCGAGCCCTTTGCCGCTGTGCTCGTCGAGACCGGCGGCGTGCGTCGCGTCGACGAACGTGCCGTCGCCCCGGTTGCGGTAGAAGAGGTCGGCCTCGGCGTCGAAGTTCTTGGGATGGCAGACGGTGCGGTAGCCGGGCCGGTTCTCGCCGCAGTACAGGTCCTGCTGCATGTCGTAGACGACGTAGCGCGCGACGTACAGGTCGAGATCGCCGTCCCGGTCGGCGTCGAAGAAGGTGGCGCTGGTGGACCAGCCCCCGCCCGCGACCCCGGCGGCGCGGGCGCGCTCCTCGAACCTCCCGTTCCCCTGGTTGACGTAGAGGCGGTTCGAGCCGAACCCTGCGACGAACAGGTCGCGATCGCCGTCGCCGTCGATGTCGCCGGCGACGCAGCCGAAGCCGTAGTGCCCCGTGTCGGCGAGACCGGACGTCTCGGTCGCGTCCTCGAAACGCCCGCCGGCATTGCGCAAAAGCGCCGCGCGCGGCGGAGGCTGCACGGGCGGATCGCCGGGCAGCGCGCCGCTCTGCACGAAGTAGAGATCCTGGCGGCCGTCGCCGTCGGCGTCGAAGACGCAGACCCCCGACCCCAGTGTCTCGAGCATCTGTTTCCTGCCGCGCGCGCCGTTCACGTGCCGGAAGCGCACCCCGCGCTCCTCCGTCACGTCAGCCCACGCGATCCACGGCGGCCCGGACGCCGGCGCGGCCGAGGCGGGGACGGCGGTGGCGACCGCCTGCTCCCCGGGCGCGGCCGGCGGCTCCGCCGCCGGCGTTTTCGGCCGGCACGCCGTCGCGCCCAGCACGGCGAGCACCGGGAGAATCGCCGCGAGCGGCGTGGCCCGGCGCCCGCGGAACGATGCCATCTCCATCGGGTGACTCACCGGCGTTCCGATCCTTGCGGGTTGACGACCTGCATGCCGCCCTCCGGAGATCGGCGGCGCAGATCTTCGAAGCGCCGCATCTCCGCGCGCGACGCCTCCCCTTCCCCCCGCGCCTGCAGGATGCCGGCCAGAAAATAGTGCGGCTCGGGGAACTCCGGGTTGATCTCGGAGGCCTTGCGCAGCGCCTGCATCGCCTCGTCCAGCCGGTTCTCGTACGCCAGCAGCCGCCCCATCTCGAGCCAGGCGCGCTCGCCGCGCGGATCGAGCGCCAGGCTCCGCTCGAGCGCGACGCGCGCCTCGTCGCGCCGGTTCAGCGCCAAAAGCGATGACCCGAGGAACAGTTGGGCCTGCGGATCGGTCGGGTCCTCGCGCACGATGAACTGGAATTCCTCGAGGGCCGCCGGGTAATCCTGGCGATTGAACGCCTCCACCGCCTTCACGCGGTGCCCGCGGACCCGCTCGTCCACCCGGCTCCGCAGAAGCGCCGCCGCGTGGCGCTCGGCGGCCCGCTTCGATTCGTCCTGGCGCCCGAGCCGCGCCGCGAGCGTCTGGATGTGGCTCCAGGCGCCCAGGTGCGAGGCATCCAGCTCCGCGGCGCGCTCGAAGGCCTCGAGGGCCGCGGCCCGATCCCCCGTCCCCTCGAGTCCGAGACCCACGAGGTACTGCGCCTCGGCGGAGCGCGCGTCGAGCGCCGCGGCGGCGCGGGCGGCCGCGAGACCCTCCGCCGCCGCGCCGTTTTTCAGCAGGAGCCGCGCCTGCTCGAGCCGCACCGGCAGGACGTCGGCGCGCGTCTTCGCCAGCGGAGCGAGGACGTCGATCCCCTCCGCGTCCCGCCCGGTGTCGCCGAGCAGCTTCGCCAGCCCCAGCCGGGCGCCGGCGGAGTCCGGGCTGGCTTCGAGCGCCTGCCGGAAACTGGTTTCCGCCTGCCGGAAGCGATTGCTGCGCGCGTAGATCTGCCCGAGCGCCTCGAGCAGGCGCGCATCGCGCGGGTGCGCGGCCAGGGCCCGCGTCAGGTGAGGCTCGGCGGCTTCGGGCGCGCCGCTCCGGAGGAGCCGCATCCCCTCGGCGGCCGCGGCTTCGGGGGTGGCAGGGTTGGCGAACCCGGTCGCCGGCCCCGCATCGGACGTCCCCGCCGCAGGCTGGCGTTCGCCTGGCGTGGGCCGTTCCCCACGCGGGCAGGCGGCAAGGAGCAGGACGAGGAGGCCCAGGCCGGCCCGGACCGGGCGGGTCGAAGTCACGGCGGACATCACGGCGCGCATCTTACCGGACGACCCCGGAGCGCGCCGCAATCCCTTCTCCTGCCGCGTGATAGACTCGCCGGCCGGAGGCACGGTGGAGGGGTTCAAGGACGAGTGCGTCGCGGCGCTCCGCGAGCAGGTGACGACGCTTTACGGCCCCGGGCCGGAGAAGATCGTCGTCGAGTGGCCCCCGCAGCCCGCCATGGGGGACCTGGCCTCCCCCGTTCCCTTCGAGCTGGCCCGCCGGCTCAAGCGCCCGCCGCGGGCCATCGCGCAGGAGCTCTGCGATCGCTTCCCGAAGCTTCCCTGGCTCCGGCGGGTGGAGATCGGCGGGGCGGGGTACCTGAATTTCTTCGTCGATCGGGACCTGGCGCTGCGCTCGCTGGCGCGCGACCTGCACGCCGCGGCCGCGCCGCCCGCGGGTGAACGCATCATCGTCGAGCACACCAACATCAACCCGAACAAGGCGGCGCACATCGGCCACCTGCGCAACGCCGTGCTCGGCGACAGCCTGGCGCGGGTGCTGCGCTTCCTCGGGAACGACGTCGAAGTGCAGAACTACATCGACGACACCGGCGTGCAGGTGGCCGACGTGCTCATCGGCTTCCGCGAGATCCTCGGCATGGGCCTCGAGCGGGCGCAGGCGATCGAGGAGCCCATCGACGCCTTCTGCTGGGACCTCTACGCCAGGGTCGGGGAATGGTACGAGGCCGACCCGAAACGCCGGGGGCTGCAAGCAGAGATGCTCAAGAGCCTGGAGCGGCGCGAGGGCGAAACGGGCCGCTTCGCCGCCTGGCTGACCCGAGCGATCGTCTCCCGCCATCTCGACACCATGGCGCGCCTCGATGTGCATTACGACCTGCTGCCGTGGGAGGGGGACATCCTGGCGTACCGCTTCTGGGAGACCGCCTTCGAGCTCCTGAAGGACCGCAAGGCCATCGTCCAGGTGGCTTCGGGGGAACGGGCCGGCTGCTGGGTGATGGCGCTCGACGAGGAGCGCTTCCCCGACCTGAAGGAGGCGGAGAAGATCCTCGTTCGCAGCAACGGCACCGTCACCTACGTCGGCAAGGACATCGCCTACCAGATGTGGAAATTCGGCCTGCTGCCGAGCGATTTCCGCTACGACATCTTCCGGAAGGACCCGGACGGACGGCGCGTCTGGACCTCGACCAGCGGCCCCGGGACGACCGAGACCCCCCGCTTCGGGCGGGCGCGGCGCGTGGTGAACGTCATCGACGTGCGGCAGTCGTACCTGCAGGCGATCGTCGCCGAAGGGCTCAAGTCGCTCGGCCACGCCGACGAGGCCTCCCGGTCGGTGCACTTCTCCTACGAGATGGTGGCGCTGACGCCGAAGAGCGCCGAGCGGCTGGGGGTGCCCCTGTCCGAGGCGGACCGCTCTCGCCCGTACGTCGGCATGTCGGGACGCAAGGGGCTCGGGATCAAGGCGGACGACCTGATCGACGCGCTCACGGCCCAGGCGCAGAAGGAAGTGCGGGGGCGCCACGCCGAGCTGTCCGCGGACGAGGCCTCGTCCCTGGCGCGCGCCATCGCCGTCGGGGCGCTGCGCTACTTCATGATCAAGTTCACCCGCAACAAGGTCCTGGCCTTCGATTTCGACGAGGCGCTGTCGTTCGAGGGCGAGACCGGGCCCTATCTCCAGTACGCGGCGGTGCGCGCCGCCGGGATCTTCGAGCGCATGCAGGCCGCGGGCGGCCCCGGCACGACCGACGCGGCGCGGATGGCCCTCGAGGCGGGCTTCGACGTGCCGGACGGTCCCGACGCGGAGGAGCACTGGGCGCTGGCGCACATGATCGCGCGCTTCCGCGAGGCGGTGGTGCAGGCCGGCGCGTCGCTCGAGCTGTCGGTCCTGGCGAAGTTCGCGTTCACCCTGGCGCAGCGCTTCAACACCTTCTACCACCGCTACCCCGTGATGAAGGAGACGGACCCGCGCTGGCGCGCCTGTCGCGTCGCGGTGACCTGGCTCTTCCTGATGCAGATGCGGCGCGCCTGCGCGCTCATGGGAATCCCGGTCCCGGACCGGATGTAACCCGATGCCCTCACGTCTCTCGCCGCGTCTTCTCCGCGCGCTCGTCGCGCTCCTGGTGTTCCCGGGCGTCGTCCGGGCCCAGGACATCCTGCCGTTCAGCGAGATCAAGCCGGGGATGTCGGGGGTCGGGCGGACGGTCTTCTCCGGCACGCGCATCGATGAATTCAAAGTCGAGGTGCTCGGCACCCTCGAGAACATCGCCCCGCGGCGCAATCTCATCCTGACGCGGCTCTCGGGAGGCCCCCTGCAGGAGACCGGCGTACTGGCCGGCATGAGCGGCAGCCCCGTCTACTTCAACGGCCGGCTGGCGGGCGCGGTCGCCTACACCTGGGGCTTCGCGCGCGAGCCGATCGCGGGGGTCGTGCCCATCCAGGAGATGCTCGGCATCGAGACGCGCGAGCCGCCGCAGACGCGGGCCGCCGGCCGTCTGCCCGACGCGGCGGGACGCTCGGGGCTGCGCTGGCTCGCCGACCCCACGGCGCTGCCGGCGCACTTTGCCTCCTACTTCGATCGCTTCGCGCCGGCCGCCGCGGCGGAGGGTCTCGCCCCCATCGGCGCACCGCTGCTCCTGCGCGGTGTCCCTGCCGAGATCGTCGACCTGCTGCGGCCGGGGCTGCTGCGCGCCGGGCTGCAGCCGGTGCAGGGAGGGACCTCCTCGAAAGCGGCCCCCGGCACTCCGGCCGATCCGCTCGTGCCGGGAAGCGGCGTCGGCATCGCCCTCGTGACGGGGGACCTGGAGATCGCCGCGGTGTGCACCGTGACGCACCGCGACTCTGACCGGCTCTACGCCTGCGGGCATCCCCTCCTGAACCTCGGGCCGACCGAGCTGGCGATGACCACGGCCACGGTCTCCGGGCTGATGCCGTCGCTCGAGTCCTCCTTCAAGTTCGCGAGCAGCGGCGACCAGGTCGGAGTGTTCCGCCAGGACCGATCGACCGGCGTCTTCGGCTACGTCGGGAAGAAGCCGCGCACCATCCCGGTGCGCCTGGAGCTGCAGCCGGATCGCGGCCGGCCGCATCGCCTGGTCTTCGAGGTGGCGGACGACCCGTTCCTGGCCCCGTACCTGATCTTCGCCGCCATGAACGCGATCCTGAGCAGCGAGGAGAAGGACTACGGGACCGAGTCCTTCACCTACAAGGAGGGATCGGTGCTGCACGTCGAGGGCGAGGAGGACATCGTGCTGCGCAATCTCTTCGCCGGCGACCTGGCGCGCCTGTACGCCTCCGGCACGGTCGCCTTCCTGACCCAGATCCTCCTCGACAGCGAATACCGCGCGGTGCGCATCAGCGGGCTCGATCTCGTGCTCGGCACGTCGGACGAACAGCGCACCGCCCGCCTCGAGCGCGCCTGGGTCAGCCGCGATCGCGTCCGCGCCGGGGAGTCGGTCGAGGTGTCCATCGGCCTCAAGCCGTTCCGCGGCCCCGAGCTGACCCGCACGCTCAAGATCACCGTGCCGCCGGAGGTGCCCCCGGGCCGGCTCCTGCTTCAGGTTGGAGATGCTTCGGCTCTGGCGCGCACCGACCCGGAGGCGGCCGACGACTTCGTGCCGCGCGACCTGCACCAGCTCGTCTGGCTCATCAACCACCTGCGCCGCAACGACCGCCTGTACGCGGTGCTGATCCGGGCGGACAACGGCCTGGTGTTCCAGGGGGAGCGGCTGCCGAACCTGCCGCCGTCGGTGGCGCAGGTGATGGCGCGGCCGGACACGCGCGGCAACGTCCTGCGCGTGCAGTACCGCGGCGTCGCCGAGGAATCGCTCTCGCTCCCCTACGCCATCGACGGATACCGCCTCATCCCCATCGACGTGGAGGAATGACGTGACCCGGATGCCGTGCCTGCGCCGCGCCGCGGCGGCCCTGCTCGTCCTCGCCGCCTCGGCCGGAATTCCGGTCCCGGCGGTGTCCCCCATCCTCTGGACGGTCGAGACGCTCGACGAGTTCGAGCAGGGAAAGCCCGACGGGATCGCCGTCGGCGCCCCCGGCGAGCTGACGTTGAGCCCGGCGCTGATCGGCCTCAACGTGCCGGCGCTCGAGCAGTCAAGCGAGCCGTTCCTCTGGTCGGTGGCGGTGGACTCGAAAGGGACTGTCTTCGCCGGCGGCGGCCGGAACGGCACCGTCTATCGCATCCCCAAGGGAGGCACCGGCTCCGCCTGGTACGAGACCGGCGAGCTGGCGGTGCGCTCCCTCGTCGTCGACCGTAGCGACGCCGTCTACGCCGCGACGCTTCCGGAAGGGCGCATCGTCCGCATCACCGGTGAAAGCAAGGGAGAGACCTGGTACCAGCCCGAGGACCGCTACATCTGGGACCTGGCCCTCGGACCCAAGGGCGAGCTGTATGCCGCGACCGGCGAGCGCGGCATCATCTACAAGGTGACCGGCTCGGGGAAGGCGGAGGTCTTCTTCGACAGCCCCGAGTTCCACATCGTGTCGCTCGCGGTGGACGCGCAGGGCAACGTCCTCGCCGGCTCGGATGGCAAGGGCCTGCTCTACCGCATTACGCCGCAGGGGAAGGCCTCGGTGCTGTACGACTCGCCGCTGCGCGAGATCGCCGCCGTGGCGGTGGACCCGAAGGGATCCATCTACGCGGCGGCGCTCGGCTCCGAGGGTGAGACGCCCCCGCTGCCGCTGCTCATCCCGCAGACGACGCCCCAGGTGAGAGAGCAGGTGCCGGCGGGGCTGCCCGGCCAGCCTCCCGTGCCGGTGCCGGGGATTTCCGAGGAGCCCACACCCAGGGTCACCGTGACGACCGTCAGCGCCAGCCTGTCCCCCAACGGACCGCCGGCGCGCAGCGAGGTGTACCGCGTCGATCCGGACGGGACGGTCGTGACCCTCTGGTCGTCGCCGAGCGAAGTGGCGTACACGCTCGCCATCGACGCCGCCGGGCGACCGGTCATCGGCACCGGCGAGCCGGGCCGGCTGCGCGTCCTGACCGGGCCGCAGCAGTCGACGCAGATCGCGCGTCTCCCCTCCTCGCAGGTCACCGCGATCGCGGTCGCCGGGCGCGAATTCGTGGTCGCGGCGAGTAACATCGGCCGGCTGTACCGGCTCGACCCGGCGCAGGCCGACAGCGGCGCCTACCTGTCGGCCCCGCAGGATGCCTCGACCGTGGCCCGCTGGGGCCGCATCGGCTGGCGCGCCACGACGCCGGCCACGTCGAAGGTGGAGATCAGCACGCGCACCGGCAACAGCGCCGCTCCCGACGACACCTGGAGCGAGTGGAGCACCCCGTACGCGTCGGCGGACGGCAGCGCCATCGCGAGCCCGGCCGGACGATACCTGCAATGGCGCGCGCGGCTCGAGCGCAAGCCGGGATCCGACGGCCCCACGCTCTCGTCGGTCTCCGTGACCTACGTGCAGTCGAACCTGCCGCCGGTGATGCGCCACCTGGAGCTCCTGCGTCCGGGCGTGGTGCGGGAACGCTCCGGGAGCGGCGCTCCGGAGGCCGACCCCGATTCCCTCGCGTACACAGGTCTTCGCACTTCTCCGTCGCCGGGCCGCTCCGAAGGCGCGTCGGAGGGAAAGAAGATCTACGTGCGCGGCATGCGGGCGCTCGAGTGGGAGTCGGACGACCCGAACGGCGACACGCTCGCCTATGACCTGTGGTTCCGGGGCGACGGCGAGTCGGCCTGGAAGCCGCTCGTGCGCGGGCTGCGCGAGACCTCTTTCGCGTTCGAGTCGATGTCGCTCCCCGACGGCCTGTACCGCATCCGCGTGGACGCCACCGACAGCCCCTCGAACCCGGGAGACCAGGCGCGCACCGCCAGCCTGACCACCGAGGCGTTCCTGGTGGACAACACCCCGCCGGTGGTCCAGGTCTCGGTCCGCAAGGGATCGAAAGGGACGGTGACCCTCGAGGTCAACGCCAATGACGCCTTCGGCCCCGTCGCCCGCGCCGATGTCTCCGTGGACGCGGCCCGCTTCACGCCGCTCGCCGCCGCCGACGGCGCCAGCGACTCGCGCGCCGAGACCTACACCCAGACGCTCGAGGGCCTGCGTCCCGGCGAGCACACGGTCATCGTCCGCGTCATCGATCTCCTCGGGAACGTCGGCTCCGGCAAGACGACCTTCACGAGCGAATGAACGACCCCTCCGCGCGCCCCGCGATGCGGCGGCTGGCCGCCGTCGCGCTCCTCGCGGGCGCGGCGCTCCTGGGTGGTGCGTGCCGCCGCGCGGCGGCCCCCGCCGCCCCGGCGCGCTTCGTCTTCTCGATGCAGACCGAGCCGACGACGCTGAACTTCGTCACCGCCACCGACGCCGCCTCGATGCTGGTCGAGCGTCTCCTGAGCGACTTCCTCGTCGATCACGATCGCAGCCTGAAGATCGTCCCGCGCCTGGCCGAGTCGTGGGACTGGTCCGCGGATCACCGCACCCTGACCTTCCACCTGCGCGCCGGCGTCCGCTTCCACGACGGCCGGCCGCTGACGAGCGACGACGTCCTCTTCACCTATGAGCGCCTGATCGATCCGAAGAGCAAGGCGGTCGGCCGGCTCGACAGCTTCCTCCCGGTCGAGAGCGTCACCGCTCCCGACGCGCGCACCGTCGTCGTCCGGTACCGCGAGCCGTACGCGCCGGCGCTGCGCACCTGGGAGATCCCCATCCTGCCGGCGCACCGGTACCGCGGCGTCGATTTCGAGACGGCACCCGAGAACCGGGCCCCGATCGGGGCCGGCCCGTACCGCTTCGAGGCGTGGGACTCCGGCAGCCGTATCGTCCTGCGCCGCAACGACGACTACTGGGGCGAACGTCCGGCGATCGACGAGTTCGTCTTCCGCTTCCAGCCGTCCCTCGACACGTCGCTGCTGTCTCTGCTCGCCGGCGAGACCGACTACACCAAGATCACCGCCACGGCCTGGGGGACGCGCCGGCAGGATCCGGCTTTCGTCTCGCGTTACAAGGTGCTCACCTTCACCCCGCTGTTCTTCTATTACATTGCCTGGCGCGGTGACGGCTCGAACCCCTATTTCGCCGACCCGCTGGTCCGCCGGGCGCTCGGATCCGCCCTCGACCGCGAAGGCTACATCCGCTCGGTTCTGCAGGGACTCGGCTCCCCGGTGCGAGATCCGCTCTCGCTGCTGCTCCCCGGGATGCCCGCTGTCCCCGCGACGCCCCCGATTCCCGGGAAGTCCGGCCCCGCTGCAGACGCCGTCGCGCCCGCCGTTCCCAAGGCGGACGCCGGCGCGCCTGCCGGCCCCAGCGCGGACGCCGGCCCGGCCGGCGCGGCGGGGGCCTCGGCCACCCTCTTCGATCCCGACCGGGCGGCGCAGCTGCTCGACGAGGCCGGCTGGCGACTCGATCGGCGCACGGGGCTGCGCGCCCGTGGCGGACGACCGTTCCGCTTCACCCTGCTGGTGTTCGCGGGGGGCGAAGATCACGTCCAGTTCGCGCAGGTGGCGCAGGACACGCTGCGGCGGATCGGAGTCGAGATGCGGGTCGAGAAACTCGACTGGCCCGCCCTCTGGTCGCGCCTGAAGAGCGGCCAGTTCGAGGCGGCCCTCTCCGGCACCAGTCCCAGCCCCGATCCCGACTCGCTGTACGGGATGCTGCATTCGTCGCAGATCGGCGGCGGCCAGAATTACGCCGCGTACCGCGACGCGGAGGTCGACCGCTGGCTCGAGGAGGGGCGCCGCGAACTGGATCCCGCCCGGCGCGACGCGGTCTACCGCCGCATCGCGGCGCGGCTGGACGAGGCGCAGCCGTACACGACGCTGTTCTCCCCCTCGGTCGTCGGCGTCCTCAACAGCCACTTCGAGGGGGCCGAACCCTCGCCGCAGGGCATCCTCGGCCACGTTCCCGGCGCCCTCGCCATCCGACCCGCCTCCGGAGGACGCTGACCGCATGGCGGGCTACGCGGCCCGGCGGCTGCTCCTCGCCCTTCCCACCCTCCTCGGCATCAGCCTGCTCTGCTTCCTGATCCTCAGCGTGCTCCCGGGAGACCCGATTGCCGCGCGCCTGGAGGGAGGCGCGCCCCTCTCCGCCGAGGCGGAGGCTCGGCTGCGCGCCGAACTGAGGCTCGATCGCCCCATGATGGCGCGCTACGCCGACTGGCTGGCCGCGGCGGCCCGGGGCGATCTCGGCCGGTCGCTGCGCGACGGACGGCCGGTCAGCGCCATCGTCGGCGACGCTCTCCCGTGGACGCTGTTGCTCAACGCCGCCGCGGTGGCCGCCCTTTACGCCGTCGCACTGCCGCTCGGACTGGCGCAGGCGCGGCGGCCACGCTCCCCCGCCGCCCGCTTCGCCGGCGCGGGCCTGGTCGCCGTCTCGGTCGTCCCTCCCTTCGTGGCGGCCCTGACCCTCCAAGCGATCGTCTCGGTGCGGCTCGGCTGGCTGCCGCTCGAGGGGACGGGACGCGATGCCGTCGCCTCCGGCTTCGGTCCGGCCACGCTCCCCGCCTCGCTGCTGTCGGTGGCGGCGCACCTCGTGCTGCCGGCGCTCTGCCTGGCCCTGGCCGGGTGGGGCTTCGCGGCCCGCTACGCCCGGGACGCCTTCGTGCAGGCGCTTCCCGGTTCGGCGGTCGCCGCCGCCCGCGCGCGCGGCCTGCGCGGCGCCGCGCTGCTGCGTCATTTCGCGCCCGCCCTGGCTTTGCCGCTCGTGTGGCTTCTCGGCGGGCTGATCCCCTCCCTCCTGGCGGGCAGCGTCGTCGTCGAGGAGGCGTTCTCCTGGCCGGGAATCGGACGCGTCATGGTGCAGGCGGTCCTCGGCCGGGACACCCCGGTTGCCATGGCGCTGCTCCTGCTCTCGGGTACGGCCGTCCTGGCCGCGCAGCTCCTCATCGACCTGATCTATCCGGCGCTCGATCCGCGCCTCCGGCAGCGCGTCCCGGACCGGACGAGCGCGGCCGGCGCGGCGGGCGCGCCGGACCGGATGCACCGGGCTGGAGGCCCCGCCTGATTCCATCCCCGGGCCCCTCGCGAACCTCTGTCCGGGCGCTCCGGCGGCTGGCCTGTCTCGGCGCCCTCGCCCTGCTCGCGCCGTGCCTCGCCTCCGAGGAACCGCTTCTCGACCTGCATCTCGGATCGGCGCGCCTGGCGATCCCGGCCCCGGTGCCCCATTCGGAGCGCCGTGTGCATCTCGACGAGAGCCTGGCCGCGCCATCCTCCGTCCACCTCTGCGGGACCGATCTCCTCGGTCGGGACGTCCTCGCGCGCCTGCTGCACGGAACGCGGGCCTCCGTCGCGATCGGCTTCGGCGCGACGCTCCTGGCCCTGCTGCTGGGCCTGCTGCTCGGTGGGACGGCGGCGCTGTGGCCGGGCGGAGTGGATCTCGTCCTGGGACGTGTGATCGAAATCCTCGGGTGCTTCCCCCCCCTCCTGCTCGCCCTGGCGCTCGTCGCCGCCGCGGGCCAGCGCGGCCTGCTGCCGATCCTGCTCGCCATCGCCGTCGGACGCACGGCGTCCGCCGCACGCTTCGTGCGCGCCGAGACGATGCGATTGCAGGGAGCCCCCTTCTGGCTCGCCGCACGTGCCGGCGGCGCCGCACCCTGGCAGGCGGCGCGCCGTCATCTCCTGCCGCTCCTTGCGGCGCCCCTTCTCGTGCAGGCCGCCTTCGGCGTGTCCCAGGCGATCCTCATCGAGTCGGGGCTGGGCTTCCTCGGCCTCGGGGTTGAGCCTCCGGTCCCGTCGTGGGGCCAGATGATCGGCGAGGGGCGGGGGGTGGCAGCGGGGGCGTGGTGGACGGTTGCATTTCCCGCCGCGGCTCTCGCCCTCACCCTCTTTCTTCTCCTCCAAC
>DASYQE010000332.1:0-3658 GCA_036005805.1 Candidatus Polarisedimenticolia bacterium | reverse complement strand
CCTGGCTCCGAAGGAGAACACCTCGAACGGGAAGTCGGTCGCGATCTACGACGAGGTGAGCGATCCGGAGGACACGGGGGAGGACATCGAGGCGTTCGCCCGCTTCATGCGCTCGACCAAGGTGCCGCCCCGCGACGAGGATCTGGCCGCCACCACCGACTCGCGCCTCGGGGACCAGGTGTTCTCGCGCCTCGGGTGCGACACCTGCCACGTGCGCAACATCACCACCGCCCCGGCCGGCACGATCATCAACCAGGGGGCCTTCACGGTGCCGCCCGCTGTCGGCAACGTCACCATCCACCCGTTCGGCGATTTCCTGCTGCACAACGTGGGGACCGGCGACGGGATCGTCCAGAACGGCGGGCCGTCCACGCGCAACAAGGTCCGCACGGCGCCGCTGTGGGGCCTGCGCACCCGCTCGCGCCTGATGCACGACGGCCTCAGCATGACGCGCAACGACGCGATCCAGCGCCACGGAGGCGAAGCGCAGCGGGTGACCGATGCGTATCGCGCCTTGTCCAGCACCGACCGGCAGGCGCTCCTGACGTTCCTCGACTCGCTGTAATCGTCCGCACGATGCCGTCGGCCGCGGGGACACCGCTTCGCCGGGTGGGGCCCCGCCCCGGCGCCGCGGCCCGATGCGTCGCGACACGCTCCCTGCGGGCTAGGCCTTCAGCAGCGCTTCGATCGCGCGGCGCCCTTCGGCGGCGGCGCCGTTCCAGTTCTGGTGGCCCTGCAGCTCCGAGTGGCCGATGGCGATGCGGCCGAACGGCTTGCGGATGACAGCGGAGACGGGCTCGGCTCCGCCGACGCCGAACATGAAGCCGGGTCCCGGGTTCACGTAGGCGTGTCCCCAGCGGTTCAGCACGATGCCAGCGATGTCCTGGGCGGGGTCGAAGCCCGCTTCGCCGAAGAGCAAGGTCAGCTGTTCGCGGATGCGGCGTTCGACCTCGGGGAATGACGTCGTGAGCAGGTGCAGCCGGCCGAGCTGGCCCTGTGCCTTCGCCGGCATGCCCGGCGTGAAGGACGGGATGTAGAGGGTCAGGACGATCGGATCGTCCGGATGCAGCCGCGCGTTCGGGTCGTCTCCGACGTGCATCGGCCGTCTCACGTTGCAGGAGAAGCCCAATCCGCCCTGCCAGAGGCACGACCCGAACCCGAGCCGCGGCAGGAACCGCCAGTGGTTCAGCGCCACGTTGACCACCAGCACCGCCGAGTGCCGGAACGATTCGTAGGCGGTCCGGTGCCCGGCGGGGAGATCCGCGAGGACGTGGCGGTTGATCCAGCCGCCCGAGGCCATCACCACCTTCTTCGCGGTGGTACGGTGCAGCGCGCCGTCCCGGAAGTACGTGACGACCGCCTTCTCGGAGCGATCCACGGGGCCGCGGTGCTCGACGCGGACGACCGTCGATCCGAGGCGCAGGCGCACCGGCTGTCCGGGGCGATCGAGCGCCGCGAAGTCGACGGACTGCTCGACGACATCCGCGAAGCGGGCCGCGCCGCCGATCGACTCCGGGATCAGGCTCTTCACGAAATGCCGGGCGATGACGGCGTTGCCGCCCGGATAGCAGTGGAACACCAAGCCCGTGTAGCGCGACGAACGCCGGAACCCGGGCAGGCCGAAATGCCAACCCCACCAGGCGGAGATGGCGTCGCACCCCAGGCCGATGATGCTCGCGAGGATCGGATCGACGTAGGCGGTGATCTCGGGCGGCAACGCCAGGACCTGCTCGTAGTACTGCTTCATCGTCATGCCGTCGAGCCACGGCCCGATCTCGCTCTCCGGCCGGCTGGCGGCGCCGCGACGGAACGCCTCGGTCTCGTCGGCCGCGGAGTCGCGCCAGCGCGCGATGGCGGCGCGGGTCTTCCCGTCGAAGCGGGCGGCGAGGGTCGCGGCGCTCCACGGATCGCGCTCCCACCCCGGCCGGCCGCGCAGGAGGAGCCCTGTTCCGGGCGCGGCCGTCCCCCCGGCGGCCGTCGCGCCGGTGCCGGCGCTTCCGGACCCGCCCGGCGAGGGCGTCGCGTCGCCGAAGCGGTAGCCGACGTCGAAGCGGTCGGCGGCCCAGTGCAGGAAGGAGTAGTTGTCGAGCGGCAGCCGCATCCCCGCGGCCGGGCCCTGCGGCTCGAGGTAGTCGTACTCGCGCGGCAGCCCGAGCGCCGTGAAGTAGTCGTCCGGCGCGCCGGTTTTCGGCTGGATGCCGAAGTCGTTCGATCCCTGCGGCCCCACCAGGCGGTGGCCGCGCACTTCGAACTCATTGCGCTTCGCCTCGCCGCCGAAGATCGGGTGGTTGTCGAGGATGAGGCAGCGCCCGGAGCCTTCGAGGCGCCGGAAGTGATGCGCCGCGGCGAGTCCCGCGAACCCTCCCCCGACCACGATGAGGTCGTATGCCTCGCCGGTGTCGGACGCCTGCGCGAACTGCGCCCCGAAGCGGCCATCGCGCACCCGGTGCGCCATGGTCACGACTTCCGGCGTGTTGCCGTGGGACGGGGCATAGTCGCCGATGCCTCCCGGCCCGTACCAGTCGGCCGGGAGCTTGAATTCCTCCGGCATCTGCTGGGAGAAGGGATCGGCCGCCCCACCGGGAGCGCCGCTCTCCGGTGGGATGGTGCCCGCCGCTCCCGTGGCTCCGGAAGACGAAGCCGGGGACCGCGATCCGGAGGTCCGGCAGGCGGCCAGCAGCCCCGCGAGCGCCGGCATGCCATGGAGGAAGTCCCGCCGGGTGATGCTGCGATGCATTCCGATGGCCGCATCACGCCGCGCCTGCGCCGCATCCCGGCGATGCGGGTCGGTCGAAACCGGCGGCCGTCGCTTCGTGCTCATGCGCCGGCGGCGAGCGCCGCACGGCGCCGCTCCTGGCTCGCGGCGGGCCAGAGCGCCTTCGGGTCGTAGTAGGCCTCGAAGGCCGGGACCCCCTCGGGGAGGCGCACCCACGGCAGCTTCGACCGCGTGTAGATGTGCACGTCGGGAGCCACCGAGGCCGGCGCGTCGAGCGAGCCGCCGCGCACGAACAGGATGGCCGTCCGTCCGCCGTACACGCTCCAGACGGCGACGCGGCAGCGCGGACAGCGGGAGACGACGCTCGGCGTGCCGCCGTTCGCCGGCAGGTCCGTCCCCTCGGGCGTCCCGCGCAGCAGCGCCACCCGCGACGCCTCGATGAGCAGGTTGATGACGAAGGCGGAGCCGGTGTGTTTCTGGCAGTTCAGGCAGTGGCAGCCGTGCACGAACATCGGCGGCGCGTCGAGCCGGTAGCGCACCTCGCCGCAGGCGCACCCTCCTTCGAGCGGTTCGGACATCGCGACCTCCCGGCGGAACGGAGCTTCGGAGCCGGGCGCGATTCTAAACGCAAACGCAAAAGAGCCCGCCGCCGTGAATGCAGGTCACGACGACGGGCCGGGGTGGAGGGAGGTTGTCTCAGGTCCTGCGCGGCGTCAGCCGCGCGTTCCGGTGGAAGCCTGCAGGCGCTCGGCCTCCTTGAGGTGGAAAGCGACCCGCTCGCGCGTGGCTTGCAAGTGGGACTTCACCTCGGGGTTCTGCGCCATGCGGATGAAGTCATCGAGCTTGTCGAGCGCCTCCCGGTGCCCGCTGATCATCTCGGTCAGGAAGGAGCGCTCGAACTCGCCCCCCTTCACGTCGTCGAGCCGATCGAGCATCTGCTCG
>DASYQE010000331.1:0-3516 GCA_036005805.1 Candidatus Polarisedimenticolia bacterium | reverse complement strand
TTCGTGAGAGTGCGTTTCGCCGCCACGCGGTCCGGTGATTTCCGGCCACCGGGGTCCGAGAGATCGTCCGCCATCTGGTCGCGAAACCAGGTCCTCGGGGTGGCGAGGGCGACCTCGGACTTTCCTCCGTGGAGACCGACGCCGACCACGAGGGGGCCGGCGTCGATCAGGAACGCGCCGTCGTTCAGCTCTTTCGCTCTGTGGAACCGCCCCAGGATGTGGAAGGCGCCGCCGCGCGCCTCGAGGGACTTCACGTCCGCGAACGAGGGTCCGAGCGCCACATCGGCGGTCGCGGTCACTCCCTCCATCTTCAGCATCCACTCCGCCCAGTGGGGAAGCTTCGCGTTCAGCAGGTGGTACAGGGGCTGCGCGTTCTGCGCGCGCAGGGCGGGGTGGGCGTAGAAGACACGCTGCGGACCGGTGCGCAGGTCTCCCGCCGGGAGCTCGAGGACGCCCCACCAGGGCCAGGGGGTCTCCTTGCCCCGCTTCACCATCACCTTGCGCACCTCGAGGTGACTTCCTGCGAAATCCAGCAGGCCCCCGTGGAGGTCGAGCCGGGCGAGCCGCAGCTGTCCCTCAGCCCCTCCCGTCATGGCCGCGTCGGTCATCACTGCTCTCGCCCCGTGCGCCGAAAAATCCAGCACGCCGTGGCCGGAGCCGCGGTCGAGGGAGAGCTCGGCCGTCAGGCTCCCGGTCCCGCCTTCCAGCCGAAGCGTCGGCCGGATCCCCAGCAGGTCGTTGAGGACCTGGACGCCCTCGATCCTCCCGGCGACTCGTCCCGTCCCGGTCATCGATTTCAGGACGTCGGCGCCTTTCGACTGGCGCAGGTCATAGGGATGGATGAGGCCATCGAGCCGTGCCTTGAGGGAGGCGGCGATCGGCTCCTCGTCGAAGCGCAGCGTGCCGCTGCCAACCGCGAGCGTGGTCGGAGAGACCTCGAAGCGGATGCGGGCGTGCAGCAACATGCCCCCCGTCAGCGTGGCGTCGCCCGTGTAGTGGTATTCGTTCACCCAGATCTCCTTGACCGCGTCGACGGCGACGTCGTCGAGCCGGACGGTCCACTCGCGCCCGGTGGGGAGCGGCCTCTTCTCGCCGGGCTCGCGGAGCGGCGGAGCATCGAACCCGGTGATGGGCGGCAGGAAAGAGAGGAGGCGTGGCGTCGCCTCCTCGGGCGTCCAACGGTTCCGGACGCGGACCGCCAGCCCCCGTCCCCGGATGCGGGTCGTGTGGAAGCGCCTGCGCAGCAGGTCGGTGAGGCGGATGGAACCGCGCCCCTCGTCGAGGGTGATTACCCACTCCGTGGCGACCCCGCGGTCCCGGATGCGCAGGTCCCGCACCCGCACTCGCCCCGGGCTGAGGGAGTAGGCGGAGCTGTAGTCGATCCAGATCTTGTCCGGCCCATCGTTGATGAGGGCACGCAGCAATCGCGTCCGCAGCAGCAGGTTCGCGGCGAGGACATAGACCGCGAGCAGCCCGGTGGCCAGCAGCAGCGCACCCGCGACGACCGCGAGGCTCCGCCGCCACCACGGCCCGGCAAGCCATCTGTTCTTCATCGCCATCTGTTCTGCATGGTTTCGAGTCTATCCGCGCCGCGCGTCGATTCCCCGAAACCTCCGCAAACGCGCGAAGTTCCTGACGGTCGATTCAGGATTTGATCCCAGTGACATGGTCTTGCCGCCCGCGTGTCATGATTCAAGGCCATGGTGAAATCGCGGCCAGCCAATGGAACGCTGCCGCGAGGGGGCACCGGTGAACAGAGGATTCGACTATTGCGAGCTGGTCCCGTCCGCATCCGCCGGTGGCACGCTGCTCGATCATCTTGCCGGCCGGCATCGGCACAGCAGCCGGGCGGAGTGGCGCACGCGCGTCGCCGCCGGGAGGGTGCTTGTGGACGGGGTCGTGACGGCCGACCCTGAATCCGCGGTTCAAGAGGGGCAGACGATCGTCTGGCGCCGACCGCCGTGGGAGGAGCCGGAGGCGCCGCTGACGTGGGCGCTCCTGTACCGCGACGACGACGTCCTCGGAGTGGCGAAGCCGGCGGGGCTTCCGACCCTGCCGGGCGGCGGCTACCTCGAGAACACCCTCTGGTCGCTGCTGCGCCGGAGACACCCGGAGGCCGCGCCGGTTCACCGCCTCGATCGTGGCACCTCGGGTGTGGTGCTGTTCGCGCGCTCCGCCGCGGCGGGAGCGGCGTTGGCGGAGTTGTTCCGGCAGCGGCGCGTGAACAAGGCCTATCGCGCCCTCGTCGAAGGCCGATCGGACCGGGACACGTTCGACATCACGCAGCCGATCGCTCGTGTCGATCTCGCGGAGGGCGGTGCGGCCTGGATGGCCGCGCCGGGCGGTGCGGTGGGCGCGCACGCTCCGAGCGCACGCGAAGCCGCCGGCGCGCGGGCGGCGCGGACGGAGGTGCGCGTCCTCGAACGTCGCGACGACGGCACGACGCTCGTCGAGGCCAGGCCGATCACCGGACGTCCGCATCAGATCCGCATCCATCTCGCCGCGGCCGGGCATCCGCTCGTCGGCGACCCGTTCTATGCCGCAGGCGGCGGGCGGCGACCCGGGGCGCTTCGCCCGGGAGAGGGCGGCTTCCTCCTGCACGCGGTGCGCATCGAAGCGCCGCACCCGGGCGGGACGGGGACGTTGGCGGTCGAGTGCCTGTCGCCGCCGGGACTCCGGGTCCGCAGGCGGACGGCTCCGCACACGACCGGTGCGGACGGCGCCGGACGCCACCCGTCGTGAGCGGCCGCAAGCGTGATGGTCCACAAGCCGCGAACGCGAAGCCGGATGTTTTCCACCGTGCCCGGGCCCCTGGACGTTATTTCTGGTGGCGCTCCATCGCGGCCTCGAGGCGGGCCTTTTGCGCGCTCTGCTCGGGGGTGAGCTCGCCGTAGAGGTCTTCGACCTCGAACAGCGGGCGGATCTCGATGTCCGACTCTTCGCCGGGCATCGGCTCGGGGCAGCGGCGGACCCACTCGACGGCCTCCTCCATCGATTTCACCTGCCAGAGCCAGAACCCGGCGACGAGCTCCTTGGCCTCGGCGAACGGGCCGTCGATGACGGTCCGCTTCGTTCCGGCGAAACGGACGCGCTTGCCCTGGCTGCTCGGCTGCAGGCCGCCCATGGCCAAAAGCACTCCGGCCTGCGCCAGCTCCTCGTTGAACTTGCCCATGGCCTCGAGGGCTTTCGCGAACTTCTCCTTCGGGGGGAGCCCCTTTTCCGAGTTCGGGGTTGCCTTGACCATCACCATGACACGCATCGGTTGTCTCCTTTTCGTTGGCCTTCACCCGGACGACGAACCGGCCCGGGCCGAATCGACAGGCTACGGTAGGTTTTTTTGCCGGCGCCGGCGAGGCGCGCCGATTCCACCTGCGGGTAGGATCGCGCCCCATGCCGACCATACGCGCCACCCGGTCGCTCACGATCGCCGCGCCGGCCGCGGTTCTCTACGACCTCATCGCGGACTACCGGCACGGGCACCCGCGGATCCTGCCGCCGGAATTCTTCGGCCGGCTC
>DASYQE010000330.1:0-4018 GCA_036005805.1 Candidatus Polarisedimenticolia bacterium | reverse complement strand
CAGGCCGCCGAGGAACACCAGCCCGATGACGAACAGCATGCCGCGCTGCTCCAGCACGACGGAGAGCTGATCCTTGTCGCGTCCCTGGAGCGGCTTCGCCGCGGCGCCGGTCGCCGCGCCGGCCCCGGGCGTCGAGGCCGCGGCCTGCCCGGCGGGCTGCAGGCCGGCCGGCGGTGGCGGCTCGGCCGCCCGCTCCGCCGCGCTCAAAGGCGCGCCCGCGACGTCCACCGTCGCTTTGAACTCCACCGTCTCGGGCGGCAGGCACGCCTTGTCGCTGCAGGTCTGGTAGTTGAGCCGCGCGACGATCGGCAGCGCCCCGGCCGCACGGTCGGCCGGCACCCGCAGCCGCGCCTGGATCGACACCGATCCCTGGTAGACCGAGAGCTGCTCGTCGGCGAACTGCAGCTTCACCATCTCCCCCGGCGGATAGGCGATGCCTTCGTCGCTCGCGCCGCCGGTGTCGGTGAAGGTCACCTTCGTCGGGATGAGGTAGTCGAGGGTCGGCTTCGACGAGTTCATGTGCCAGCCGCTCTTGATGGCCAGGCTCACTTCGATGGGCACAACCGCGCCCGGCCTCACCGGACCCGCAGGAGTCTTGAGAACCGAATCGACGACGCGCTCGCGATTGGCGCGCCCGACGACCGACCCGGCCACCGATTTGGTCGCTGCACCCGGGGGCGTGGCGCCGGTCGTCGCCGCGGTGTTGACCGCGGGCGTCGCGCCCGCCGGCGGAGCGGCCGCCCCCTGGTCGGCGGCGAGGGCGGGGCGGGTCAGGAGCCCCGGCGCGGCGGCGGCGTTGGCCGCCGGGCCCGCGGCCCGCGCCTGGTGCAGGGCGTCACGCGCCAGGATCAGATAAGGATGCGCCGTCGGCGCCGCCCGCATCACCGCTGCGGCGCGATCCACCGTGCGCCCGGCTTCCTGCAGGGCCCCGATATCCCCCGTCAGGTGCGCCAGCCGGGCGAGGTTCTCCACCATGAGGGCGTTGCCCGCCGGCAGGGAGGAATCGTCCAGGCTGCGCGGCCGGACGATGAGATCCGGCGTGTCCACGGCGAAGAACCAGCCGCCGGACGGATCGGCGAAGCGGTTGGCGTCCTTGGTCAGCGCCACCGCCGCCTGCAGCCAGCGCTTGTCCGGATCGACGCCGTAGAGGTCGAGAAGGCCGCGGACGAGGAACGCCGAGTCGTCGAGGAACCCGGCCGGCCCGCCGCGCCCGCGGCGCCACGAGACGCGCGGATGGCCCTGCGCATCGACGAGCTCCCTGAGGGCGAAATCCGCGGTCTTGCGCGCCCGCGCCAGGTGCGCCGGCTCCTTGGTCGCGACGTGGGCGGTGGAGAGCGCCGTGATCATCAGCCCGTTCCACGCGGTCAGCACCTTGTCGTCGCGGCGCGGAGGCGTGCGCTTCGAGCGCGCCTGCAGCAACATCTTCTTCGCAGCGGCGAGCCGCGTGCGCAGCGCCTCGGGGGACATGTTGTGGCTCGCCGCGAACGCCTCGTCGGACCCGGTCGGCGCCAGGACCGAGCGCCCGCGCGCGTCCCCCTTGGACGTGACGCCGTAGTACTCGGCGACCCAGTCCCTGTCGGCCGGCGGCAGAGCGGACGCGAGCTCCTGTGGCGTGAAGGTGTAGTAGCGCCCCTCCTCGCCGTCGGTGTCGGCATCGAGGCTGGTGATGAAGCCCCCGGCCGGGTCGGCCATCTCCCGCTCGGCGAAGGCAATGGTCTCCTCGGCCACCTGGCGGAAGTCCTCGCGGCCCGTCTGCTTCCAGGCCATCAGGTAGATGGGCACCAGGAGCGCGTTGTCGGAGAGCATCTTCTCGAAGTGCGGCACGCGCCACGCCGCGTCCACGCTGTAGCGGTGGAACCCGCCGCCGAGCTGATCGCGCAGTCCCCCGCGCTCCATCGCCTGGAGCGTCGCGTCGGCCATGCGCAATGCCCGCGCGTCCCCCTGCCGGTCGGCCCGCAACAGGAGCAGCAGCGCCCCGTGCGGCGGGAACTTGGGCGCCTTGCCGAAGCCGCCGTGCTCCGCGTCGAAATCCTTCGCCAGCGCCTGGGTTGCGAGGGCGACGAGATCGGTCTCGGGCGTGTCGATGCCGGTCTCGTCCGTGGTCTTCTGGAGCTCCGCCATCGCGTCGCGCAGCGTCGTCGCGGCGTTGAGCAGCTTCGCCCGTTCGGATCGCCACGCCAGGCCGATGGACCCGACCAGCTCGCGGAAGCGCGCCCTGGGATAGAAGGTGCCGGCGTGGAAGGGGCGCAGGTCGGGGGTCAGGAAGACCGACATCGGCCATCCCCCGCCGCCGGTCATGGCGATGACGGCGTTCATGTAGAGGGCGTCCAGGTCGGGACGCTCCTCGCGATCCACTTTGATGGCGATGAAGGCCTCGTTCAGCAGGCCGGCGATCTCCTGGTCGGAGAAAGAGTCCTTCTCCATGACGTGGCACCAGTGGCAGGCGGAGTAACCGATCGACAGGAAGATCGGCTTGTCCTCCCGCCGGGCACGGTCGAGCGCCTCCTTGCCCCAGGGGTACCAGTCGATCGGGTTGTCGGCGTGCTCGAGCAGGTACGGGCTCGACTGCCCGGCGAGATGGTTGGCCGCCGCCGCGGGCGCCGCCGCCGCGAAGACCAGCGTCAGGACGGCAAGAACCACCGCCGGCAGGCCGGCGGCCGGGGGTCGGAAGGGGGGGAGGCGCTTCATGGGGCGCGTATTGTACCGTAGCGAAAGCGCCCGGCCCGGACCTGATCCAGGAAGGACGGGCGCCTTCTCCAGAGGAGATCGTTGCCGATGTCGAAGGGTCAGGCCCTACGTGGACGTCCCGACCGCGTTGAAGTCCGCCTGTCGCTCCGGGTCCTGCTCGCGTCCGGTGCCGTCGTCCTGTCCGCTGCGACGGCGACGGCCGGCCCGGCCGGGGCCCCGCCGGCGGCGGCAACCGACTTGTTCCGCCGCTTCGCGGGGACCTGGGACGCGACGATGCAGGTGGTCGGGCCCCCCGGCCAGCCTCCGGCGGTGCTCAACGGCATCGAGATCAACACGACCGGGGGCGGCGGTCTCTGGGTGACGGGAGACTTCCGCAGCCAGATCGAAGGCCGGCCGTTCCAGGGCCACGCCCTCCTGGCCTGGGACGCCGCCTCCGGGAAGTTCCGGCGCCTGTGGGCCGATTCGACCTCGCCGGTGTTCTGGATCTCCGAGGGCAACTGGGATCCGAAGACCTCGACCCTGACGATGTGGATCGAGACGAAGAACTCCGGCGGCAACCCGGTGCGCTGGCGCGAGGAGACGGTGTTCCAGGACGAGGGGCGCATCTTCACGATGTACGTCCCCGGCCCGACGACGGTGGAGGCGGCGGCGATGACCATCACCTATCACCGGCGTCCGACCACTGCGAAGGTCCCTCCCGCCGGCGGCCCGGCGCCCGCCCCCGCTGGACCGGAGATGGCGGCACTGAAGGGAATCGTCGGTGCCTTCTCGACCCGCATCGAGGATCGCACCGGAAAGACGGAGGACATCAAGGCGACGGAGACCAACACCTGGTGCTGCGACGGGCAGTTCCTCGTCAGCGAGTCGAGCGGCACCGCCGGCAAGCGTCCCTACGCCGCCCAGGCCGTCTTCGCGTGGGACCCGGAGCAGCGCCGCTACGCGCGCGCCGTGGTCGATACTGAAGGCATGCCGCTCGAGCAGGTGTCGGGCGTGTTCGATCCGGCGACGACGACCCTCACCTTCCACCTCGACCTTCCCGACGGCCGCGGCGGCACCACCCACGCCAATGAAGCCATCACCTGGAAGGAGAACGGAGAGCGGACCTCGACCGTCACCGAGGAAACCGCCGGCGGCGGAAAAATCCTCAGGACCACGCGCTCGAAGAAGGAGCGCTAGCCAGGAGCCTTAGGGCGCCAGCACGGACGCCTGGTCGACCAGCCGCTTGGTGCTGCCCGGAGGCAGGCAGCCGCTGGCCGGCAGGCCGGACTGGACGTTGAAGCAGGTGCCGGCCGGGGACGCCGGGATCGCCGGGCAGGTGGACCCGGGGCAA
>DASYQE010000329.1:0-20480 GCA_036005805.1 Candidatus Polarisedimenticolia bacterium | reverse complement strand
TCGGCAGACGTATGATCACGAGTGTCTCGAGACCCTCGACTTCCTCGAGGATGGCCCGACCGAATCGCTCGATCCGGGCCTGCCGCCGCTCGGCGCCGCTTTCTACTACCTGGTCACCGAGCGCAATGCCTGCGGCGAAGGGTCGCCCGGCTCCGCGTCGAACGGCACGCCGGTGCCGAATGCCTCGCCGTGCGTGACCGCCCCCTGAGGTCCGCCACGCACGATTGACCCGAACGTGCATGAGCCTCGGCTCTGGCTGCATACTCCGTCTTCGCGGAGGACGGCCAGTGACCGGGAGCGCGGCGGCGCAGGAGATCACCATCGACGCGGGCGGCCGGGCCGGAGAGGTCGGAGGCCTCCTCCTGCGTCCGCCCCGGGCCTCGCACCTGCTGGTGTTCGCCCACGGCGCCGGCGCCGGCGTGCGTCATGCCTTCATGGAAGCGGCCGCGTCGGCGCTGGCCGATCGCGGCGTCGCGACCCTGCGCTACGAGTTCCCCTACATGCACAAGCAGTCACGCCGGCCCGATCCGCCGGCGGTGCTGCAGGCGACGGTGCGCGCCGCGGTCCGGGCGGCCGTCGCAGCCGAGCCCGAGCTCCCGCTCCTGGCCGGAGGGAAGTCGATGGGCGGCCGCATGACCTCGCTCGCGGCCGCCGAGGCTCCGCTCGAGGGAGTGCGCGGCCTGGTCTTCTTCGGCTTCCCGCTGCACGCGGCGGGAGCCCCTTCGGACACCCGCGGCGTCCACCTGGCCCGCGTCACGGTGCCGATGCTCTTTTTGCAGGGGACCCGCGACAAGCTGGCCGATCTCGGCCTGCTGCGGCCCCTGCTTGCCGGCAACGGCCATGCGAGGCTCCACGTCATCGAGGGGGCCGACCACTCCTTCCACGTTCCGAAGTCTTCGGGCCGCGGCGACGCGGAGGTGCTCGCAGGGATGGCGGAGACGATCGCGTCCTGGGCCGAAGCCATGTCGTAGTTTCGCCCCGAGGCGTGCGATCATGACCGCCGAGGAGGACCCGTGACCGCCCAATCGACCCGAAGATTCGCGTTGGCCGCGCTCGTGCTGGCCTGTGGCCTGGCGCAGGCGTCCGCCCCGGCCGCGGCGGACGAGCCGAAGCAGGACGTCCCGCAGGTGAAGATCCCCCAGCCCGGGGTGCCGCAGATCATGACGATGGAGGGCCGCTTCATCCGCGTGGCCTACAACAACGAGGGCTATGCGACGCTCGGTTACCGCGTGGCCAATCTTTCGGTCGGCCAGGAATGGATGCTGCTCGAGATCGGCCTCACGGTGCGCGACGGCGTGCCCGAAGAGACGCTGACGCGCGACGCCCTGTCGCTCGACACGCCCGACGGCAAGACGATTCCGCTGGCCTCGGTCCAGGAGTTCCGCGCCGCGCCGACCGCCGGGCTGGTGAAGCGGGCCGAGATGTCGCACGACCGGATCAACTACTTTCCCCCCCAGGCGACGCGCGCGTGCCGCATCGGCTTTTTCTCCGACCTGGACTCCGGGGCCAAGGCCTGGGATCAGGTCTCGCTCAATTCCCAGGCCGGCTGCCTGGGACGGATCTTCTTCCACGTGCCGGGGGGCATCCAGCACGGCCAGCACTGGCTCAACGTGAAGTTCGAGAAGAGCCTGGTGCGCGTGCCCTTCCGCATCCTGACCGACGAGGAATACAAGGTTCTCGACAAGCACTACAAGAACATCGAGAAGCAGGTCAAGGACGCCTTCAAGAAGAAGGGATGAACGAAGACGATCAGTGCATCCCGCTGCCGGAGAACTGCTTGACGAGGTCGCCGACGACCGCCTTGGCGTCGCCGAACAGCATGAAGGTGCGGTCGGAGAAGTAGAGCTCGTTGTCGATGCCGGCGAAGCCCGGGTTCTTGCTGCGCTTGATGGCGAACACCGTGCGCGCCTTGTCGGCTTCGATGATCGGCATCCCGTAGATCGGGCTTCCCTTGTCGGTGCGCGCCGCCGGGTTGACCACGTCGTTCGCGCCGACGACGAGCGCCACGTCGCACTGCGGCATGTCGGGGTTGATGGCGTCCATCTCGACCAGGTCGTCGTAGGGCACGTCGGCCTCGGCGAGCAGCACGTTCATGTGCCCGGGCATCCGGCCGGCGACCGGGTGGATGGCGAACTTCACGGTGACGCCGCGCTTCTTGAGCTGGTCGTACAGCTCGCGCACCTTGTGCTGCGCCTGCGCCACCGCCATGCCGTAGCCGGGGACGATGACCACGAGGTTGGCCTGCTCCATCACCTGCGCCGCCCCCTCGAGCGTCTCCGACTTGTATTCCTTCTGCTCCCCCGTCGTCTTCTTCGCCTCGACCTGTCCGAAGGCGCCGAACAGCACGTTGGCGAAGGAGCGGTTCATCGCCTTGCACATGATGATCGACAGGATGAGACCGCTCGAGCCATCGAGCGCCCCGGCGGTGATCAGCAGCTTGTTGTCGAGCACGAACCCCATCGCCACCGCCGACAACCCAGCGTACGAGTTGAGGATCGAGATGACCGTCGGCATGTCGGCGCCGCCGATCGGGATGATGAGCAGCACGCCGAACAGCAGCGCCAGCGCGATGACGCCCATGAACGCCGCGACCGCCCACGGCGCCGCCGGGTTCAGGATCACGCCGACGCCGAGGCCCACGGCGATCGCCAGCAGTCCCAGGTTGACGATGTTCTGTCCCGGGTAGGTGACCGGGCGCTGCGGCACCAGCTTCAGCTCCATGAGCTTGCCGGCCGCCATGAGGCTGCCGGTGAAGGTCAGGTAGCCGAGGATGATCTCCGCGACGATGGCGATCATGCGGAAGGTGGTCAGGCGCGCCGGGTCCTCCTGCATCCAGAGCAGGTACTCGGCGGTGCCCACGAGGCCGGCCGCGAGGCCGCCGAAGGCGTGCGACAGCGCGGTCCGCTGCGGCACCGCCGTCAGCGGCACGCGCGACAGCGGCACCCCGACGAGGAAGCCGAGCGCGATCGCCGCGGCGATCCAGACGTGGTGCACGATGACCTGGGGCTGCACCCAGGTCGCCAGGATGGCGATGACCATCGCCGCCACGCCCCCCTGCACCCCGCGGCGCGCGGTCTTCGGATCGTTCATCCAGTGCAGCGCGAGGACGAACAGCGCCGTGGCGACGGCGTAGGCGAGCTGGGTGATTCCTTGGCTCACTTCGATCCCCCCTCGCGCTTGAACATCTTCAGCATGCGATCGGTGATGAGGAAGCCGCTGACGATGTTGGTCATCGAGGCGAACAGCGCCACCGCCCCGAGGAACCGGATGAGGGGCGGGTGCTCCGACCCCGCGACGATGATCGCGCCGACCACGGCGATCGCCGAGATGGCGTTCGTCAGCGACATCAGCGGGGTGTGCAGCAGGCGCGACACCCGCCGGATGACGCCGATGCCGATGAAGGTGGCGAGCATGAAGACGAACAGCATCGACCAGTAATCGAGCGCGGGCTGCGTTTCGGCCATCGGTCTCCTCGGTTTTCCGTTCCTGGGTCTATGTCCTGCGGGGCGGGGGGCCGGCGGCGCCGGCCCGGATTCAGCTTCGGCGCTCCGATCCTGCGGTCGCCGCCATGAGCGCGTCGCGGATGCGATCGTTCGTCACCGCCCCCTCGTGGGTGATGAGCGATCCTTTCTGGAGGTCGTCGGAGAGGTCGAGACGGAACGCCTTCTCCTTCGTGAACGCCAGCACGAAGCTCGTGAGGTTCCGGCCGAAGAGCAGGCTGGCGTGCGCCGGCATCGTGGTCGCGAGGTTCAGCGGCGCCAGGATGAGCACGCCGTTTTCCGTCACCACCGTCTCGCCGGGGCGCGACAGCTCGCAGTTGCCGCCACCGTCGGCGCCGAGATCGACGACCACGGATCCGGGCCGCATGCGGCGCACCACCGCGGCATCGAGCAGGCGCGGCGCGAACACGCCGCCGATGAGGGCGGTGGTGATCACCACGTCCGCGATGGCGCACTGGTCCGCGAGCATCTCCTTCTGGCGCGCCTTGTCCTCCGCCGACAGCTCGCGGGCGTAGCCGCCGCCGGCCGAGGCGCTCTCCTTCAGCTCGATGCCGATGTACTTGGCGCCGAGGCTCTCGATCTGCTCCTTCACCTCCGGCCGGACGTCGGTCGCGAAGACGTTCGCCCCGAGCCGCTTCGCGGTGGCGATCGCCTGCAGCCCGGCGACCGCGGCGCCGACGACGAACACCCGCGCCGGGAACACCGTCCCGGCCGCGGTCATGAACATCGGGAAGTACTTCGGCAGCTCGGCGGCGGCCAGCAGGACGCCCTTGTAGCCGGCGATGTTGGCCATCGACGACAGCGTGTCCATCGCCTGCGCGCGCGTGGTGCGCGGGATGGAGTCGGTCGAGAACGCCGTCACCTTGCGCTCGGCCAGAGCCCGGATGGCGTCGAGGTTGCGCATCGGCATCAGGCTGGCGACGAGGATGGCCCCCGGCCGCATCCAGGCCGCTTCGTTCCGGGGCGGCGCGGTCGCCGGAGCATTGACCTTGAGGACGACGTCGGCGGAGCCGAGCAGGGCCGCGGGGTCCTGTTCCACCGTCGCCCCCGCCTCGCGATAGGCGGCGTCGGGGTAGAACGCGGCCTCCCCCGCCCCCGCTTCGACGGCGACCTGGTAGCCCGCCTGGATGAGCTTCTTGCAGGACTCGGGCGCGAGAGCCACGCGGTGCTCTCCCGCCCGGGTCTCCTTCGGAACGGCGATCTTCATCTTCCCTCCCGGCACGAAGCACCGATTATGTCAGGAGCGGGCCAGTGAGGGAATCACACCCGTGGGGGAGCGACGCGACCGGGGCCGGGCCCCCTCCCCGGCAGGCCGAAGCGCAGGCTCCAAAGAGGTCCGGAAACGGACCGTCCGCCACTTTATGGTTGCGTGGCTCGGAATCTCATGGCATGGTTCAGCCACCTGTCTCGCTGTCTCGGTGTTGCATGGAGTGAGACGGCACTCGCCGCGTGCCGCCCATGAAATCGAAGGGGGGAGACCATGTCGCGGCGCACGCCCGTCCTGTTCGCAGTCCTGCCATCGCTCCTCGCCGGCGCGCTCCTCGCGATGGCCCGGCCTTCCGGACCGGCTCAGCCATCCCGGCCTGCGGGTGGCCCGGTTGCCGTGAGCCCTGTCCGGCCCGAATTCGTTCCGGGCGAGGTCCTCATCCGGTTCAAGCCTCGCGCCACGAAGACCGCGAGATCCGCAGCGCAGGCCCAGGTCGCCGTGGCGCAGGTCCGTCCCATCCCGGGCGGGGCGGAGCGCTGGACCCTTCCCGAGGGTCTGACGACCGAGGATGCCATCGCCCGCCTGCGCGGCAACCCCGACGTCCAGTACGTCGAGCCGAACTACATCGTCCACGCCGCGCTCGCCCCGAACGACCCGCGCCACGCGGAGTGCTGGGGCCTGCACAACACGGGACAGAGCGGCGGGAAGGCCGGCGCCGACATCCACGCCGAGACGGCCTGGGAGCACACCACCGGCAACCGCAACGTCGTCGTGGCCGTCATCGACACGGGAGTGGACTACACGCACCCGGACCTCGCGGCGAACATCTGGACCAACCCGGGAGAGATCGAGGGGAATGACCTGGATGACGACGACAATGGCTACGTCGACGACGTCCACGGCTATGACTTCGCCAACAACGACAGCGACCCGATGGACGATCACTTTCACGGCACGCACTGCGCCGGGACCATCGGCGCGGTCGGCGACAACGGTCTCGGCGTCGCCGGGGTGAACTGGCGCGTCTCCATCATGGCCGTCAAGTTCCTGGATGCGAACGGCAGCGGGACGACCGCCGACGGCGCCGCGGCCATCGCCTACGCGACGCGGATGGGAGCGAAGATCCTGAGCAACTCCTGGGGAGGCTTCGGTCTCTCCCAGACGCTCTACGACGCCATCCAGGCCGCCGGCGACGCCAATGTCCTGTTCGTGGCCGCCGCCGGGAACAACGGTCTGGACGTCGACGCCCTCCCGTGGGCGCCGGGCGGGTTCGATCTGCCGAACATCGTCTCGGTGGCCGCCACCGATCGCCATGACGAGCTCGCTTCTTTTTCCAACTTCGGCGTCGTGTCGGTGGACCTCGGGGCGCCCGGGGTGGACATCCTCAGCACGGTTCCAGGCGCGGGATACAGGCTCCTGAGCGGCACCTCCATGGCGACGCCGCACGTGGCCGGCGCCGCCGCGCTCATCCGCTCGGTCGACCCGGGCCTCGGCGCGCTCGACCTCAAGCGGCGACTGCTCGAATTCGCCGAGCCGATCGACGCGCTGCAGGGGATCACCGTCTCGGGAGGCCGGCTCGACGTGACCACGACGGCGGGCGTCCACGACGAAGTCCCTCCCGCCCCCATCGAGGACCTGACGGCCGGTGAGCCCGGCAGCAACACGATGGTGCTGCACTGGACCGCGCCCGGCGATGACGGAAGCGAGGGGAAAGCGACGCTGTACGACGTGCGCTTCTCGACCGCGCCGATCGACGAAGGGAATTACACGCAGGCGAGCCGCGCCGCAGGTGCGCCCAGGCCCTCGGCCGCCGGCGCGGCGGAAGTCATGGAGGTGCGTGGGCTCCAGGCCTCGACGCTCTACTACTTCGCCGTCCGGGCCGAGGACGAGTGGGAAAACCATGGTCCGCTCGGCCCTTCGGCCGGCGCCACCACGCTGCCACCGCCGGTCCTCGGAACGGGCCCGTCCTCGTTCGCGGCGACGCTTCCGAGCGGCCGGTCGGATCGCCGCACCCTGTCGATCTCCAACACCGGCGCGGGGACGCTCGACTGGTCCATCCCGACGCCGCTCCTCGCTCCCGCGGCGGCCGCGACCGGGTTCGGCGCCGGGGGACCCGACCGCTTCGGCTACCGCTTCATCGACAGCGATCAGCCGGGCGGCCCCGAGTTCCGATGGGAGGAGATCTCCTCCACGGGAACGAACCTGAGCAAGGGGTCGGGGCTGACCGATCCGATCCCGCTCGGGTTCCCCTTCACGTACTACGGGCTCACCTTCGATGCGGTGCGCATCAGCCGGCGCGGCTACCTCAGCTTCAACTCCGGAGTCGAGACGACCCTCTACATGCCGCTCCCCGATCCCGACGCGCCGCCCAGCGTCATCGCTCCTTACTGGTGCACGATGACGACGGAGAGTCCGTCCCGCTTTCACTACCAGTCGTTCCCGGACCATTTCACCGTGCAGTACACCAGCGTCTTCAACAATTACTTCCCCGGGCCCAACACCTTCCAGGTGACCCTCTATGCCTCGGGCGAGATCGAGTACCGGTACCTGTCGATGCAGAGCCCCATCGGGCTCGCGCTGATCGGCCTGCAGAACGAGGCGGGGGACGATGGCCTGACCATCGCCATGGACAAGAAACTGCCGCACGACGGCTTTGCCGTCCGCATCGTCCCGATGCCGCAGTGGCTCGTCGCCGTCCCGTCCGCGGGACACCTGCTGCCGGGCCAGAGCCAGGACGTGACTTTGACTCTCGATGCGGGCCGGCTCGCCGGAGGGCGATACACGACCCGCCTGGCCGTCGAGAGCAACGACCCGCTGCGCCCCCGCGTCGAGCACCCGGTCACCCTCGATGTCGTCGCGGGACCGCGGCTCGAGCTGCAGACGGTGCTCGAGAGCCGGCGGGACTACGACACCGCCGGCCCGCGCACCGATCACCAGCTCGCGGCGCCCTCCGTTCCTCGCGGCGCGGGGGTGCTCGAAGCGATCGTGGACGGCAACTATCACGGTCGCCGCGGCGCGACCGTCGTGGCCGAGGGGACGGAGGTCGGGTCCATCACCGGGGTGGCGGGTGACTGCGTCCCCGTCGCACGGGAATTCGCCCTGCCGGCGCCACAGCTCGCGGCGCTCCTCTCGGACGGACGGATGGAGGTCGCGGTGCAGGGGACGGCGAATGTCGCCGCCGACTGCGGCGTGAACCGGCACCGCGTCCGGCTGACCTACGAAGTCTCGGCTCCGGGCGGTCTGGACTTCGGGTCCGTGACGATGGGCGACACGTCCACCCTCGACCTGCTGGCGAGGAATGACGGCGGCGAAACGCTCCACGTGTCGTCCGTCGTGGAAGGCGCCGGGTTCGGGACGCTGGTTTCCGCGCTGACGATCGAACCGCGGTCCGAAGCGATCCTGCCGGTGCGCTTCGCGCCCGACGCCCCGGGCACCTTCGGGGGCACGCTGCGCATCGACAGCGACGACCCCGTGGAGCCGAGTCTCGTCCTGCCGCTGCGCGGATCCGGGACTCCGGCTCCAGGGGCGGCCATCGAGCCGGCGTCCCTGTCCGTGTCGCTGGCGCCCGGGAGCGAAACAACCCGCCCGATCGCCATCACCAACGACGGCGACGCACCGCTCGATTTCTCCGTGCGGGTGCGGCGTCTTCCGCTCGATCCGGCGCCGGGGAATTGCCACACGCTGGCGTACATCATCGAAAGCACCGGTGTCGACGACGAGTCCGACGGACGGATCTCCTCGCTCGATCTCGCCACCGGCGCGCGGCACACGATCGCGACCGGTCTGGCCTCGATGAACGGACTCGCCCTGCGTCCGGACATCGGCAAGCTCTACGTGGACAGCTGGGGCGGATTTGCCCTCCTGGAGGTCGACATTGCCACGGGAGTGGTGCGCAAGGTGGTCTCCATCGCCTATCCCGCCGGCATCGCGTTGTCACCCGACGGCTCGCTCGCCTACATCGGGGCCCAGTGGCTGGAACACGTGGAAAGCGTCCGTCTCACCTCGGGGAAGTCTTCGATCATCGCCCACCGGATGCCGGGCGTCTCCGCCCTGGCGCTCGACCCGGATCCGGGATTGCTGTTCTCGGTCGCGCCCTATTACGGCGATTTGAATTCCATCGACCTGGTCACCGGACAAGTCAAGAGCTTCGCCTCCGGCATCGCCAGGCCGGAGGGGATTCAGGCCACCCCCGACGGCCGCACGCTCTACTTCACCGAGAGCGGCAGCGGGCAGCTCCTGGCCCTCGATCGCGGGACGGGAACCATCCGCACCATCGCGACGGGGCTGCTCGATCCGGACGGCGTGGCCCTCGACGTCTCCGGCCGCATCGCGTACGTCTCGGAGAATGACCGTGGCAGCCTCACGGCGGTGGACCTCGCGACCGGCGCCACGCGGCCGGTCGCCTCCGGGCTCCTCTCACCCACGGACATCGCGCTCGGGCCGCCCCGTGACGAATGTTCCGCGGCGTTCGTCACGGTCGAGCCCGTCTCCGGCACGGTGCCGCCTCATGGTTCGTTGACGCTGGATGCCCGCTTCCGGAACGACGGCCTCTTCGCCGGCGCTCATCACGCCGACATTCAAGTGACCACGAACGACCCCGCGCGGGCGCGCGCGACGATCGCCGCGACCCTCGTCGCAGCGGGCGCCCCCTCGGTGGAGTTCCGTCCGGAGTCGATCGACTTCCCCGTGACGTTCGTCGGAAGCGCCACCGACAAGGCCGTGACCATCGCCAACACCGGAACCGACGTGCTGCACGTCACCGGCGTGACGGCGGGCGGGGAATTCAGCGTCGAGTCGCCGGTCTTTCCGGGCGCGGTTCCCGCCGGAGGAAGCCTCGAAGTCACGGTCCGCTTCGCTCCCTCGGGAGCCGGCTCGCGGTCGGGCACCCTGTCCGTGACGAGCGACGACCCCGGCGGGGCCGTGCGGTCGGTCACCTTGATGGGGACCGCCCTCGCGCCTCCGCGCCTGATCCTGACGCCCGCAACGCTCGGGGCGACGCTGCCGGCCGGCGCGGTCGCCCAGGCGATTGCGACAATCCGCAACGACGGCGGCAGCGAGTTGCGCTACCGTGCGTTCGGCGCCCTCGACGGGGCGGACGTCCCCGCCGGCTCGCTCCACGGCCCCGATCGGTTCGGGAACACCTGGATCGACTCGGAGAGTCCTGGCGGGCCGGTCTTCGACTGGATCGACGTTCATGCCACGGGAACGCCCGTCGATCTGGAAAGCCTCGATCTGCCGGTCGCGCTCGATATCCCGATCGGGTTCCCGTTTCCCTTCTATGGCCGGCGTTTCGAGACCGCGAACCTCTGGACCGAGGGAGGACTCTCGTTCACGAACCGCGGGCAGAACTTCGATTTTCTGCCCCTGCCGAACGCGGCCCTGCCCGAGAACCTGGTCGCCACCTTCATGCGCGGCCTGCTGTACTTCCCCGAAGTCTCGACCCTGATCTACCGCAACGACCGCGATCCGTTCGTCGTGCAGTACAACCACGTGCGCGCCTATAACTTCGAGGAATGGTACGACTTCGAAACCCTGCTGTATGCCGACGGGCGCATCGTCCTCCAATACCATTCGATGGGCGAGCACAGCAACAAGGGGATCATCGGCATCCAGAACGAGGAGAAGGACGACGGCCTGCTGTTGAGCGTGACGGGGCCGTTCGCCCACGACGGCCTGGCCGTCGAGATCCGGCCTCCCGCCCACTGGCTGAAAGTGGCCCCGCTCGAGGGCACGCTCGCGCCCGGCGAGAGCGTGACGATCCCGGTCGGGATCGACGCCGCGACGCTCGGGGCCGGCGTGGCGCGCGCCCGCCTCGCGATCCTGACCAATGATCCCGCGTCGTCGCTGGTCTTCATCCCGGTGATCGCCGACGTCCAGCCGGACCGCGATCACGACGGCGTGGTGGATGCCGCCGACAATTGTCCTCAGAGTCCCAATCCCGCGCAGGCGGATCGCGACGCCGACCTCCTGGGAGACGCGTGCGACAACTGCCCCGGCACCACCAACGCCGCGCAGGACGACCTCGATCACGATGGGGCCGGCGACGCCTGCGACGTCTGTCCCGGTCTCTTCGACGCGGCGCAGCTCGATCGCGACGAGGACGGCCTCGGAGACGCCTGCGACGTCTGCCCCGGCACGCCGGATCCCGATCAGGCCGACCGTGGCCACGACGGCTCCGGTGACGCCTGCCAGCCGGTGCTGCTCTACGACGGCATCGCCGACGACGCGGCCGCCATCCGCGTGCGCGCCTCGGCCAGCGACCCGAACGACGACCCGCTCCAGGGCCGCATCGACCTCTCTCCCATCGTCGTCGCATCGCTGCACCTCGAGGATGCGGGCATGGAGGCCGCCTGCGGCCTCGGGTACCTGCCGGACGGGATCGCGGGACGGGGCATCGGCTTCGTGAACGCGTCCACCGGAGCGCCCATCCTCTTCGACCTCGACGGCGCCCTGGGGTGCGAGGACGGCGTCCCCGATTACCTGATCGCGCCAGGGCGGTGCGATCGGCCGGACGGCGCTTTCGACACGGTCCTGTCCCTGCCGCCGACCTCGACCGCCCTGAGCATCTGCGTGCGCGGCTTCCACGCCACAGACGGAGGTCTGACCCTGCAAATCGAGTCCTGGGACGATCGCTTCCTGACCGGCTCGGTGGTGCGGCAGGGCGACGTGGCCCGGACCATCCCGTTCACCTCGGGCCTGCCGCGGCACAGCGCGCTGGATGGCCTGACCCCGGGCGTGACCTACCGGCTCGTCCTCCAGGTTTCGGACGGCTCGAGCCTGCCGGTCGGCGCGGAGGGAACCTTCGAGTACGACGGCCAGCCCGAGCTGGTGTTCAACCGGCCGCCCCACGCTGCGGCCTCGGCCCTGAACGGCGAATGCGATCGACCGGGGGAGGGGCTCGTTCAGCTCGATGGAGACGGGTCGACCGATCCGGACTCGGGCACGCTCTCGAGCGACATCGCCTCGTACGCATGGTCCGAGCGGCTCGCGGGCGGAACCGAACGCGGGCTCGGAACCGGAGCCACCCTGGTCACAGCGCTGGCGCCCGGGTCGCACGAGATCCTCCTGCGGGTGACCGACAGCGCCGGCGAAGCGTCCGAGGCCTCGGTGACGGCGAAGGTGTCGGACACGGTGGCTCCGACGCTGTTCGCGACGGTCTCCCCCGCACGGCTCTGGCCGCCCAACGGACGGCTCGTTCCGGTCCACGTGAACTGGTCGGCGGGCGATGTCTGCGATTCCGCGCCGCGGGTGACGCTTTTGGAAGTCACGAGCAGCTCACGCTCCTCGGCGGGAGACATCGTCGGAGCGGATCTCGGAACGCCGGATGCCGATTTCCAGGTGCGGGCCCGGCGGGACGGGAACCGAACCGACCGTGTCTACACGCTGCGTTACCTGGCGACGGATGCCTCCGGCAACACGACGGAGGTCATGGCCACCGTGACGGTCCCGGCGAAACAATAGCGGCGGGCGAACCGGGGCCTGGCCGTCCGCCCGGTCTCCACGGCCGATCCGGGCATCAGACGGCGCGCCGGAACGGGGGCTGCTCGAGAGCGCGCAGCGCCTCGGCGACCTCTTTCGCCGACGGTGGCCGCGCGACCGGATCCTTGGCGAGCAGGCCCGACACCAGGCGGACGAGCGCGGGCGGCGCTTCGATTCCATCCGCGTCGAGTCCCGGAGGGGACGCGGGCGAGGCGTGCCCCATCAGGACTTCCTGCACGGTCCCCGAGTAGGGGGGTCGGCCCGCGAGCATCTCGAAGAGCACGCAGCCGAGCGCGTAGAGGTCGGCGCGGAAGTCCACGGCGGCGCCGCGCGTCTGCTCGGGAGCCATGTAGGACGGAGTTCCCATGACCGCGCCCTCCTGGGTCATCGCCGAGTCACCCATCCGCGCGAGGCCGAAGTCGGCCACCTTGATGTCGTTTCCCGAGAACAGGATGTTCGCCGGCTTGAGATCGCGGTGGATGACGCCGCGGGCGTGCGCCGCGGCGAGCGCTTCGGCGATCTGCGCTCCCAGGCGAGCCGCCTCCGCAGCCGGCAGCTTCCCCTTCTTCCGGAGACGCGCGGCGAGATCCTCTCCTTCGCACAGCTCCATCGTCAGGAACGGCCGATCGCCTTCCTGGTACAGATCGAAGACCTGCACGACGTAAGGGCTCGAGATCTGCGCCAGCGCACGGGCCTCCCGCAGGAACCGCTCGCGCACCGCGGGATCCGTCGCCAGGGGGCTCGCGAGCTCCTTCACCGCCACGCGCCGCCCGAGCACGACGTCTTCACCCAGGTGGACGGTCCCCATGGCGCCGCGTCCCAGCGTCCGGACCAGGCGAATCCGCCCGCCCGGGCCGATCGCTCCGGTCAGCGACTCGTTCGCGAGCGGCTGGATGGCCGTCCGGCTCCCCTGCCGTTCGCGCCGCTTCCGACCGGCCTCGGCGCGTCGCTGAGGATCCGGCGCCAGCCCCTCCGCCCGGGACAGCAGGAGGATCGACCGCTCGATGTCGCCCTGCCGCGCCGCCTGCTCGGCGGCCACCGAGAGGTCATCGCTTTCGCGCCGCGCCCGTTCGATCGTCGGCTTCACCCGGCTCTTTGCGAGCGCGCCGACGAGCGCCCATCCCGCGGGCCACAGCACGAGGTCGAGCCACCACATCACGTCGGGATAGGCGTCATGACCGGTCCGGATCAGCCCCAGGTAGGCCTTCGGCTTCGGGACCACAACCCGGACCAGCGGCCCGAGGACGAGCGTCATGAAGAGGGTGTGGACGCAGAGGGCGATGACGGCCGCCCGGCACTCCTTCAGCCACAGAAGGAAGATGGGCTTGCGCCGCAGGGCCTCGAGCGTGGAGGACAGGAGCATGGCCCTGCGGAATATAAGGACCGCACCACGAGGGGGCAAATGCCCGGCGGGCGTGGCGGTGGACACCCTCGGGCGACGGCGGCTATCCTCCCGCCGCCATGCCGCTCGCTCCCGGCACCACCATCGGCCCCTACACCATCGTCGGTCCGCTCGGCGCGGGCGGGATGGGCGAGGTCTATCGCGCCCGTGACGCGCGGCTGCAGCGCGAGGTGGCGATCAAGGTGCTGCCGGCGACGCTCGTCGCCGACTCCGAGCGGCTGCGGCGCTTCGAACAGGAGGCGCGCGCCACAGGCTCGCTCAACCACCCGAACATCGTGGTGGTGTACGACATCGGCACCCACGACGGCGCGCCGTACGTGGTCGAGGAGCTGCTCGAAGGGCAGACGCTGCGCGAGCGCCTGGAGGCAGGTCCCCTGCCGGTGCGCAAGGCGATCGATTTCGCGCGGCAGATCGCGCTCGGCCTGGCCGCGGCGCACCAGAAAGGGATCGTCCATCGCGACCTGAAGCCGGAGAACCTGTTCGTCACGCACGACGGCCGCGTGAAGATCCTCGACTTCGGCCTGGCGAAGCTGACGCGGCCCGAGGCCGACTCCACCGCGTTCACCTCGGCCCCGACGGCTGCCGGGGCCGGCACCGGCGCCGGCGTCATCCTCGGCACGGTCGGCTACATGTCCCCCGAGCAGGTGCGCGGCCAGGCGGCCGACCACCGCTCCGACATCTTCTCCTTCGGCAGCATCCTGTACGAGATGCTCGCCGGCCGGCGCGCCTTCAGCGCGTCGTCTTCGGTCGAGACGATGAACGCCATCCTCAAGGAGGAGCCGGCCGATCTCGGGCGCTCGCTCCCCGATCTGCCGCCGGGCCTCGAGCGGATCGTGCACCACTGTCTCGAGAAGAGTCCCGAGGAGCGTTTCCAGTCGGCCCGCGATCTCGGCTTCCAGCTCGAGGCGTTGTCGGCGACCTCGGCCGGCTCGATCGCGGGCGGAACCTCGCTGGCGACCGCTGCGCCGCGCCGCCTGCCCGGCGCGCGGGTCCCGCTGTGGCCGGCGCTCGCGGCCGCCGTGCTCCTGGCGGCGGCCGGTTTCTATGCCGGCCGGGTCACGGTTCCCCCCGCGGCCGAGGCGATCTACACGCAGATGACCTTTCAGTCCGGGGTGATCAGCTCCGCCCGGTTCGCGCCGGATGGCCAGACCGTCGTCTACTCGGCCGCCTGGGAGGGAGGGCCGACGAGGCTCTACACGGCACGCACCGGGAGCCCCGAATCGCGCGCGCTCGAGCTTCCGACGGCCGACCTGCTGTCGATCTCCCGGTCCGGGGAGATGGCCATCCTCCTCGACCCCCGTTTCACTCTCGGCTGGCAGCGCCAGGGGACGCTCGCCCGCGCCCCGCTCGCCGGCGGCGCGCCGCGCGAGGTGATGCAGGACGTCGAGGACGCCGACTGGGCGCCCGACGGAGAAGGGCTGGCGGTCATCCGCGCGGTCGGCGGGCGTTACCGGCTCGAATACCCCACCGGCAAGGTGCTCTACGAGACCAACGCCTGGATGACGGCGCTGCGCTTCTCCCCCGACGGCCGGCTCATCGCCTTCATCGACCATCCCTCCCAGGGGGACGATCGGGGACGCATCGCGGTGGTGGACCGGGACGCGAAAGTCCGCTTCCTGACAGACCCGTTCGCCTCCGTCGCCGGTTTGGCGTGGACCCCCGAAGGCCGCGCGATCTGGTTCAGCGCCGGGCGCATCGGCAACATCCGCGCGGTCCACGAGGTCGATCTCTCCGGCCGGCAGCGCGTCGTGGACGGCGCGCCGACGGGCATGACCCTCACCGACGTGGCGTCCTCCGGCCGGACCTTGATCGTGCGCTACAGCGCGCGCCGCGGGATCCTCGGCACCTCCCCCGGCAATCCGGTCGAGCGGGATTTGTCATGGCTCGACTGGTCGCGCCCCGCGGCGCTGTCGCGCGACGGGCGCCAGGTTCTCTTCGAGGAGCAGGGACAGGGCGGAGGCGCGGGTTACTCGGTCTACCTGAGACCGACCGACGGAAAACCGGCGGTCCGTCTCGGGCGCGGCTCGGCGCTCGATCTCAGCCCGGACGGACGCTGGGCGCTGACCACTACATTGGAAGACGAGGACCTCATGACCTTCCTGCCGACCGGGGCGGGAGAGCCGCGCAGCGTGCGGGTTCCCGGGTTCCAGATGATCAACGCCCAGTTCCATGCCGACGGTCGGCGCATCCTCCTGGCCGCCGCCGAGAAGGGACACACGCCGCGGTTCTATCTGTTCGACCCGGACGCCGGCGGACCGCCGACGGCGGTCACGGCGGAGGGGGTCGGCATCGGCTGCGCCGCCTCGCCCGACGGGCGTCGCATCGCCACCGCCATGGCCGGAAAAGCGGCGCAGGTCTGGCCGATCGACGGGGGCGATCCATCGCCGCTTCCCGGATCGGAGCCTGGGGACAGGCCGATTCTCTGGAGCGCGGACGGCCGCACCGTGTACGTGGTCGTTCCCGAGAACAAGTCCGCGCGCCTGGACGCGATCGAAGTCGCCAGCGGAGCCCGCACCACGGTCCGCACCCTTTCCCCCGCGGACGCCGCCGGTATCGTCAGCGTGGACTTCGTCACTCTCTCCGCCGACGCCCGCGTCTATGCCTATTCCTACCGCCGCATGCTGTCGGCGCTCTACCAGGTGGACGGGCTCCGTTAGGGCTTCGCGGCGGCCGGCATCGTCGAGGTGAGCGTGACCTTCTTCCCCCCCCGGAGGACCGTCACCACCACCGCCTCCCCGGGCTTGAGAGCCACGATGCGGTTGCGGATCTTCGGGAGACTCTCCAGCCCCGCGACCGGAATGTCGAAGACGGCGCTGACGATGTCGCCGCCGACGATCAGCTCCTCGTCGCCGATGCGGGCGGGGATCGTCCCGGCCTTGAGTCCCAGCTTCTCGGCCGGCGAACCCTTGGCGACGCGCTGGACGAGAAGCCCGGTGCCCGGCGCGGGCACGTTGAAGACGGCGCCCAGATCGCCGTCCAGCAGGTAACCGTCGATGCCGCTCCAGAACGCTCCACCCTCGAGCAGCAGGCGGGCAATCTTCGAGGTGACGGCGAACCCCAGCCCGTCCGATCCGCCGGTGCGCGACAGGATGTAGCTGACGATGCCTATGACCTCCCCCTGCATGTTGAACATCGGCCCGCCGGAGTTCCCCTGGTTGATCGCCGCGTCGGTCTGGAAGAACTCCACCGGCATCATGCCGCGCACGGTGCCGTTCGGCTTGCGCCGGCCACCGATGTACCCGACCGTCAGCGTGTGGCTGACGCCCAGGGGCGCGCCCACCACGAAGACGCGGTCGCCGACGTCCATGGCGTCCGAGTCTCCGAGCTTCGCGACGAACGGCGTGCGCGGCGACTGGTCGAGCTGGATCAGCGCCAGGTCCACCAGCGGCTCCGACGACACCACGTGCGCGGGGATCTTCTCGCCCGACACGAACAGCACCTCGATCCGGTCGGCGGTCTGCACCACGTGCGCGGCGGTCAGGATTTTTCCTTCGGGCGTGATCATCACGCCCGATCCGAGCGACCGCATCGCCGCCGGCTGAACCATGCCCTCCGGCGCCGGCAGGGCCGCTTCCTCGGTGCGGATCTCCACCACGGCAGGGTCGATGCGGGAGAAGACCTCGCGCAGAGGCGGTCCTTCGTCCGCCGCAGCGGGGACCGCGCCAGCCGCCATCAAAGGAAGGAGCACCGCCGACCGCACCACCGCCATCGTCATTCCGCTCATGGGCAGGTCATCCTCTTCGAGAGGCGCGAGCATACAGGAGGGGAGCGCCTGCGCTCCTTTCGGAACCGCGAGGTCCCGGAGGCGGTAACGTCCACACGTGGGCGTTCATGGCTCGGCTCCTTTCGCTCTCGCGCTGTTCCTCGCGCTCGGACTGGCCGCCTGCGCCGGCCGCGCGCCGGTCGTCCCGGCGGGCGTCCCTGATGGGACGCTGGCTTCCGCCTCGTCCGGTCATGGCGCCGACCTGGTCATCCGGGATGTGACGGTCATTTCCCCGGAGCGCTCCTCTCCCCTGCCGCACGTGGACGTGGAGATTCGCGACGGTCGCATCGCGCGGATCGGGACCGGGCTCGCCGCGGCGCTCGCGGAGGGCGCGGCAACGGGCTCCAGCACGATGCGCATCGACGGACACGGGCGGTACCTCGTGCCGGGGCTGATCGACTCGCACGTTCACGTCGGACACCAGGGGCCTCTCGAGGATGAAGCGATCGAGCGGCAACCGGAGCTCTCGACCGCGTGGCGGGCCCAGGTCGGTCGTTCGCACCTGGCGTTCGGCTTCACGACGCTCGTGGACCTCGATCTCGCGAGCGAGACCCGCGCCTGGTTCGACGCGACCCCGATCCACCCGCGCCTGTACGGTTGCGGCCGGGCGGTGCGCATCGCCGGCGGCTATGGCGGAGCGCAGCAGGTGACGGCGGACGCCGGAGCGGCGAGAGCGCTCAACCTGGTCTACGAGCCCGGGCAGCACGGCCTCTGGCCGGCCGGCCTCGACCCCGGCGACTTCACCCCCGAGCGCGCCGTCGCCCGTGCCGCCGACACCGGAGCCATCTGCGTGAAGACCTTCGTCGAGCCGGGATTCGGCGGCGCCGCCCACTGGCCCGTTCCCCGGCCGGAGACACTGAACGCGCTGCGCGATGCGGCGCGCCGGCGCGGGCTGGTCTTCGTCGTCCATGCGAACGCCGTCGACGCCTGGCGCGCGGCGATCGACGGCGGCGCCGAGTTGATCGCCCACGGCCTGTGGCACTGGCCGGGCGATCGGATGAGCACCACCCCTCCGCCTGAAGCCGCCGCGGCGATCGAGGCCGCCGCCCGCGCCGGAATCGCCGTCCAGCCGACCCTGCAGGCGGTCTACGGCGACGAGACCATCTTCGACGCCTCGCTCCTCGATGACCCGCGCCTCGCGGAGTCGATCCCCGGCCTGGTCCTCGATCATCTTCACGGCGCCGCAGCGCAGGCGGCGCGGCAGACGCTGGCGGCCGAGTATCGCGGCGCCATCGAGCGCCTGCTCGGGCCGGGGATCGATCCGGCTCGCGTGATGGCGACGGCCCCGGAGCGGGCGGCGCGCACGCTCCGGATCATGACGGAGCGCAAGGTGCGCCTTCTTTTCGGCAGCGACACGCCGTCGAACGAGGGAATCGGCAACCCGCCCGGGCTCAACGGCCGCTTCGAGCTGCAGCGCTGGTTCGAGGCGGGCGTCCCGCTGCCCGAAATCCTGCGCGCCGCCACGCTCGACAACGCCGCGGCCTTCGGGCTGGCGCGCGACCTCGGCACGATCGAAGTCGGCAAGCGCGCCGATCTCCTGCTCCTGCGCGCCGATCCGCTGCGCAGCATCGACGCCTGGAGCACCATCGAGACGGTCTTCCTCGACGGCCGGCCCATTCCCCGGGAGTCTCTGCGCGCGCGGTAGGGTTCGACTCCGGCCGGACCCGGGATAGAGTGACGGCGCCGTCATGAGCCTTCCCGCCGAGCCTTCAACCGGATCCCTGTTCACGAGACTGCTGCCGATCCTGTCGGCGATGCTCGCCGCGTTCCTGGTCACCGGGATGGCCATCCCGGTGATCCCCCTCCACGTGCACCACGATCTGGGGTTCGGGACCTTCGTCGTCGGGCTCGTCGCCGGCAGCCAGTTCGCGGCGGCGCTGCTGTCGCGGTTCTGGTCGGGCGCGTATTCGGACCGGCGCGGACCGAAACGCGCCGTCGTGGCCGGCCTGCTGATGGCGGCCGGGTCGGGAGTGCTCTACCTGCTCTCGCTCGCTTTCGTCTCGACGCCCGTGGTGTCGGCGGCGGTCCTGCTCGCCGGCCGCGCGGTGCTCGGGGGCGGCGAGAGCTTCATCGTCACCGGAGCGCTGAGCTGGGGCTTCGCGCTCGCCGGAACCGGGAACGCCGGCATGGTGATGTCCTGGATCGGGACGGCCCTGTGGGCGTCGTTCGCCGCCGGGGCGCCGGCCGGGAATGCCCTCTATGCGTTGTTCGGCTTCCCGGGGGTTGCGATCGCAACGCTCCTGGTGCCGTTCCTGCCGCTCGTCCTCGTCCTGCGGCTGCCGGGAACGGAGCCCTCGGCGGCGGAGCATCCGAGCGTGCGGCAGGTGCTCGGCGCCATCTGGGTGCCGGGGCTCGGGGTGGCGCTGTCGAGCATCGCCTTCGGGACCATCGCGACCTTCAGCGCGCTCCTCTTCGCCGAACGCGGCTGGAGCCATGCGTGGCTCGCTTTCACGTCGCTCGCCGCCGCGTTCATCCTGGGACGCATCGTCTTCGGCCACCTGCCGGATCGGATCGGCGGCGCCCAGGTCGCCCTGGTCTGCGTGCTCATCGAGGCGACCGGGCAGGCGATCATCTGGATCGCGCGCACCCCGACGCTCGTCTTCGTCGGCGCGGCGGTGACCGGTCTCGGGTATTCGCTCGTCTATCCGGGGTTCGGCCTCGAGGCGGTGGCCCGGACGCCGCCGCAGAGCCGCGGCCTCGCCATGGGGGCGTTCACGGCATTCCTCGATCTGGCGCTCGGGATCGTCAACCCGGCGCTGGGATTCCTGGCGAGCCGGGCGGGCCTGACGTCGCTGTATCTCGCGGGCGCGATCACCGTCCTCGGCGCCGCGCCGGTGGCCGTGTCCCTGCTCCGCCCACCGACCGAACGGGCACACGACGGCGCCGTGGATTCCGCGGCGGCCGGACACACCCTCTAAGGAGCAGCCGCGATCGGCTCGCCCGGGTTCCGGCGCGATGGTATGGTCGTTGGCATCCGAAAGGAGATCCGCATGGCCGAAATCCACTGGACGAAGGACGTCGACGCGGCGCTGAAGCAGGCGAAGGAGACCGGCAAGCCGGTGCTCCTCGATTTCAGCGCCGCCCCGATGTGAGGCGGCTGCGCTCGGCTGGAAGCCGAGGTCTACCCGA
>DASYQE010000328.1:0-12349 GCA_036005805.1 Candidatus Polarisedimenticolia bacterium | reverse complement strand
GAAGACGATCTCGTCGAGGTTCATCCCGAGCGCCTGCCCCTTGGGCTCGATGACGCCGATGACGCGATAGCGGAAATCGCCGATGCGGATGCTCCTCCCGAGAGGATTCTCGTCGCCGAACAGCTCGTGCCGCACCGTCTGCCCCAGCACCGCCACCGGCTCCTCGCGGTCGGGGTCGATCACGGGCAGGAACTGCCCGGCGGCGACATCGACGCGCCGCATCGGCGCGTATTCGGCCGTGGTACCGACGATGGTCGATTCGCGGCGGCGGTCGCCGTTGGCCGCCTGGGCCTGGCCGACCGCGAGTGGCGCGATGCGGCGGATGCGCGGCACGTGCTGCCGCACCGCCTGCATGTCGCGGATGGTCAGGTCGCGCGGCGTCCCGCCGAAAATCGGCGCGTTGCCGGTCGTCTCGGTCTTGCCGGGCAGGACGACGATGAGGTTGCTCCCGAGCGACATGAACTGATCGGTGACGTAGCCGCGCGCCCCTTCGCCGAGCGCCGTCAGCAGCACCACCGCGGCCACACCGATGGCGAAGCCGAGCAGGGTCAGCGACGATCGCAGCGCGTGACCGCGCACCGCTCCGTAGGCGAACCGGACGCGCTCGAGCACCGTCATGGCCCGGCCCCTGGCGCCGCGTCGCGCACGATCTTGCCGTCCACCATCTGCACGACGCGGCGGGCCCGGTCGCCGACCTTCGGGTCGTGGGTGACCACGACGAGGGTGAGCCCCTCCCGGTTCATCCCCTCGAGGAGCGCGAGGATCTCACCCCCCGAAACGCTGTCGAGGTTCCCGGTCGGCTCGTCGGCGAGGAGGATCGACGGTTTCATGACCGTGGCGCGCGCGATCGCCACGCGCTGCCGCTGACCGCCCGAAAGCTGATCGGGCCTGTGGTCGGCGCGATCGGTGAGCCCGACGGCGGCCAGTGCCGCCCGGGCGCGCGCGCGCCGCTCGGCCGGCCGCAGGCCGGCCAGGAGCATCGGCAGCTCGACGTTGGCGGTGGCGTCGAGCCGCGGCACCAGGTGGAAGAACTGGAAGACGAAGCCGATCTTCTTCGAGCGCACCTCGGCGAGGGCCGCGTCGTCGAGCGTTCCCACCTCGGCGCCGTCGAGGCGGTACGAGCCGGCGGTCGGGCGGTCGAGGCAGCCGAGCAGGTGCAGCAGGGTGGACTTCCCCGACCCGGAGGGGCCCATGATCGCCACGTAGTCCCCTTCCGGCACGTCGAGATCGACGCCGTCGAGGGCCCGGACCGTCTGGTCGCCGACCTGGTAGTGCCGGGTCAGGCCGCGCAGCGCGATCAAACTAGTGCCCCGCGGTCGCGGCCTGCCCTGCTGGCTTGTCCGCGGCGGCACGCGTGTCCGAACCGGTCGCCGGCTGCTCGACGGCGCGCGCCCCCTCCTTCACTTCGGCGCGGTCGAGCGAGACGACCACCGGCTCGCCGTCCTTGAGGCCCCCCTTGATCTCCGCGAACTCCCAATTGCGCATGCCGACCTCGACCGGCCTGGACTTCAGCATGCCGCCCTCCAGGACGAGCACCTTGCTTCCCTCCAGGATGGCGTACGCGGGGATGCGCAGCACGTCGGTCACCGCCGCGAGGATCACCTCGACGTCGGCCGACGTGCCCGGCAGGAGGGTGCGGCTGAAGGCGGTGTCGTCGAACTCCACCTCGATCTCGAGCGTGCGGTTCTGCGCCTCCAGGTCCTGCACGTACGGGGCGACGCGGGCCACCTTCCCCGGGAACGACTTCCCGGGCAGCGGATCGAGCGTCACGCGCGATGGCTGCCCGGATCGGACGCGGCCGGCGTCCACCTCGTCGATGGGCGCCGAGACGTAGATCGACGTCGGATCGATGATGTCGAACACCGGCGGGATCGGCAGGGCCGCGGGCGACGGCGAGACCCACTCCCCGACCTCGGTCTTCAGATCGGCGACGATGCCGTCGAACGGGGCGCGCAGGACCGACTTCTCCAGGGTCGCCTCGGCGAGGGCCACCGACGCGCGCCCGCGCTCCGCCTGGGCCCGCGACGCCTCGCAGCGCGCGTTGGCCGCGTCGCGCGTGCTGCGCAGCCGCTCGAGGAGCTCCTCGGAGACGATGTTCTCCCCCTTCAGGCTGTCGCTTCGCTGCAGGTCGCGCCCTGCCTGCGCCGCGGTGGCGCACGCTTCGCGGGCGGTCGCCTCGGCGGTGCGCACTTCGCCACGGGCCAGATCGAGATTGGCGCGCAGGTCCTTGTCGGCGATGCGCAGGAGAATGTCCCCCGCCTTCACCGTCACTCCCTTGCGGGCGCCGAGGTAGGACACCTGCCCGCCGATTTGCGGGCTCATCTTGGCGCGCCGGCGCGCGGTCACGGTCCCCGCCTTGCTGTTGGCGACCGTCTCCTCGACCCGGCCGCGGGCCGCGTGGAAGACGGTGACCGGGACCGGCTTGGGACGCAGGAGGGTGAACTTCACGAAAACGCCGATCACCACGATCGCGGCGACCACGGCGAGCCTCTTGAGCCAGCGGTTCATCCTACGGGCCATGCCCCCGGGAAGCGGTGGAGAGTATCACGCCGTCCGCGGCGGCCCGGGGCCGTATAATGGCCGCTTTCAGGGGGTCCTTCAGCGATGCCGAACAACAGGGCCGTGGAAGCCTGGGTGGCGGAGTGCGAGCGCATCACGACGCCGAAAAGCGTCGTCTGGTGCGACGGCTCGGACGAGGAGCGGGCCCGCCTGACGCGCATCGCGCTCGAGGTCGGCGACCTCCTGCCGATGAACAACGAGCGCCTCCCCGGCTGCTCCCTGCACCGCAGCGCGGTCAACGACGTGGCGCGCGTCGAGAAGCTGACCTTCATCTGCTCCGACAAGAAAGAAGACGCCGGCCCCACCAACAACTGGATGGCGCCGAAAGAGGCCTACGAAAAACTCGGCGGCATCTTCAAGGGCTCGATGAAGGGACGCACGATGTACGTCGTTCCGTTCCTGATGGGCCCCAAGGGATCTCCGTTCTCCAAGGTCGGCGTGGAAGTGACCGACAGCGTGTACGTCGCCCTCAACATGGGGCTGATGACCCGGATGGGCTCGGTCGCCCTCGAGCACCTCGGCGGCTCGGACGACTTCACGAAGGGGTTTCACTCCAAGGCCGACCTCGACGTCAATCGGCGCTTCATCTGCCACTTCCCGCAGGACAACACCATCTGGAGCGTCGGGTCGGGCTACGGCGGCAACGCCCTGCTGTCGAAGAAGTGCATGGCGCTGCGGCTCGCGAGCGTCCTCGGCTCGAAGGAGGGCTGGCTCGCCGAGCACATGCTGATCGTCGGCATCCAGGATCCGCAGGGGCGCACCACCTACGTCTGCGGCGCCTTCCCGAGCGCCTGCGGCAAGACCAACCTCGCCATGCTGGTGCCGCCGGATCGCTTCCCCGGCTGGAAGGTCTTCACCGTCGGCGACGACATCGCCTGGCTGCGTCCCGGCCCGGACGGCCGGCTCTGGGCCATCAACCCGGAGGCCGGCTTCTTCGGCGTCGCCCCGGGCACGAGCCGCAACTCGAACCCGAACGCGCTGGCGATGCTGCGGAAGGACGCCATCTTCACCAATGTCGCCCTCAAGGAGGACGGGACCTACTGGTGGGAGGGGCTCGAGGCGGCGCCTTTGCACTGCACCGACTGGAAGGGGCAGCCGTGGACCCCGGCGAGCAAGGAGCCGGCCGCGCACCCGAACGCCCGCTTCACCGTCGGCATCCGCCAGGCGCCGTCGTTCACCGAGGAATGGAACAACCCGCAGGGCGTGCCGATCAGCGCGATCCTCTTCGGGGCGCGCCGCGCCAACGTCGTGCCGCTGGTGTACGAGGCCATGTCGTGGCAGCACGGCACCTACCTCGGCGCCACCATGGCGTCGGAGACGACGGCCGCCGCCACCGGCGCCGTGGGTGTCGTGCGCCGCGACCCGTTCGCGATGCTCCCCTTCTGCGGCTACAACATGGCCGACTACTTCCGCCACTGGCTCGACGTCGGCGCGAAGCTCTCGAACCCGCCGAAGATCTTCCGCGTCAACTGGTTCAACCGCGACGACAACGGCAAGTTCATCTGGCCGGGCTTCGGCGACAACCTGCGCGTGCTGCAGTGGGTCATCGGACGCTGCGATGGCAAGGCGAAGGCGGTCACAACACCGATCGGGCTGATGCCGACGAAGGACGCCATCGACACCGAGGGGCTGAAGCTCGCCCCCGGCGCGATGGATCGCCTCCTCGAGGTGGACGACGACGGCTGGGCCCGGGCGCTGCGCGGCCAGGACGAGTTCTTCGATCAGTTCGGCGGCCGCATCCCGCAGGAGCTCCGCCAGGAGAACGAGGCGCTGGGCCAGCGGCTGAAGAGCGCCCGCTGATCCCTGGCGCACGGCGGATTCGACCCGCGGCGTGAAGCCCGGCGCCGGGCGCGGGCGGCTCGAGGCGTTCTTTCGCGCTCTCCTGGCGCGGCGCCGTTCCGTCCTTCTCGTTTACGCGCTGCTCGTGCCGCTGGCGGCTCTCGCCGCGCTGCGCATCCCGACCGACAGCTCCATCGACCGGCTCGTCGTCCAGACCGACGCGGATTTCCAGGCGCGCGAGGAGTTCCGGAAGCTGTTCCCGGAGCGGCAGCAGATCGTCCTCCTGGCGAAGGCCGCCGACCCGTTTGCTCGCGGGGTCCTCGAACGAGTCGCGACCGTCGAGGCGCGCCTGCGCGAGATTCCCGGCCTGTCGGTTTTCTCGGCGCTGAGCATCTTCGAGCAGGCGCGTCCCGGCGCGAAGGCTCCGGAACGGGCGGACCAGTTCAAGGAGTTCGTCACCGGAACCGAGCTCTTTCGCCGGCAGGGGCTGCTGGGCCCCGGCTTCCTCGGGATCCCGGTCGCGTTCGACGCCCCATCGCCGCGCCAGCGCGATCGGGCGCTCGCCCGCATCGACGACGTGCTGCGCCCGTTCGCCGCCTCCCCTGCTCCGCTGGCGGGCCTGGGCCGCGTCGGGGGTCCCTACGTCGACGCCTGGCTCGAAGACGAGACGGCGCGCGCGGGCGAGACCGCCTATCCGCTGCTCGGACTGTTCGTCGTGGCCATCACCCTGTCGCTGTACCGCTCGGCGCGCACGCTTCTGGCGTTCCTGCTGACGCTCGCCGCCGCGGTGGCGCTGTCGCTGGGACTCGGCCACGCGGCGGGTTTCGCCTTCACCATCGTGTCGTCGCTCGTCCCGCTCACCATCCTGATCACGACCACGGCGGCGCTCGTGTACCTGCATTCGAGGTTCATCGAGGTGCCCGCGTCGCTTCCTGGCGCAGCGCCGACGGCGGCCCTGCAGGACCACCACGTGTTCGCGCTCGCCAACAAGTTCGTGGCCACGACGGCGTCCATGTTCGCGGCGGCCATCGGCTTCGCGGCGCTGGGTGTGTCGAAGATCCGGCCGATCCGCGAGATGGGCTTCTGGGTCGGCGGCGGCATCCTCGTGACCTGGATCGTGGTCTTCACGCTCTTCCCGGCCCTGCAGCGGGTTCTCGGGACTCCGGTGCGAAGGGGCCCGGCCTCCGGTCGCGCGGCTGCGTCGGGAGGCCTGCAGCGGATCGTCGAAGCCCTGCCGATCTGGACCTTCCGGTTCCGATGGGCGCTGCTCTCAGGCTCGCTCCTGCTGATGGTCGCCGGGGCGATCGCGCTCCTCGGCCTCCCCGGCCATGTGAAGCCGCTGGCGCTCGAAACCGACGCGCTCGATTACCTCGACCCGCGGCTGGAGATCGTCCGCGACACGCGCCTGTTCGAGCAGGCGGTTTCGGGACTCTCCGACGTCGACCTCTGGGTGACGACGCCCCCGGGACTGGCTCTCGATCCCGAGATCCTCCGCGGGCTCGGCGTCTTCACGCGCCGGCTCGAATCAGACCCCCGCGTCGGGACCGTGACCGGCCCGATCCTGACGCTGCGCCTGATGCGCTACGTCGCGGGGGGCGGCGACCGGCTTCCGGAAGAACCGGGCGCCTGGCCGGGCCTCGCGGCGCAGCTCGATCAGCTCCTGCTGCGCGAGCCGGCGCTGCGGGAGCAGATCGACCTCGGCTCGATGGCGCAGGTGCGCCTGAGCGTGCTGCACCAGGGAAAGGGCTTTGCCGGCGTCGAGGACCTGCGAGACTTCTTCTCCGCCGCCTGGAACGACGCCGCGGCCTCGGCGCCGGCGCTCGCGGCCTGCCGGATGCGCGTCGTCGGCTCCGGGCTCCTGCAGGTCAAGATCGCCGAGTACCTCGTCCCGACCCTGACCGAGAGCTTCGCCCTGACAGCGGCGATCATCTTCCTGGCGTTCCTGGTCGTCTTCCGCAGCGGCGCGGCGCGCCTGATGGCGATGATTCCGTCGGTCTTCGCCATCCTGGCGATGTTCGTGGTCATGCGGGTCTGCGCCATCCCGCTGAACGTCGCGACCATCCTCATCGCCTCGACCGTGCTCGGCGCCTCGGAGAACGATCAGATCCACTTCTTCTACCACCTGCAGGAGCGGCGCAGCGCCGGGCTCGAGACGGCGATGCGCCACGCGCTGCTCATCGCGGGGCGCGCGATCCTCTTCGCGACCCTCATCAATGCGGGCGGCTTTCTGGCGCTGACCTTCTCGGGGCTGCCCCCGATGCGGCAGTTCGGGATTCTCGCGTCGAGCGCCTTCGTCCTGTCGATGCTCGCCAGCCTGACCGCGCTGCCCGCGGCGCTGTGGGTGGTCTCGGGAGAGCGTCCCGCCGTCAGGACGACCGGGGCGGAACGGAGGGCGGGATCGTGACCGTCAGCCACTCGAACTTGGTCCCGAATGGGTGCATGCGGATGCCGCTCACGTCCGTCGCGACCGCGAGCTCTCCCCTCGCCCGCTGATCCAGGACGCGCTGGATCGAGCGCGCGCTCACGGGCCAGTGCGCGTCGGGGCGCTCCGGGACGTGCCGCCAGCGTCTCAGGTCGTTGCCGGCCACCAGCACCATGCCGAGCAGGCCCACGGCGGCCAGCGTTCGTCGCGCGTCCCGGTCCCGCCACCAGGCGAGAAAGAGCCACATCCAGATGAGCTCCGCGACCACACCCGGAAGGAAGGAATAGCGGATGTCCCAGAGGATGTTCCTCTGGACGATGTCGGCGACGTAGGCCCGCGTGACCACGATGATGCCGAAGGTGCCGACGGTCAGGCCGAAGGACAGGCCGAGGAACACCGCCGCCTCCCGATCGACACGCGTCCTGCGGAGAACCCGGAACAGGCCCGCGAGCGCCGCCGCGCCCAGGACCCAGAACAGCACATGCCCCCTCTCCATGAGGACGTTGCTCCGGTGCGGACCCAGGAACGGGACGAAGAACAGGCGCGCCACGAAGTTCTTCAGCACGACATGGGGCGCGACGAGCAGCTTCGAATACTCGGTGAACCCCGTCGCGCCGGCGGAATGATGGTTTCCGATGACGTTCCCCAGGAGGATGGGCACGATGGCGATGGTCAGGAAGAGATAGCGGCGGTCGCCGGTTCGGAAAGCGAGAAAGAGCATCAACGGCACGAGGACCACCACGTGTCCCGAGGAGACACCGATCAGCAGGAGCGCGGCGATTTTCCATCCCGAGAGACGGTGCGGCTTCTCGAGGAGCATCAACAGCGCCAGCAGGGCGAGTGAGTTGGTGAGGTTGCACAGGCTCAGGAACACCTCGCCCGCGCCGGGTCCGATCGCAAAAAGACAGCACAGGAGAAGGCGCCGGGTCCATCCGGGGACCAGCCACCCGAAGCCTTCGCGCGCGAAGTAGCCGACGCTGACGGCGTTCAGGACGAGGCATCCGCCCGCGTAGACGAAGGGCGTCGCCACGACCGGCAGGAGCGTGGCCACCCAGGCCACGAGGCGCGACAGGAAGAACTGGTAACCGAAGACCGGCATCCACAGGCTCGAGAAGCCGTGCAGGAGCGCCGTCCGGAAGAATTCCGTGCCGTCCTCCGCCCACAGCTCCGCCCGGAAGATCGCGGCGGGATTGCGCAGGACGATGAGTCCCGCGACCACGACGTAGGGAACGACCGCCCGGACGGTCCCGGCGAACGCTCCGGCGGGCGAAGCGCGCGCGCCTGCGGCGGGGCTCAGGCCCGGAATTGTCGTCTCTCGCCCGGCTCCGGAGGCGGCGCCACGGAGCGAAGCGGCTCGCGAACGGGCGCCGTGGCGCCGGCGCCCTGCGGCTTCTCGGCGACGATGATGGCGTAGGTGAACAGGTCCCGCGGACCGAACGAGTACTTCAGCACCTTGAAGCCGTTGCGATCCAAGATCTGCGTCACGTGACGGCGGGATCGCACCCGGGTGATTTCGTCCGGGTGGAACTTGACCTGCTTTTTCCGCAGCACGTTCTCGAGTCCCCACTTGAGACTCTTGAGGAAGAGCACGCTGGCGCCGAACTCGGGCGGCCAGAAGAGGATGAGGCGGCCGCGGTCGCGCAGGACCCGGTGGAACTCCAGGAGGATCCGATCGATCTCCTCCTCGGTGAAGTGCTCCATCACGCCGAGGTTGTAGATCCCCTCCATCGAGCCGGACTCGAGCGGGATGTCGAAGATGCTGCCGTGCAGGGTGTGGCAGCGTCCCTGGAGCGTGCGCTTGTAGAAGTTCAGCGCGTTGACCGAGATGTCGAGCCCGGTGACGTCCACCGTCCCGGCGATGTCGGTGTCGACCTGTCCGCCCCCGCAGCCCGCATGCAGGACGTGGGCGCCGGGGCGGAAATAAGTCCGGACGAAATGGTTCAGCGTCCTGCGGATGATGAACTTGCGGTAGAAAGCCGCGACGGTGTCGTAGAGGATCCCGCCGGTGCTCTTCTGATCCTTCCAGTACTCGTCCCACCCCTGCGTGTCCCGAAGATCCGGGTTGATCGCCTCGGCGGCGACGACCTCCGCGACCTGGAACTTCTCCTTGTTGAAGAGCCGGGTGATGCAGGTCGAGAACAGGAGCGCGACGCTGTGCCGCACCTCCCGGAAGCTCATCTTCGAGTGACCGTACGTGCGCGGCGGCAGCGCGATCGGGATCTCGCGGATGCGGAACCGGTTGAAGTGCAGGATGTAGAGGCTCTCGAAGAAGAAGGAGTAGCCTTTCGAGCTCACCATCCCGAACGCCTGGCGCGGGATGCGATCGAGCCGGTAGAGCCGGAAGGCCCCGGTCGCGTCATAGCCCATCCCGAGCAGGACGCGCGTCAGGAGATGCCCCGTCATCGTCAGGACCTTGCGCATGAGGTTCCAGCCGGCCAGGCTCCGCTTCGCGAGATAGCGCGACCCGACGACTACGTCGGCGTCCCCCGACACGCGCAGCAGCTCGACGATCGCCGCGGGCGGATGGGTGAAATCGCAATCCATGGTGACGAGCGTCCGGTAGCCGTGGTCGTAAGCCCAGGCGATCCCCTCGGCGTGCGCGCTGCCCACGCCCAGCTTGCCCGACCGGTGCAGGACCCGGACCCCGGGGTCCTTCGCCGCCAGAGCGTCCACCACTTCGCCCGTGCCGTCGGGAGAATGGTCGTCCATGAAGAGGATGTCCAGGTCGAGCCCGAGCGCGCGGATCTCGGCGTACAGCGCGCCGACGTTCTCGCGCTCGTTGTAGGTGGGGATGAAGACGACGGGCTTCATGTCGCGGCCTCCACCGATCGCACGAGCTCGTGGATCATCGATGCGAACCCCGTCTTCGGACTCCAGCCCGTGACGGCCCTGAGCTTTCCGGGATTCCCGATGCGCAGCGGCGTGTCCCGGGTGATGAGCGACGGGTCCTCCCGCACATGGTTGCGCCAGTCGAGCCCCACCGCCTCGAACGCGATGCGGACGAAATCCTGCACCGAGTGGGCCGTTCCCGTCGAGACCACGAACTCCCCCGCCTCCGGCGCCTCCAGGATGCGCTGCATCGCCTCGACGTAATCCGGAGCGAAGCCCCAGTCGACCCGCGCGTCCAGACGGCCGAGGAGCAGCTCGCGCTGCGCTCCGGTCCTGATGCGCAGCGCGGCCCGGACGATCTTCATCGACAGGAACTTCTCGTCACGGTAGCGCGACTCGTGGGTGTAGAGGATTCCGGTCGACGCGAAGAGACGGTGGGTTTCGCGGTAGAGCCGGCAGGCGAGCAGACCGTCCGCCTTGGTCATCGCATAGATGGAGTCGGGTCGCAGCGGCGTCGTCTCGTCCTGGATCTCCGCATCCGGCCTGCCGAAGACATGCGACGAGGCCGCGAAGAACAGCCGGCTGCCGGGTGAGACGAGGCGCGCGGCTTCGAGAAAGTGGAGCAGCGAGAAGAAATTCACCTCGTACAGGCGGCGGAAGCCCTCGAGGTCCTCGGCGTGCGTCTCCGTCGACGAGTGATGGATGGCGGCGAGATGGTAGATCTCGTCCGGCCGCACCGCCCGCACCACCGCCTCCACGTCCTCGAAGCGGGTGATGTCCACCGGCCGCGACCAATCGATCCCGCGGGCCGTCACTCCGGTGCGATGCAGGCCCAGCACCCGGTATTGCCGGCACTCGAGAAGCTCTCCGACGAGGCGGCCGTCCTGCCCCTCGCTGCCGACGATGAGAGCGCTCCTCAACCGCGTCCCACCACGTCCACTTTCGGCAGCGGGAAAACGAAACGCCCGCCTTCGTCGAGGAAATCCTGCTGGCGGGCCAGGATGTCGTCCCGGAAATGCCACGGCAGGACCAGGAAGAAGTCGGGTTTCATCTTCCGGGCGTCCTCCTGGGAAATGATGGGGATGAGCGTTCCGGGTGTGAAGGCGCCGAACTTGTCGGCGTTCACCTCCGCGATGAACGGCAGGTCCTCCGGCCCGAGGTCGCAGTACTGCAGGAGGACGTTTCCCTTGGTCGAGGCGCCGAACCCGAAGATTCTCCGCCCGGTGTGCCTCGTCCCGGACAGGAATGCCCGCAGCTCGTCGCGCTGCCTTTGCACGCGGCCCGCGAACTCCTCGTAGGGCCGCAGCGTCTGCAACCCGCGGGTCTCTTCGTCGCCCAGGATCCGCTCGACCTTCGCCGGCCGGTCTTCCCGCGTGGACGCCGCCTTCGCGGCGGTGACGCAGAAACTTCCGCCGTTCACGTCGTTGAACTCCACGTCGAGGACCCGGAACCCGGCCCGCTCGGCCATCCAGACGATCTGCTTGAGGGCGTAGTACTCGAGGTGCTCGTGGCAGACCGTGTCGTAGGAGTTCCGGTCGAGCATGGCGGGGAGATAGCTCTGCTCGAACATCCAGATCCCGCCGTCGTCGAGGCAGGCGTGCACCTGGCGCATGAACTCGAGCGGATCCTCGAGGTCGTAGAACATCGCGAACGAGGTGATGACCTTCGCCTTCCGCGGCCCGAACGCGGCGCGGAAGACGGCGGACGAGAAGAAATCCGGAATCAGCCGGACGCGTTCCGGATAATAGCGCTGGAAAAAGGGGCCGGTCGGATCGATGCCGACGAGATCGGGGCCGTCGGGATAGAAGCCGAGCGTCGTCCCGTCGTTGCTGCCGATGTCGAGGACGAGGTCCGCCTTCCCGGGCGTCACGCGGGAGAGGACCGTCTGCACGCGGTCGCGCAGGTGGGCCACCATCGACCGGTTGAGCCCGGATCGATAACCGTAGTGCGCGCCGTACATCTCCGTCGCGTCCGCCGTGTGCCGGAGCTGCACGAGCCCGCAGCGGCCGGCCTCCTTCCCGTCGAGGCACTTCACGAGCTGCAGCGGCATGCGGCGGACGAACGCGCTGCGGGATTTCGGGAAGACCCCGGTCAGCGCCTGCTCGCCGAGGTCGAGGACCGGGGCCAGCTCGGCGTTCCCGCAGGCCCGGCAACGGCTGATCTCGCGATGCGTCCCTGGCGACATCCGGTTCTCCGGTCCAGGACCCTAGCGGGGTCGCAGCCTTCGGAGGGCCTCGAGATCGGCGTCCACCATCAGCCGCACCAGGTCGTCGAATTTCACCTTGGGAGCCCAGCCGAGACGCTCCTTCGCCTTCGAGGCGTCGCCGATCAGGTGGTCGACCTCCGTGGGCCGGAAGTAGCGCTTGTCGATGACCACGTACTTCCTGTAGTCGAGCCCGACGTGCGCGAAGGCGCGCTCGCAGAACTCGCGCACGCTGTGGGTCTCCCCGGTCGCGATGACGTAGTCGTCCGGGGTCGGCTGCTGCAGCATCCGCCACATCGCCTCGACGTATTCCTTGGCGTACCCCCAGTCGCGCCTGGCGTCGAGGTTCCCCAGGACCAGCTGGTTCTTGAGGGAGAGCTTGATCTCCGCGACCGCGTGGGAAATCTTGCGGCTGACGAAGTTCTCGCCGCGCCGCGGCGATTCGTGATTGAAGAGGATGCCGTTGCACACGAAGATGCCATAGGCCTCGCGGTAGTTCACCGCGGTCCAGTGCGCGAACAGCTTGGCGGCGGCGTACGGCGATCGGGGCCGGAACG
>DASYQE010000327.1:0-7018 GCA_036005805.1 Candidatus Polarisedimenticolia bacterium | reverse complement strand
ACCGCGCGTCTCGGCTACTTCCCGCCGAAGCCCCAGGTGCTCATCACCTCGAATATCACGACGCTCAGCAACCCGAGCCTGTTCCACTGGACCGCCGACAACGACTACGTCCTCGGCACGGTCATCTACGTCGAGGCCGGCGTCACGGTGACCATCGACCCGGGGACCGTCGTGCGCGGCCTGCCGGACGCCGAGACCCCGGGCGTGCAGGATCCGGGGACGCTGGTCATCACCCGCGGCGCCAAGATCATCGCCAACGGCACCGCCGCGAAGCCGATCATCTTCACCAACGAGGACGACTCGAACGTCGACGGCCATCCCGGCTTCGACCCGTACGACAACCCGGCCAACGCCCGGGGCATCGTCGGGACGTGGGGCGGGCTCATTCTCCTCGGCCGCACCTACATCGCCAACAACACCGTCGGCGCGCCGAACCCCGCGCGCGAGGTGCAGATCGAGGGCCTCAACGCGGCCGGGGGCCTGGGCCTCTACGGCAACTGCTCGGCGTCGCCCCTGTTCCCGGCGTCCTGCGATGACGACGACAGCGGCACGCTCAACTACGTTTCGGTGCGCTACGGCGGGTTCAACCTGTCGCCGAACAACGAGATCAACGGCATCACCCTGGGTGGCGTCGGCCGCGAGACCGACATCAGCAACATCGAGGTCTTCCAGGGCAAGGACGACGCGGTGGAGTTCTTCGGCGGCACGGTCAACATCAAGCGCGCCGTGTTCGTCAGCCCGGGGGACGACGGCACCGACTGGGACGAGGGGTACCGCGGCAAGCTGCAGTTCATCCTCCTGATGCAGGGAACGCCCGGCACCGACAAGTCCGACAAGGGTGGCGAGCTCGACGGAGGCAACGTCGGCGACGCTTCGCTGCCGAAGTCGATCCCGACCGTGTACAACGCGACCTTCGTGGGCCTGGGCGCGCAGAAGGACTACACGGCGCACGGCGAGAACACGGCGCTGCATTTCCGCGACAACTCCGGCGGCCGCTGGTACAACAGCGCCTTCATGGACTTCGGCGGCGCCGAGGCGCTGATCGAGGGCGGGACCGCGTCGTCGAACTCGGCCAACACCTCGGGCGAGCGCGCCGGCACGGCCTACGTGCTCAACCAGGGACACTGCAGCGTCACGACCGCGACCGTCTGCACGGCGACGCCGCAGTGCCCCATCGGCGAGGTCTGCGTCAACGATCAGAAGGGCCCGGCCTCGACCTTCGAGCTGGAGCTGCAGAACAACTCCTTCTACTGCATCCGCCGCCAGCAGGATCTCCTGAGCGGGACCTTCCCGCCGGGCGGTCCGCGTCCGCAGGGGGTGATGGTGACCCAGGGCGTCTGCAGCATCGGCGGCGCGCTCTGCCTGACCTCGGCGACCTGCCCGGTCGGCGCGTCGTGCGACGACGCGCCCGTGGACTACGGCATCGCGCTGCCGACCGACGCCAACAAGATCCACCACGACAACGGCATGTTCACCAATGCCGCGCTCAACAACCAGTACATCCCGTGCGCCTCGGCCCTGCCGATCCGGACGCTGCACCGCGTCGGATCCGGCAGCACCGGGACACCCGACCCGATCGACTCGATCGACCCGCGTCCTGCCCCGGGGAGCCCGCTGCTCACCACCAACCGTGTCGCGCCGAACGACGGCTTCTTCGAGCCGGCGCCGTACCGCGGCGCGTTCGGCACGGTGGACTGGTCCACGTCCTGGACCAACAGCGGCACGCTCGGCTACCGGCCGTCGTGCGGCGCCGGTTCGACGGTGGTCCCGGACGAGGTCACCAACATCCAGGAGACCCAGGCCGGCCTGTTCACCTGGGACCCGGTGGCCCTGCCCGGCAACATGGGGCTGGTGTTCTACGACGTGCTGCGCGCCGCGCGGTCGTCGTTCGGGACCCCGGTCAACTACGGCACCGCGACCTGCGTGGCGGCCGATCAGTTCCCGACCTCGAAGTCGGACGCCGCGACGCCGGCGCCCGGCGAGGTCTTCTACTACACGGTCCGGTCGCAGAACGCCTGCGGCTCGGGGACCCTGGGCTTCAACACCACGACCGGCGTCGAGCTGACCGGGGTGGCCTGCAACTAATCACGCCGCGGGACGAGAGGGAGACGGGGGGCGGGAGCGCTGTCATGGGCGCTCCCGCCCTTCCGTCCGTTCGTGCGTCCGGGGAGGAGTGAGGCGATCATGAGCAACCGTCGGGTCTCGATGTCGCGGATGTCGGTGGGTGGAGTGGCCCTGATGCTGGCGGCGTCGGCCGCGGGGGCGGCGATGGCCGAGCCCGGGCTCGAGTCGCTCGATTTCGCCTTCCGGTTCGCGACCGCGATCAGGAGCGACGCGCGCGACCGGGCCAAGGCGCAGGAGCTGGCCCTCGGGGAATACTCCGCGGCCGGCGCCTACGACGAGGCGGCCCGGCGCGCCACCCAGATCGAAGGCTGGCGGCGCGGCAGCCTCTACGCCACCATGGCCACCGAGCTGGCACGCGCCGGCCGGGCCGACGAGGCGCGCGGCTTCATCGCCAAGGCCGAGGAGGTGCGCCAGAACACCAGCGGCTGGGAGAACCCGCGCATCTCGTCGCAGGTCGCCGAGGCGCTGGCGCTGCTCGGCGACCACGAGCAGGCGAACAGGATCACGGCCGACCTCGCCACCAACGATCCCATCCAGTACTCCGGCCGCGCCGCCGCGACCGATGCCGTGGCCGCCGCGGTGCAGGGAAACTTCGCGCAGGGGTTGGAAAAGCTCCGGGCGCTGGAGAGCAACAACGACCTCGACGCCGCCTGGGGACGCACCGCCGGCTACCTCGCCCTGGCGAAGCACGCCGACGCTCCGAAGGCCTCGCGGCTGCAGGCGCTCGACGCGGCGCGCTCGTCGGCCGACCGGCTGCCGATCGAGCGCCGGCTCGACGGATTGCTGCAGATCGCGCCCGCGTATGCCGCGCTCGGCCGCAAGGGCGACGCGAAGCAGGCGATCTCCGAGGCCGCGAAGCTTCTCTCCAGCAACGCGAAGAATCCGCCGGAGGCGATCCCGGGGCTCATCGCGGTCGGCCGGGCGTGGGCGGAGATCGAACAGCCGGAGAAGGCGCGCAAGCCGCTGCAGGACGCCGAAGGGCTCGTGGCGCAGGCGCTCAGCATCGACCAGCCCGGGCTCATCGAGCGCATCGCCTCGGCCTGGCGCCAGGTGCCGGACGCCGAGCGCGCCCGACGGCTCGACCTCAAGGCGATCGACAACGCGGCCGCGATGCGCCTGTCACGGCCGCGCGCCATTGCGCTCTCGGCCATCTGCCGTCAGATGGGCCAGGACGGCGTCGTGCCGGACGAAGCGCTCCGGTCGCGACTCGAGAGCCTGCTGGCCGGCCTCGGCGAACCGTGGTGAGCGCCGCGTCACGCTGACGTCACACGTCCGGCACGCGGTCACTCAAGCGTCACGGGCCCGTGTCCCGTCCGTCACCGTCCCCCTCTAATCTCCGCGCGGCATCGCAGGAGCGGCACCGAATCGGCGCCCGAACCCGGCGCGCTTTCCCCTTCGAGTGAGATGAGGATGGACGGCACGCCACAGCTCCGGAACCCGCTCCGCCCGGCCGCCATCCTGCTCCTCGTGCTGGCGTGCTGGGGGGCGGCTGAAGCACCCGCGGCGGCGCAGGGGCCGATCTTCGGTGTTGTGCGCGGCACGGTTACCGACAAGGACTTCGGGGTGACGCTGGCCGGCGTGCGCGTCACCATCATGGAAGCCTTCCTCGCGACCCAGACCGGCCCGGACGGATCGTTCGTCTTCGAGCGCGTGCCCCCCGGCACCTACACCCTCGCGTTCACCAAGGACGGCTACCAGCGCAAGGTCGCCGCCGACATCGTCGTCAACGCCGGCACCATGGCCGAGGTGCGCACCGAGCTGAGCATCGAGGTGACCGAGATGGACGAGATGGTCGTCACCGGCGAGGACATCCTCGGCGGCACGGAGGTCGGCCTGCTCGACATCCGCTCGGAGGCGACGACGGTGCAGGACGCGATCTCGTCGGAGATCATGTCGAAGAGCGGTGCGACCGACGTTGCCGGGGCGCTCAAGTTCGTCGTCGGCGCCTCCGTGACCGGCGGCAAGTACGCCGTGGTGCGCGGCCTGTCGGACCGCTACACCGGCACGACCCTCAACGGCGTCAAGATCCCCAGCGCCGACCCGCGCCGCCGCGCCGTGCAGGTGGATCTCTTCCCGACCGGCACCATCGAGAGCGTCACCGTCACCAAGACCTTCACCCCCGATCTCCAGGGCGACTTCACCGGCGGCGGCATCGACATCGTCACCAAGGGGGTGCCGGACGAGAAGCTGTACTCCGCCGGCTTCGGGCTCGAGTACAACTCGCTCGCGACGGGGAACGATCGGTTTCTCACCTACGAGGGGGGAGGAGTCACGACCCTCGGTATCGCGGGGGACGATCGCGCCCTTCCTGAAGAGGCGAAGACCAAGAACTTGCCGCCGCCGTCGACGTTCCCGCCGAATCAGGGCAGTTACAGCGCCAACGCCACAAGAATCGCAAATGCCCAGATGTGGAGTGACCTCACCCGCTCCTTTCAACCGGTGATGGGCGTATCGCGCGAGGCGCCTGGTCCCAACACTTCCTTCTCCGTGGTCGGTGGCAACCGTTTCGATCAAGGAGAAGGAAGCGCCGTGGGCGTCGTCGGCGCTTTAACCTACACGCACAAGTACGACTTCTACGAAGGCGGCCAAAACAACCTGGTGGAGGTCTCGGACCCGAGCCAGCCACTCACCCTCGGGCAGACGCGCTTCGACAGCGCCGGTCTCGACGAGGTGCTGGTCGGCGTCCTCGGCTCGTTCGTCTACCAGGTCAGCGAGAACCACGAAATGGGACTTCGTCTGATCGGCAACCAATCGGCCGAGGATGAGGCGCGCTTCCAGACCAACGGAGACGATCCCATCCAGATCAACCAGTCGCTTCACTACACCGAACGGACCGTCGGGTCAGGACAGTTCTACGGCAAACACCACTGGACGGACGCCGCCTGGAAGGGCGTCAAGTTGGACTGGTTCGCGACCTACAACACCACCCGTCAGGACGAGCCGGACGTTCGCTTCTTCCTCTACAACTTCTCACCGGCGACGCAGGCGGGCGCGTTCCTGAAGGACACCAACGACGCCGATCGATCGCGCCGCATCTTCCGCAATATCGAGGAAGCGGGGCCGCAGGGAGCGGTGAACCTCGTCCTGCCGTTCGATCAGTGGACCGCGAGCGAGGGAAACATCAAGGCGGGCCTGTTCTACGACTCGACCGACCGCGATTTCACGCAGAATTCGTTCACCTATCACTTCCAGACGCAGGCCAGCTCCAGCAGCAATGCCGCCCAGCGGCTGAACACAACCTATGCGACCTTCACGGCGACGGAGCAGGGTCAGCTCTGGACGGACATCTTCACCGACCCGGAGCGTATCGGGTTCGCGGAGGTGCGCTGTCCCCCGGACAAGACGAGATGCACGGCGACCGACACGAACCCCTCTCCCTATTCCCCCCGCGATCAGCTCGTCTGGTTCATCGACCCGCTCGACGATCTCGATGTGGATTACACCGGAGACCAGTCAGCGGAGGCGGGCTATGGAATGGTCGACCTGCCGCTCGTTCCGAGCCTGAACCTGGTCGCCGGAGCCCGTTACGAAAAGACGAAGATGTCCGTCGTCCCGACCGGACTCAAACTCGAAACCATCCAGCAGGATGCCAATGGCAACCATGCCATCGTTCCGGCAACACAAGAAGAAGCCTCGGCGCACATCGATGATGCCGATCTCCTGCCCTCAGTCGGGATGATCTATGCCATTCGGCCGGAGATGAAGCTGCGCGCTTCGTGGAGCCGGACGATCGCGCGCCCCAATTTCCGCGAGCTGGCGCCGGTCGCGACGGAGGAGTTCCTGGCGGGGGACGAGTTCGTCGGCAACGTCGATCTCGTGCTGAGCCACATCACCAACTACGACCTGCGCTGGGAGTGGTTCAGGAAGCCGGGGGAAGTGCTGGCGGCCAGCGTCTTCCACAAGGACATCACCGACCCGATCGAACTGATCTCGTTCGCCACGGCAGGCCGGAATTTCGTGCAGCCTGTCAACTACGAGCAGGGCGAGCTGAAAGGCTTCGAGTTGGAGGCGCGCTATCCGCTCGGCGGGTTCGCCAAGGTGATGGAAGGCTGGACGATCGGCACCAACTACACGAGCCTCGACTCTTCGGTGGACGTCCCTCTCATCGAGCAGCAGTCGCTCGCCAACTTCGGTCTCAACGAAGAGCAGCGGCGATTGCAGGGACAGCCCGACCACATCTTCAATGCGAGCATCGCTTACGACAACGACCGGCTCGGGATCCAGAGCGGCCTCTTCTATAACGTGACCGGAGAGACGCTCCTGACCGGAGCCGCGGCCGCCGAGACCGGCGGCGTTCCGAACACCTTCGGAGAGACATTCCGGACCGTCGACTTCACCTACTCGCAGAAGATCGTGCGCGGCAAGGTCGACGTCTCGTTCACGCTCAAGGCCAAGAACTTCATGGAGCCGCAGCGGACGAGCGTCTACCGCACTCCCGACGACCAGGAGGTCATCAAGACCCTGCGCGACACCGCCGCGCTGTACGGGCTCTCCTTCAATCTGAAGTGGTGAGGCCGGCTGCCGACACGAATGAGTCGACCGGGTTCCGCGCGGGAAAGAGCGTCGCGCACTTCCTTCATCAATGGACGCAGGTCCCGAAGACGATTGCCCTCGGCGACCATCACGATGACCGCGATGGCGAAGTCGTTCACGTTTTGCTGAAACCCGATGTTGCGGTCAACCGTGAGGAAAACATCGAAGTCGATGCTGGCGGCCTGAAGCAGATCTCCGTTTCTCAGACCTGCCCATCCCTGTTCCTGCGCCGTCCGGACATGGTGCCCTGCGAGCTCTCTCTTCAGTTGTCTCGGGAGGCACTCATCGAGGACGATACGCATTGGCGAGCACGGCCTCCTTGGCTTCCTCGAGGGCAGCGATGGCCTGCTCTCGGGTGACG
>DASYQE010000326.1:0-8448 GCA_036005805.1 Candidatus Polarisedimenticolia bacterium | reverse complement strand
CCGGAGTTGGTGCCGTCGTTCACGATGAAGCCGCCGCCGCCGTTGAAGACGACCCCGGTCGGACCCGCGCCGGCCGGAAGCGAGACGACGAGGGGGTTCGCCACGCCGTTCCCGTCGTACAAGGTCGACACGTCGGCGTGGTTGTCCGAGACCCAGAAGGGCCCCGAAACGCCGCGGGCGATTCCCCAGGAGTTCCTCAGATTGGGATCGTGGAAGGGGGCATCGATGCTCCCATCCGAGACGAGCGGTGTGACCTGGTAGGCGTTGCGCGTCCTGCCGCCGCGTGCGGCGGACGCGTCGTCGCGGACCGGGTCGGAGGGGTGCGCGGAGACGACGGATGGTGCGTTCATCGCTCCGCGCGCAATCGCGAGCGCGATCGCCGCGCCCACGGACCAACGGGTGACTGTGTGCATCGCACTTCTCCTTCGTTCGATGGCGCCGGGCACTCGGTCCCGACGAGGCGCGGACAAAGGCAAGACGGATGCCAGCGCCGGCCGTGCCGTCGCCGTCGCCCGGAAACGCCTGTCAGACGCGAGGTTGAAGCGAACGGAGGAGGATCGAGCCCTCCAGGAAGCGACTTGGCAGCGCGTGCCGGCCCGTCGGGAGAATTGGCAGAATTGCCAAGGCGATGGCAGGTCGCCGCTCGCGGTGCGCCGTTTCACGGCGATGACGCGTGGTCTGCTTCTTGCGTGACGCTGCGCACCATGATGAAGCGCGCGTTCTGATGCTGCGCATCACGGTGGTGGGCGCTGCCGGCGAGTCGATCGTGCTGAAGCTGGAAGGGCACGTCGATGGGGAAGCGGGAGCCCTCCTGGAGCAGGAATGCGCCTCCTGGCTCGCCGGAGGCACCCCGGTCGCGGTCGACCTGGCGGCCGTCCGGTTCGTGAATCGGGCCGGCACCGCCGCTCTCGTGCGGCTCGAGCGCGCCGGGGTGGAGATCCGCTGCCGCGCCGGCGTCGTCGCGAGCGTGCTCGAATGCGAGGGGATCGGGATCGTGTCCGAGCCGGCAGGGGACTAGGAGCCTGCTCCCGACCGCCCGGAGGACGGGGCCGCTCGGGCCGCTGTGCTATCCTGCCTGCCTTTCCCAGTCGAGCGGCGGCGGGGTTTCTCCATGACCAAGCCCTTCGAAGAGCGCGACGACGTGGCGCGGCTCGAGGCGTTGCGGCGCACCTCGCTGCTCGACAGCGCTCCGGAAGAGGCGTTTGACCGGCTGACCCGCATGGCAACGGCGGTGCTGCGCGTGCCGCTGTCGATCGTCTCCCTGGTGGATCGCGATCGCCTCTTCTTCAAGAGCCAGTGCGGACTCGAGGAACCGCTCGCGACGCTGCGCGAGGGCCCGGTCCAGCATTCCTTCTGCGAGCACGCGGTGCGCACCCGCGAAGAGCTCGCGGTGCCGGACTCCAGTCGTCATCCCGTCTTCGAGCGTTATCCCGAGATCTCCGGGCTCCCGGCGATCGCCTATGCCGGGATCCCGCTCATGACCTCCGAAGGGCATGCGCTCGGAACCTTCTGCGTGGTGGACACGCGGCCGCGGGAATGGACCGAGGAGGAGCTCGGCATCCTCCGCGTGCTCGCCACCTGCGCCATGTCGGAGATCGAGCTGCGCCGGTCCGTCGAGCAGCTGCAGAAGCTGACCGCGGGACTGGAGATGCGGGTGGAATCGCGGACGGCGGCCCTCAAGTCCTCGGAGGAGCGCCTGCGGGTCCTGCTCGACGTCAACAACGCCATCGTGACCTGCCTCGATCGGGACTCGCTCTTCGGGGCCATCGCGACCGCGCTGGGGCGGATGATCCCCTGCGACCGGTGCGCCCTCGTCCTGCACGACCCCGGCCGGGATCTCTTCAAGGTGCTGGGGGTCCAGGAGTCCGTCCCGTCGGGCGAGGGGATCCCGCTGGGTGCCGAGTGGCCGCGCCACGGCAGCCGTGCGGGATGGGTCTTCGATCACCGCGCCCCGCTCGTGACCGACGACATGCGGGAGCCTCCCTCCTTCGTGGAGCACGCCGCGCTCCTGAAGCAGGGACTCCGTTCCGTCCTCTCGGTCCCGCTGCCGGTCAAGGGACGCATCCTGGGGACGCTCAATGTCGGCAGCGTGACGCCCGGCCGATACCGCGGAGCCGAGACGTCGCTGCTGGTCGCGATTGGAGAGCAGGTGGCGCTGGCCCTCGAGAACCTCCTCGCCTACGAGGAGATCGCCGCGCTCAAGGCACGCCTCGAGGAAGAGAACCAGTACCTGCAGGAGGAGGTTCGATCGGAGGCCGCCTTCGGCGACGTCGTGGGGGAGTCCCCGTCGATCCGGGACATTCTCGCCAGCGTGCGGATGGTGGCCGGGACCGGCTCCACCGTCCTGGTGACCGGCGAGACGGGCACCGGCAAGGAGCTGATCGTCCGCGCCATCCACGCCCTCAGCCAGCGCAGGGACAAGATCCTGGTCAAGGTGAACTGCGCCGCCCTGCCGACGGGCGTGATCGAGAGCGAGCTCTTCGGGCACGAGAAGGGCGCCTTCACCGGCGCGCTGCAACGCAAGCCCGGCCGCTTCGAGCTCGCGGACGGCGGCACACTGTTCCTCGACGAGGTCGGCGACCTCCCGCTCGATCTCCAGGCCAAGCTTCTGCGCGTGCTGCAGGAAGGGGAGTTCGAGCGCGTCGGCGGCACGCGGACGCTCAAGGTGAACGTGCGCCTGGTGACGGCCACCAACCGCGATCTGCTGCGCGCCGTCGGGGAGGATCGTTTCCGGGCGGATCTGTATTACCGGTTGAACGTTTTCCCGATTGCCATCCCGCCGCTGCGCGAGCGGCGGCAGGACATCCCCCGGCTGGTCCGGCACTTCGCGATGCTCTATGCCTCGAAAATGGGGAAGCCGGTCGGTCCGCCGGCGCAGGACGTGCTGGAGAGGCTGGCCGCCTATCCCTGGCCGGGCAACGTCCGGGAACTGCAGAACGTCATCGAGCGGGCCGTCATCCTGTCTCCTCCCGGCCGGTTCGTTCTCGGCGATTTCGCGACCTCGTCCTCCCTGCCGGTGCCGCCCGCCGCGCCCGCGGCGCCGCCGCGGATCGACGGGCCAGAGAGCACCGCGCCGGCAAGGACCTCGAGCGCGGCGGCGCCCACGCTCGAAGAGGTCGAGCGCCGGCACATCCTTTCGGTGCTCGAGAAGACGGGCTGGCGCGTCAGCGGGAACCACGGCGCCGCCCGGATTCTCGGGCTCAAGCGCACGACGCTCGAAGCGCGCCTCAGGAAACTCGGCATCCAGCGCCCGGACTGACGGCCGCTCGACCGGCTCGGGCGGGGCATGGGCGTCCCGGCGAGCCTTGCAACCCGCGCGCGGAAGTCAATAAAGTCCGGGCCGTGGAACAGAAGCCGGGACTCTCCCCGCGGTTCATGCTGGTTCTCCTCACGCAGGGTGATGAAGACCACGGCTCCCCCTCTGTCAAGGAATAACGATGCAGGAACATGGGTATTCCCTTCTCGGGAAGAGGCGCCGCTGGTTTCTGCCATCCCGGGCCGCCAGCCCTCGGGCGACCATCACGCGCCTGAAGGGCTGCTGAAGTCTCCTGCGGCGAAGGGACGCTGTTTCACCCTGATTTCGTTTTTGGTCCCGCCATCTTTCCGGGCTGGGCGTATATTCCCAAAATCCCCTTGGACCAATAAGGAAGGGAGTCCATGAGACGACAGTTCGCTGGGGCACGCCCCCTGGTCTGGATCTTTCTCGCCATCGCGTCGACAGTCATCCCCGCCCGCAGCGCCGCACCCGGACCAGTGCCGATCCGGCACAACACTCCCCCCGGGCTCGAAGAAGCGTCTTTCCTGCGTCGCGAGACTCCGGACCTGCCGATCGTGGTCATGCTCGCGCTCGACCTGCGCGATCGTGCCGGCGCAGAGGCGCTGACCGCGGCCCAGCACGATCCGCGATCCCCCCTCTACAACAAGTGGATTCTCCCCGAGGAGTTCCAGGCCCGCTTCGGCCCGCGTCCCGAGGATGTCCAGGCGGCAGCGGATTTTCTCCTCTCCCGCGGCTTCACCGACGTGGACATGCCGGCGGCGCGCATCGTGTCCGCGCGCGGCACCGTCGGCCTGGCCGAGACCGCCTTCAAGGTCGCCATCAACGCGTACGCCTATCGCGGGCGCGAGGTGTACGCCAACGACGGCGACCCGGTCCTGCCGCCGGAGCTCGCCGGAAAGGTGGTCCGTGTCGGGGGGCTCGATTCGCTGACGGAGCGCAAGCCCGCGTACGTCTTCAGCGGCAACCCGTATTACACGCACCGGGACTGGGCCAACGCGTACAACGAAACCGCGAGCTTCGACGCGGGATTCAAGGCGACGCCCGGCGTCACCATCGCGATCGCCGGCGCGTACCAGGTCGAGACGCCGCTGCTCAACGACATCTTCACCCGCGAGGGGGGGGCGGCCGAGGGCTACGGCGCCTGGTCGGACGGCGCGTCGGGGCCGCGGACCATCTTCCAGGGGGCGAACGGTCCCGCCGACAATCCCCCCGGGACCTGCGTGGTCAAGACCTCCGTCCAGGGATCGAAGGGCTGCACCCTGCAGAACGGAACGAACGGCGATTCCCTCGAAGCCCAGCTCGATTCGGTGATGATCACCAGCACCGCGAACGACGCCCATCTCGTCAACTACATGGTGAACAACCTGCTGATCGACTCGTTCACCGTCATGTACCAGTTCATCGCCGACCATGCGGCGGACATCAAGGTGGTGTCCTCCTCCTGGGGCCTGTGCGTCGGCCAGACGCCTGACACGTCCATCGCCAATGACGAGGCCGCCCTCCTGCAGGCGGATGCGGCGGGCCAGGCGTGGTTCATCTCGAGCGGCGACCGCGGATCGAACGACTGCGGCGGCTCTCCGAATCCCGACACGGAATGGCCGGCCTCGTCCGCGCACGTCACCGGGGCCGGGGGGAGCGACATGGAGGACAACTTCGGGGCGGACGGCTTCAACGCCGGCTACGCTCCGGAGACCGGGTGCAGCGACGGCGGGGGCGGTGTGCCGTCGAAGTCGGGCTCCATCTACGACCGGCCGTCGTGGCAGACCGGCCCCGGTGTTCCCGCCGGAACGAAGCGGGTGGTCCCCGACATCAGCGCGCACTACGGACAGTGCGGCGGCTCGACCAGGGCGGCGTACGCCGTGACGCTCGGGTCGTTCATCTACCAGACGAGCGGCACGAGCGCGGTGGCGCCGATGTGGGCCGGCGCCTGGGCGGTCGGCAACCAGATCGTGGGCCAGAGCATGGGCCATGCGGCGCCGCTGCTTTACCGCATCCTGCGCAACGAGGCCGGCACGAGCTACGCGCAGTCGTTCCACGACGTCACCAGCGGCAGCAACGGCGCCTACTCGGCCGGCCCCGGGTACGACCCGGTGACCGGGATCGGCACGCCCGACTGGGGCGGGCTGTATGCCAATCTTCAGAACCTCTTCAACCCGACCGTGGGGGACCTGCAGGGGACGGTCACGGACGCCTCCACGAGCGCTCCCGTCGCCCTGGCGCAGATCGCTCTCTCCGGCGCCGGCGCCGGAACGACGACCACGGACGCAGCCGGTCACTATCTGTTCACCGACCTCGCCAGCGGCGTCTACGACCTGACCGTGACCGCCTCCGGATACAGCAGCGCCACCGCGAGCGGTGTCGTGGTCACCGCCGGAGCGACGGCCACGCAGAACTTCGCGCTCGCCACGGCGCCATCGGCCGGCTGTCTCACGGACACGACGCAGAGCGACTTCCAGTCCGGCGTGCCCACGGGGCTCGATCTGACCTCGAGCCCTGGGAACGTGAAACTGGCGATCGCCTCGGGCGGCACGGAGACGCTCGACCAGCAGAACGTCAGCGTCGGCTCGACGGGGAACACCATCACCACCACGAACTGGGAGGCGCAGACCTTCGTCCCGGCGCTGAGCGGCACGATGACCCGGGTCGACATGGACCTGTTCTGCAGCGGCTGTAGCGGCGCGTCTCCGGACATCACGGTGGAAGTGCGGACGACGAGCGCGGGGCTGCCCACGACCACCGTCCTGGCCACCTCGACGATCGCCGGCTTCGCGGACGGGACGGCCGCGTTCCGCACGGCGACATTCGGCGCCCCCGCGACGCTCACGAGCGGCACGACTTACGCCGTCGTGCTGCGCCTGCTGGCCAACCGGGCGACGGGGTCGTATGCCGTGCTGCGCAGCAACAACAACCAGTACGCCGGTGGCGCGCAGGCGGTCTCGACCAACAGCGGAAGCTCCTGGTCGGGCCAGAGCACGGACCTGGGGTTCAAGACTTATGTGACGGCGGCGGTCACCTACGGTGCGGCGGGCGACCTGGTGTCGCGGGCGAGGGATGCGAATCCCGCCGCGGGCGCCACGCCTCGCTGGATCTCGCTCGCCTGGACCGCGACGACGCCCGCGGGCACGGCCGTGCGTTTCCAGGCGGCGGCGAGCAACAGCGCCGCGGGCCCGTTCACCTTCATCGGACCCGACGGCACCTCGGCGAGCTTCTTCACCTCGAGCCCGGCAACGCTCTCCGCCGGACAGTTCAGCGGCCGGTATCTCGAGTACCGGGCCTTCCTGAGCACGACCATAGGCTCGGCGACCCCGGTGCTGGCCGACGTCACCACCTGCTACGACAACACGTGCCAGCCGCCCGCCGAGATCACTCCGGTCCTCTTCTCGGGCCAGACGGTCTTCGGCTGGCCGGCCCCGGGATCCGGAGCGCACGGGAATGCCTACCGCGGAACCATCCCGGCCGGGCTCCTCGGGAGCCGCGCCGGCGCCACACGATACGACCAGACCTGCTTCGAGAGCGCCGACGCGTTCGCCGACGGCGCCGCGACGTCCACCGACGCCTCGACGCCGCCCGTAGGGACCGCCTTCTATTACCTGGTGGACGGAGAAGGCGCCTGCGGCGAGGGTCCCCTGGGATTCGATTCCTCGAGCCAGCCGATCCCGAACTCGTCGCCGTGCCCGACACCTCCCTGACGGGTTGACACGAGCCGCGCCGGCCGGGAGCGCCCGCGTCCCGCGTTTGACCCGGCGGGCCGGAAGCGCGTAGCCTTCACGGCATGTGGACCGCGCGTGTTTCGCTCGCCGGGCTGATGCTGGGCCTCGTCGCGACCTGGAGCGCCGGGGGGACGTCGCAGGGAGCGGCGAAAGCCGCCGGGACGGTGCCCGGGAAGGTGACGCCCGCCTCCGCACTGCACTTCATCCAGGACGACTCGTCCGCGGCCCTGGCCGAGGCGAAGCGGCGCGGTGTGCCGATCTTCGTCGAAGCCTGGGCCCCCTGGTGACACACCTGCCGCTTCGTGCGCGCGACGGTGCTCAACGACCCCGCGCTCGCGAAGCACGCCGGGCGGTTCGCCTGGCTCTCGATCAACACCGAAGATTCGCATAACGCCGCGTTCGTCGAACATCTCGGCGTCGAGGCCTACCCCACCTTCCTGGTGCTCGACGGCGCAAACGGGAACGTGGCGCTGCGCTGGGCCGGGAGCCTGACGAAGCCGGAGTTCGAGCGGCTGCTCGACGACGGTGAGCGCGCCGTCAAAGGGTCAGGCGGCGCACGAACCGGCGCCGCCTCCGGCAAGTCGGCGGCCGATGCGGCTCTGGCTCGCGCGGATCGGCTGGGCGCCGACAAGAAGATGGACGAAGCGGCCGCCGCCTATACCGAGACGCTCCAGAACGCGCCGGCTGCCTGGGCGGGCCGCGGCCGCGCCGTGAACTCGCTGCTCGCCGCGCTGCAGAAGACCGGGAAGCTCGAAGATTGCGCGGCGGTGGCGCGACGCGAGGCTCCGGCTCTCGAGCGCGGCCCGGCCTTCGCCGCTGCCGGCGCGACCGGTCTCGGCTGCGCCCTCGAGGCGCCCGAGAGCGCCGCCTGGCGCGCCGGCGCCCTCAAGGACCTCGAGCCGCTCGTCGTCGAGAGCCTCGCCCTCGACAACGTGCTCGCCGACGACCGATCGAGCGCGTATGGAACGCTCGTCGACCTGCGCGATTCACGCGGCGACGAGGCCGGAAGGAAGGAGATGGCCGGGCGCTGGCTGACCTTCCTCGAGAGCCAGGCCGCCGCGGCCAAGAGCGTCGAAGCGCGCGCCGCCTTCGATTCGCACCGCGTCGCCGCCGCGCTGGCGCTCGGCGATCCGGGCCGCGCCGTGCCGGCGTTGCTCGCCTCGGAGAAAGACCTGCCCGACGATTACAACCCGCCGGCCCGCCTGGCGATCCTCTACCGTGAGCTGGGCCGTTTCGACGAGGCCCTCACCGAGAGCCAGCGTGCGCTCGATCTCGCCTACGGCGCCCGCAAGCTGCGCATCTTCGACGCCCGCGCCGACATCTACGCGAAGAAGGGCGACAAGGCCGCGGCGAAGCGCACGCTCGAAGACGCGCTGGCCTACGCCGACACCCTGCCCAAGTCGCAGCAGCCGCAGGGGCTCATCGCCAGCCTGCGCAAGAAAGCCGCCGCGATCCCCTCCT
>DASYQE010000325.1:0-9666 GCA_036005805.1 Candidatus Polarisedimenticolia bacterium | reverse complement strand
CCCCGGGGCTGCACGGAAACCGAAGCGCCTGCCGGCATCGGACGGGCGCGCCGGGTCCTGACCGAATCCTGACTTGACACACCCCGGACGTGGCCGTATGAACGGCACCGCGTCAGCGAAGGGGTGGTCCCGGAAAGGACGCATGGGTGGTCCCGGCCGGCTGGCTGGCAGCTTTTTCGTCTTCGTCTTCATCGTTCTCGCTGTTCCTTGCATCGCGCTCGGTGCCGTGCCGGTGGTCGGTCCCGGGGTGGAGGAAGCGCTCGCCGCCTCCCCGGTCGCCCGTGTCGTCATCCTTCTTGATGTCGATCCGGCGCTGGCGGGACGGCCCGACCGCGCGCGCCTGCGCGGCGAAGTGGCCCGGACACAGGGGCGCCTGCTCGCCGCTCTGAAGGCGGGTGATTTCACGCTGCGCGCCCGGCCGAAGAACGCCCCGATCCTGGCGGGGGAGATCTCCCGCGCCGGTCTCGCGCGGCTGCGCCGCTTCGAAGGGGTCGTGCGCATCGACCTCGAACAGCCCATCGCGCCGATGCTGGCGCAGTCGGTGCCGGTCATCGGCGCCACGACGCTGCACGCGCAGGGGCTGACCGGCGCCGGGATCGTGCTCGCCGAGATCGACAGCGGCGTGGATGGCGGTCATCCCGACCTCGCCGGCGCCCTCGTCGGAGAGGCCTGCATCTGCCCGCACAGCGGCACATGCTGTCCGAACGGAGGCAATTTCATGGTCGGACCGGGCTCCGCCGTGGATGACAACGGCCACGGCACGATGGTCGCCGGCATCATCACCTCCGATGGCCATGCGGCGGCGGTCGGCGTCGCGCCGGGAGCGAAGATCGTCGCGGTGAAGGTCGTCGGCGGAGAGTTCACCTGCTGTCTCGCCGACGTCATCAGCGGGCTCGACTGGATTCTCGAGAACCGTCCCGACGTCACGGCGGTCAACTGCAGCATCGGGAGTTTCTTCGTCTACCCGCCCGTGTGCGACAGGTCCGATGCGACCACGAGCGGCATGACGTTCGAGGTCAATGCCCTGCGGGCTCTGGGGATCCCGGTCTTCGCCCCGTCGGGAAACGCCGGCGTCGCGAACGGCATGAGCGCCCCGGCCTGCGTCAGCGCCGCCATCTCGGTGGGCGGGACCTACGACGCCAATGTCGGCACGGTCGTCTACAACGAGATCTGCACCGATGCCACCACGGCCGTCGATCAGGTCGGCTGCTACAGCAACAGCAGCGCGGCGACCGATCTCCTCGCCCCCGGCGGCATGATCACCACGAGCGCCGTGGGAGGCGGGGTCGCGACCGACGTCGGGACGAGCTTCTCGGCGCCGCACGCGACCGCCTGCGCGGCTCTCCTCGCCCAGGCCGACCCGGGCATCCGGGCCGACGCCATCGAGAACACGCTCAAGGCGACCGGCCACCCGATCTTCGATCCCAAGAGCGGCGTCACGGTCCCGCGCATCGACTGCCTGGCGGCGGTGCAGGCGCGCTCCTGTCCCGATCTCGACGGCGACGATTTCTGGGCCGCCGGACCCGGCTGCCCGGGACCGCCCTTCTCGGACTGTGACGACAACGACGCCGGCCGCTTCCCCGGCGCGGTCGAAACCTGCGACGGGATCGACAACGACTGCGACGGCCAGGTGGACGAGGGGCTCGACGCCGACGGCGACGGTCTCGCCTCCTGCTTCGACAATTGTCCGAACGACTTCAACCCCGGCCAGGAGAACCGGGACGCCGACGCCCAGGGCGACGCCTGCGATCCCGACGACGGTGTCATCGAGGTGCGCCTGGCCTCGACGACCCAGGTGGTGTGGCAGCAGGAGACCGGCTTCCAGGTCTTCGATCTCTATCGTGGCGATCTCGCTTCGCTGCACGACACCGATCACGACGGCGCGGCGCAGGAGTACGGCTCCTGCTTCGCCGAGAATCTCGCCGGCCCGGTCTTCGCGGACAACGACGTGCCGGCGGTCGGGCGCGGCTTCCTCTATCTCGTGACCGGCCGCAGCGGCGGAGTCGAGAGCGGCCTCGGCAGCGCCAGCAGCGGCGCCCTGCGTCCGAACGTCCACGATTGCGCCAGCGTCTTCGGCGCGCCGCCGGTCGTGCAGGCCGTGCAGGCGGCGGCGACCAGCCGCGAGGCGGTCTGCGATGTGACCACCTGGATCCTCGGCCGCATCTGCACGCTCGGTGTGCCGGGAGCGCAGGCGGCCGCGCCCATCGTCGTCCACGCCGGGTACTCTGAGCTTTCCGTGCAGGGGCAGGTGACCGACGCCGATGGAGCCGCGGGCCTCGCGGTGACGGCGCGCCTCCTTCCCGGCGCGGGGGGATCGCACGACGTGCCGATGTCCGACGACGGCTCGGGCCAGGCGTTCCCGGAGCCGCAGCGCACGCTGGACGCAGGACTCGACTGCACGCTCGACCCGCAGGCCTGCACCTGCAGCCTCGAGCAGTTCGACCTGACTTCGGGGGATACGGTCGCGGCGGACGCCACCTGGACGCGCACCATCGCGCTCGTCAACCCGGATCTCCCGGTCGTCCTCCAGGACTGCATCATGCTGGACCGCCGCCAGCTGCCGGTGACGGCCGCCGCCGGCCAGCCTTTCGACGTGCAGGTCTCGGCGCGCGATGCGCAGGGACACGTGACCGATGCGTCGGCCGCCGCGCCGGTGTTCCCCGGAGCCGGCTCCTACGTCTGCGGCGGCGACGAGTGCGGCTGCTGTCTGCTGACGGCGACCGATCCCCTTTCGCAGTGCCGCGGTCTGCCCGGCATCACCTCGCCCGATTTCCCGGGAGGTCTCTGCACGGCATTTTGATCGCGCCCTGCGGGTGTGGTATGTGGGTGCTCAAGGAAGAGACCCATGCGACCCGCGTTCCGCCTGGCGCTGCCGACGGCGGCCCTGCTTTCGAACGCCTTGCTCTCATCCCCGCTGGCTTCCGGCGGCGGCGCGCCCGCGCCCGGGACGACGACCCGGGACGCCGTCGTCGGACCCGCACTGGAGCAGGCGCTCGCGGGCTCCGAGACGGTTCCGGTGGTGATTCTCCTCGACGTCCGGGCCGACCCCGCCGATCGATCCGGCCGACCAGCCCTGCGTCTCGAAATCCGGCAGGAACAGGATCGCGTCCTGGAGGCCCTGCCGCTGGTCGAATTCACCCTGCGATCCCGGCCGAAGCACGCCCCGATCCTCGCGGGCGAGATCGGGCGCGCCGGTCTGGAGCGCCTGCGACGGCTGCCGGGCATCCGGCGGATCGACCTGGAGGTTCCTGGAGACGGGGCGCTGGCGCAGTCGGTTCCGCTGGTGGGCGCCGACGCCGTGCACGCGCTGGGCTACACCGGCGCCGGGATGCTGGTCGGAGAGGTCGACAGCGGCGTCGACACCGATCACCCGGATCTCACAGGCGCCGTCGTGGCGCAGGCGTGCACCTGCCGCACCAACGGCGGATGCTGCCCCGACGGATCGAATTTCCAGGTGGGCCCGGGCGCCGCCGAGGATGACGCCGGCCACGGCACGCTCGTCGCCGGCGTCATGACCTCCGATGGGCACGTGGCTCCTCCCGGGGTGGCGCCGGGGGCGCAGATCGTCGCCGTCAAGGTCACCGACGCGACCGACCACACCTGCTGCATGAGCGACGTGACCAGCGCCCTCGACTGGATCCTCGACAACCGGCCGGACGTCGCCGCGATCAACGTGAGCGTGGTCAGCAGCGCCCTGTACCCGGGCGACTGCGACAACGCCGATGCCACCACCGGCGGGATGGCCTTCATCCTCACGGCCCTCAGGGCGGCGGGAATCCCGGTGTTCGCGGCGGCGGGCAACGCCGGGAGCGGTGGGGCGATGAGCGCGCCCGCGTGCGTGAGCGGCGCCGTGTCCATGGGGGCGACCTACGACGCCTCCTTCGGACCGCTCAACCTGGGAACCTGCACCGAGGCGTCGGCCGTCGCGGACCAGGTGACCTGCTTCAGCAACAGCGATGCGTCCACTGATCTCTTCGCTCCCGGTTTCCTGATCACCACGAGCGCGCGCGGCGGAGGTGCGGTGGGCGCCGCGGGGACGAGTTTCTCGGCGCCGCACGCCACCGCCTGCGCGGCGCTGATCGCGCAGGCCGATCCCGGGATCGGCGCGGCCGCCATCGAGACCTCGTTCAAGGCGACCGGCCGTCCCGTGGTCGATCCGAAGAACGGTCTGACGTTCCCGAGGATCGACTGCCTGGCGGCGGTGCAGGTGCGCTCGTGCCCCGACGCCGACGGCGACGGCTTCTGGGTCGCCGGACCCGGCTGTCCCGGGCCGCCCTTCTCGGACTGCGACGACGGCGACCCGAGCCGCTCTCCCGGCGCGGTCGAATCGTGCGACGGGATCGACGACGACTGCGACGGGATCGTGGATGAAGGCTTCGACGCCGACCACGATGGCCTCGCCTCGTGCTTCGACAACTGTCCGGACGACGCCAATCCGGGCCAGGAGAACCGGGACGCCGATGCGCAGGGGGATGCCTGCGATCTCGATGACGGAGTGATCGAGGTGCGGCTCGACTCGAGCCAGCAGGTCCGTTTCCAGCAGGAGACCGGCTACGCCGCCTACGACGTGTACCGCGGCGGCCTGCGGGCGCTCCACGACACGGACCACGACGGCGCCGCGCAGGACTACGGCTCCTGCTTCGCCGAGAACCTGGCCGGGCCGACCTTCGAGGATCCGGCGGTTCCGCAGCCGGGCGATGGCTTCGTCTATCTCGTGACCGGCCGGGCCGCGGACGGCGCCGAGAGCGACCTGGGCCGGGCGAGCAGCGGCGTGCTGCGCCCGAACCCGCACGACTGCGCCAGCGTCTTTGGAGTGCCGGCGGTGATCCACGACCTCGAAGTCGCGGCCTCGGAGCAGGTCGCGTTGTGCGACGTGACGACCTCGCTTCTCGGGCGCCTCTGCACCCTCGGAGTGCCGGGCGCATCGGCGCAGGCGCCGATCCAGGTCCATGCCGGCTACACCGAGCTGCGCATCACCAGCCCCGTCACCGACGCGGACGACGTCCAGCCTGCGGCGCCGACGGTGAGCGTCACGCTGACCTCGGCCGGGGCCGGCGAGGAATGGGCGGCGTACGACGACGGCTCCGCCGCGGTGTTCTCGGAGGTCCAGCGCTCCAGCGAGGCGGGGCTCGACTGCACCCTCGACCCGTCCACCTGCACCTGCAGCCTCGAGGCCTACGGGCTGGTCTCGGGAGACACGGCCGCGGCCGACACGGTCTTCACGCGCGTCGCCGCAGCCGTCTCCCCCGCGCTGCCGGCGATCGCGCAGGACTGCGTCATGGAGGCCCGGCGCGTCCTGCCGGTGCTCGCGAATCCCGGCGGTCCCGTGTCCATCACGATGACGGCGCGCGACGCGCAGGGGCACGTCACGACCTCGCCACCGGCGGCTCCGGTCGCGCCGTCGGGCGGCTCCTACGCCTGCACCGGCGACGCCTGCGGCTGCTGCCTGCTGACCGCCGGCGATCCCGTGTCGGAGTGCCGCGGCCTGCCCGGCATCACCTCGCCCGATTTCCCGGCGGGACTGTGCCTTTCGTTCTGAGGGGTTGACACTCTGGCGTGTCGCGACATATCGTCGCACGCCATATGAGCCGACAACCCGACGATCTGCTGCCCCTCTCCCCGGCGATGTTCCACGTCCTCGTGGCGCTCGCCGACGGAGACACCCACGGCTACGCCATCCTCAAGGAGGTCGAGCGCCTGACCTCCGGGAAGGTGCGGCTGAGCACCGGCACCCTGTACGGCATCATCAAGCGCCTGCTCGCCGACGGGCTGGTGCGCGAGGTGGACGCGGAGGGGGACGAGCGGCGGCGCTCCTACCTGCTCACGCCGTTCGGCAAGGCGGTGGCGCGCGCCGAGGCGGCGCGCCTCGAGGCGACCATCGCCCTGGCGCGGCGCAAGCCGCTGTTCCGGAGGTCGTGACGAATGTCCCGGCCCGGTCCGTCCCCGTCCCCGCGCGGCGAGCGCTTCTTCCGGCGGCTGCTGCGGCTCTTCCCGGCCGAATTCCGCGGCGATTTCGGCGACGAGATGGCGCGCACCTTCCGCGACCAGCGCGACGACGTCGCCGCGCGCGGCGGCCCGGCGGCGCTGCTGCGCCTCTGGCTGGAGACGGTCTGGGGTGTGCTGACGACGGCCCCGCGCGCGCACGGGGACCTGCTCCGCCAGGACGTCGGCTACGGGCTGAAGAGCCTGCGGCGCAATCCCGGCTTCGCCGTGGTGGCGATCGCCGCGCTCGCCGTCGGCATCGGCGCGAACACGGCGATCTTCAGCCTGGTGAACGGCATCCTCCTGCGGCCGCTCCCCTATCGCGAGCCGGAACGGCTCGTGACCCTGTTCGAGCATGCCCCGGGCGCCCCGGTCGAGAAGTTCGGGTTCTCGGCCCCCGATTTCGGCATCGTGCGCGAGTCGGCGCGCTCGTTCGAAGACCTCGCGGCCTATCGCAACGCCGACGCCGAGTTGTCGGGCGTCGGAACGTCGGAGAGGGTCGTGGTGGCGCGCGTCTCCCCCGCGCTCTTTCCCCTGCTCGGCGTCGCCCCCGCCCTCGGGCGCCCCTTCGCCGACGCCGACGACGTCCCCGGCGCCCGCGTCGTCCTGCTCGGTGACGCGTTGTGGCGCCGCGCGTACGGCGCGGACCCGTCGCTCATCGGGCGCACCATCGCTCTCGACCGCGAGCCGTACGTCGTCGTCGGAGTGCTGCCGCAGGGGTTCGTCTTTCCGCCGCGCGGCTCGGTGATGAACGGCGAGCCGGCGGCGCTCTACGTGCCGATCGCCTTCACGGCCACCGAGCGCGGCGGGTTCGGCGCCTGGTACAACAACAGCACCGTGGCGCGGCTGAAGCCGGGTGTGACGATCGAGCAGGCGCGCGCCGATCTCGCCTCGGCGGCGAAGGAGGTGGCCGCCCGCTACCCCGCCTCCCTGAAGGACCTGGGCGACCACCTCACCTTCCCCCTCGACCGGCTCGGCGAGGAGGTCGTGGGCCGCAGCCGGCGCCTTCTGGTCGTGCTGATGGGAGCGGTCGGCATGGTGCTCCTCATCTGCTGCGCCGACGTGGCCAACCTGATGCTGACGCGATCGGGCGCGCGCCAGCGCGAGCTGGCCATCCGCTCCTGCCTCGGCGCGAGCCAGGTGCGGATCGTCCGGCAGCTCTTCACCGAGAGCGTCCTCCTCGCGGTGGCGGGCGCCCTCGCGGGGCTGGCGCTGGGCTTCGGACTGCTGCGGGCGTTCCTGCCGGCGGCGCTCGAGACGCTGCCGCGGCCCGAGTCCATCCGGCTCGACGGCGACGTCGTCCTCTTCACCATGGCGCTGGCGCTCGCGACGCCGCTTTTCTTCGGCGTCCTGCCGGCGCTGCGATCCGCCATCCTGCCGCCGTCCTCGCTGCTCGCCGACAGCCTGACCACGACCACGGCGGGACGCGGCAGGCACCGGCTGCTCGGCGCGCTGGTGATCGCGCAGTGCGCGCTCGCGGTCGTCCTGTCGGTCGGCGCCGGCCTCCTCGTCCGTAGCTTCGTGCGCCTCAGCCGGACCGACACCGGCTTCCACGCGGAGGGCGCCGTGAACGCGACGATGGTGCTCCCTTCGGGTCGCTATGCCACCGGGCGGCAGGTGAAGGCGTTTTTCCGCGACGCGGTCGCCGCGGCCGCCGCGAGCCACGGCGCCACCGCCGCCGGCGCCGCGAACAGCCGGCCGCTCAACGTGCGCGAGCGCCGCGCCTTCACGCCCGATGCCACGGCGGATGCGGCGGCGATGCCGAACCGGACCATTGCCGGCACCTGGACGGAGGGGCGCTATTTCGAGGCGCTCGGCATTCCGCTCAAGGCGGGACGGTTCTTCGAAGATGGCGACGGCGAGCCGGGCCGCGCCCGCGTCGTCATCGTCAGCGAGATGCTGGCGCAGAGGCTCTGGCCGAAAGGCGATGCCCTCGGGCACCAGGTGAAGTGGGGCATCGAGAGCTCGCGACTCCCCTGGCTGACCATCGTCGGCGTCGTCGGCGACGTCAAGCAGGGCGCGCTCGACTCCGAAATCGTCCCGCAGGCCTACGAGCCGCTCGGGCAGATGGTGTCCGACGACATGGGGCCTCCGTTCCTCGGCTTTTTCAGCGAGGTGAATCTCCTGGTGCGATCGCGGCGATCGACGGCGGCGGTCGGTGCAGACCTCGTGGCCGCGGTGCGGCGGCTCGATCCCGAGCTGGCCGTCTCGAACGTGCAGCCGGTCCCGGAGATCGTCGACGACTCGGTGAAGTCGCGCCGCTTCAGCACGGCGACGCTCGCCCTGTTCGCCGCGGTCGCCCTGTCGCTCGCGGCCCTCGGCGTCTACGGCGTGCTCGCCAACGTCGTGGCGCAGCAGACGAAAGAGATCGGCGTGCGCCTCGCGCTCGGCGCGACCTCGTCCTCGGTGTTGTGGCTGGTGCTGCGGCGCGCCCTGGTGCTGACCGCCTTCGGCCTTTCCCTCGGACTCGCCGGCGCCTTCGCGCTGACCCGCCTGATGTCCGGCCTGCTCTACGAAGTCCGTCCCAATGACGCCGTCACGTTCGTCGCGGTGTCGGCCGGGCTGTCTCTTCTGGTGCTCCTCGCCGGGCTGGCTCCCGCCTGGCGCGCCACCCGGGTCGATCCCATCGCCGCCCTGCGGATGGAGTGACGCCGAGGGGGGGATTGCGGGCGGACAGGGCGCCCCGCCATGATGGCCGGCCTCTGCGAAAGGAACCGACCATGAAGAAGGGACTCTGGACGTGCCTCGGTGTGGGCGTCACGCTCGCCGCCCTGGGGTGGACGGGCGCCGTGCGGGCGCAATCGGAGCCGGCGGATCCCTGGACCCGCGTTCCGGCCCTGCCGACGGGCTGCTACTACGACGCCGGGAACCTGGATCTCTTCAACAAGGCCAACGCGGCCCTGCAGGCCGAGGACACGCGGCAGAAGAAGATCAACGACGACCTCCAGCAGCAGTTCAACCAGATGGACCCCATGGCGAAGGCGCAGAGAATGCAGGCCTTCATGATGAAGGACCCGCAGAAGGCCGCGGCGATGATGCAGGCCATGCAGGGCAATGCCGGCACAGCGACCACCCAGGTGAACACCTCGATGGCGGAAGACCAGAAGCTCGATCAGGAGCTCGAGGCGCTGCACGCCAGGTTCAAGGGCGAGGTCGGCGCCCTGTTGAAGCCGATCAACGACAAGGCCGACGCCTTCTTCAAGGCCCATAGCCAGCCGGGAGAGGCCGGGCCCTATCTCCCCAACAAGGCCGACGAGGCGCAGTACTCCCGGATGCTGGCGGAGCGCAACACGGCGTACGAGAAGGTCTGCGCCGGCTACTGGGGTCCGAGCGGCATGGTGCCGGCGTGGCTGGGCCGGTACAAGGCCCTGCGTGTCAACGAAGCGAAGTCCTACGCCACCAACGACGACACGGTCCTCATGCAGATGCAGATCATGGAATCACCGAGCGGCGGCTACCGTTCGGTCTACGGCCTCGAGGCCGCGCAGAAGTACACCGCCAGGGTGATTTCCATCATCGAGAAGCGACCCGACAAGGAATCGGTGAGCACCGGCTGGATGCGCTGACCTGTCGGACGGAAGGATGGCGGAGAGGGGGGGATTCGAACCCCCGATCCCGGTTTTAGCCAGGATAACTGCTTAGCAGGCAGCCCTGTTCGGCCACTCCAGCACCTCTCCGCGCTTG
>DASYQE010000324.1:0-21868 GCA_036005805.1 Candidatus Polarisedimenticolia bacterium | reverse complement strand
CCGATCCGGTGCGCGGGCAGGGAGGTCATCTTGCGGACCGCCTCCTCGAGCCCGAGCACGTGCTGGTCGCGCACGTAGCGGCCCAGGACGCGCGGGAAGGAGCCGTAGGCGCGCGGGTGGGTGAGCGAAGCGCCGAGCGTGCCGTCGGGCCGCACTCCGGCGGCGTCGCAATCGAACGACACGTACGGCGTCGCCAGCGCCTTCTTCACGTCATCCTCCGACATGACGAAGTAGACGGTGTCGATGGTCCCGCCCTCTTCGAGCAGCAGGTCGAACATCGCGTCGATCGCGTCCACGCGGCGCAGGGCGGCGATCTCCGACAGGCGCTTCCCCTGGACCGCCCGGTTGGCGGGGGTTTTCACCCCCATGATGAGGATGCCCTCCGCACCGCCGGAGGCGTTGAAGAGCCGCTCGAACCCTTCGCCCGGGGTCTCGAGCTGGCGCCGCAGCATCGCCCGCTCGGCCGGATCGGCGAGCCGCTTGAGGAGCGCCTGCAGGCCGCCCTCCGAGGCCTCGGGAGGAAGCGACGCCGCGAGGCCGGTCATGGCGGCGGGGTAGGGATAGATGTCGGCCGTCATGTCGATGCCGCGGTCGCGGATCGACTCGATGTGCTGGAGGATCTCCGGCATCCGCCCCCAGTTGGTCCGCCCGGACGCCTTGAGGTGCCAGATCTCGACGGGGCAGCCGGCCCGCTCGCCGATCGTCGCCGCCTCGTCGATGGCGTCCAGGACCTTCTCCCCTTCGGTGCGCATGTGGGTGGCGTAGAAGCCGCCGTGCTGCGCGGCGACCGTGGCGAGGGCGACCAGCTCGTCGGTTTTGGCGAACGCCCCCGGCGGATAGATGAGCGAGGTGGAGAGACCCCAGCAGCCCTGCTCCATCGCCTGCGTCACGCGCTGCTTCATCGTCTCGAGCTCGGCGGCGCTCGGGTCGCGATCGGCGCCTTCGAGGACGTTCTCGCGCACCTGCGCGGCGCCGACCAGGTGCGCGAAGTTCAGGGCGGTCCCTTTGCGGGCCACCGCCTTGAAGTAGCCGGCATGGTCGCGCCAGTCGATCCTGATGCCGAGATCGCGCACCTGCGCCTGGGCCTCGCCGCGGCTGTAGTCGCTCATCGGCCCGACCGAGCCGCCCTCGCCGGTCAGCTCGGTGGTGATCCCCTGGGTCGTCTTGCTCAGCACCTGGGGGTCGACGAGCACCGTGTATTCGCTCTGCCCCAGCATGTCGATGAAGCCCGGGGCGACGACGAGGCCGCTGATGTCGAGGACGCGCTTCGCCTTGCGGCCGTCGAGCCGCCCGATGGCCACGATCCTGTCCCCGGTGATCGCCACGTCGGCCTTGAACCACGGGTTGCCCGTGCCGTCGATCACCCGGCCGCCGCGCAGGATCAGGTCCACCGGCATCGCAGCGTTCGCGGCCGCGTGGATCGAGCCCGCCAGGGCGGTGAAGGTCAGGAGCGCGACGAGCAGGAACACGCGTCGGCGGGACAACGCTTTCATCGCAATTCCTTTTCGGTGACTTCGGGGCCGGTGACGACGAGGACCGACTGGTCGGGGGTGACGTAGAGGCGCGCCGCTTCGATCGCCGCGCCCTGGTCGACGCGCGCGATGAGAGCCGGCGCCCGGTCGGCGAAGTCGAACCCGAGACCCTGGTATTCGGAGTCGGCGAGGAGCGCGGCGGCGCCAAGGTTGGTCTCGAAGCGGCGCGGGATGGCCGCCGCGAGCGCCTGCTTGGCATCGGCGAGCTCGCGCGGGGTCGGGCCGCGGCGCAGGAACTCCTTGATGGTCGTGCGCATCAGGGCCACCGCCTTGCGCAGGCCCTCGGGCGCGACCCCGGCGCGCACCACGATCGGCCCGGCCGTCAGGCCCGCCCAGACGTAGGACGACGCGTGGTAGGCGAGCCCCGCCTCCTCGCGCACGCTGCGGCCGATGCGACCGCCCATGCCGAAATCGCCGAGCGTTGAGTTCATCACCATGACGGCCTGCAGGTCGGGTCCGAGCCGTTCGATCCGCGGCGTGAAGGCCCAGGCGACATCCCCCTGCGTCTTGCCGGCGATCGGCTTCGTCACGATGGAGGCCCGCGCGAGCGCCGGGGCGCGCGGCAGGGGAGCCGGCGCTCCTGCGCGGGAGGGCCAGGCCCCGAAAACGCGCCGCACCTGTTCGAGAGCGTCGCGCTCGTCGAAATCACCGGCGATCCCCAGCACCGCCCCGCGGGGACCGCCGCGCGCGCCGAAGGAGGACGCGAGGTGCGCCCGCGTCATCGGCTCGACGGTCGCGCGCGTGCCGGTGATCGGCTCGCGGTAGGGATGCCCGGGAGGAAACACGCCGGCGCACAGCAGGTCGTCGGCCTGGGCGGCGGTGTCCTGCTCCCGCTCGGTGATCTCCGTCAGGATGCGCGCCCGCTCTCCGGCGACCTCGTCCTCGGGGAAATCCGGGGAGGAGGCGAGCAGGTGCAGGCGTTCGAGCGAGAAGGTCAGGTGCCGCGACAGGGCGCGCACGGTGAGATCGAGACTGTCGAGCCGCGCCCGCGCGTCGAAGCCGATCCCGAGCGCGTCGAAATCCTCGGCCAGGCGCGCCCCGGACAGGCCGCCGGCGCCGCGATCGAGCAGGCGCGCCGCGAAGTGGGCGGTGCCCGACGCTCCCGGCGGATCGAAGGCGCCGCCGGCCCGGATCATCAAGCGCAGGGCGATCGAGCGGGTGGAGCGGTTCGGGCGCAGGATGACGACAAGCCCGTTCGGCAGCTGGTGCCGCCGGGCCGCGACCAGGCTTCCGGTGGCAGTCTTCTTCATGGAGGCGGCCGGGCTCACGGGCGCAGCCATCCGACGGTGCGGTGCGTCTCGTCGAGGCGGGTCTTCGCGAAGCGGGCGGCGTCGTCCGCGGTGACGGCGGCGACCCGGCGGGGCAGGTCGAGCCAGATGCCGTGTCCGCCGATGGTCTCGAAGAAGCCCAGCTGGTGCGCGAGATCGGTGACGCTCTCGCTCTCCAGGGCGTAGCGGGCGAAGAACTGCTCCTTGGCCCGGGTCAGGTCGGCCTCGGTGAAGCTCCCAGCGGCGACCGCCTCGATCTCCCCGAGGGCGGCCGCTTCCAGGCGTCCCAGGTCCACCCCTTCGCGGGCGGTCGCCTGGACCGTATAAAGATAAGGATGGCGGGTCGGGATCTCCTGGGTGCCGAAATCGGCGGCCAGCCCGCCGTCGATGAGCGCCCGGTACAGCCGCGACGCCTTGCTCGGCCCCCGGCCCGACCCCGACCAGGAGTTGACGCTCGGTCCGCCCGCGAGCAGCCCATCCACGACGAGCAGGGTGGCGAACTGCGGGTCGGCCGCGGCCGGCGCCGGCCAGGCGATGTGCAGGTAGGAGGCGCCCGACGGGCGCTTCAGGCTGACGCGCCGCTCGCCCGACTGCTCCGGTTCGAGCGTCCGCACGGGTGGGATTTCCGGGCCGCGCTTCAGCCGTCCGTAATGGCGGCGCACCAGCGCCATCCCCTGCGCCTCGGTGAAGTCGCCGCTCGCCACCAGGATGGCGTTGTTCGGCACGTAGTAGGCGCGATAGTGACGGTAGAGATCCTCGCGCGTGATGGCGCGCAGGTCGGACAGGTAGCCGATGGTCGGCCAGCGGTACGGATGGGCCTGGATCGCCGTGCCGGAGACCTCGCGCTCGAGATAGGTGCGCGGGTCGTTCTCGCCGCCCTGCAGCTCGGAAATGACGACCGTGCGCTCGCGCTCGACCTCCTTCTGCTCGTACAGGCACTCGGTCATGCGCGACGCCTCGATGCGCAGCATCTCGTCGAATGCCGAGGCCTGCACGGTCTCGAAGTAGGTGGTGACGTCGAGCCAGGTGTAGCCGTTCCACAGGCCTCCGGCGAGCTCGACGCGCCGGGTGATCTCGTCGCGGCCGTAGCGCTTCGTGCCCTTGAAGTTCATGTGCTCGGCCCAGTGCGAGATGCCGGTGACGCCCGGACGTTCGTCCTTCGAGCCGACGCGGTACCAGCACCAGACCGACACGAGCCCGGTGCGCGGCATCGGGGCCAGGAGCACCCGCAGGCCGTTGGCGAGCGTGAAGGCTCGCGGGCGCGGTGCGCGCGGGACGTTCCCGGCCTTCGCTGGGGGTTTCGAACGCGCGGCGGCCTTCGGAGGGGCGGCGCGGCCCGAACGCGCGGCGCGGGTCATGCGCGCGCCTCCGCCAGGGACGCGGCGTGCCGTCTCCGCCGGCGGTCGAGCGCCACCGTCTGCGCCGCGAGCAGCAGATAGGTCACCCCGCCCGCCCAGAGAGGCGCGCGGAGGTTCATGGCGCTCAGCACCCCGGTCATGGTCGGCCCGAACGAGGCGCCGAGCATCGCGGTGCTCGACAGGAGCGCATAGGACGAGGCGCGCACGGCGTCGGGGATGTGATCGCCGGCGATGGCATAGGCGAGCGTCGGCGCCCCGCCGACCGCCAGGCCGAGCAGGACGCGCGACAGCGCGAAGGCGACGACCTCATGCATGAGGGCCATCACCACGATGAGGATGGCGCCGGCGACGAGGCTCAGGAACAGGAGGCGCGTGGCGTGCGCGCGGCGGCCGGCGACGCGTCCGAACACGTAAGCCGACGCGGCTCCGGCGAAGGCTCCCCCCGACATGACGACCCCGGTGGTCGCCTCGATCGAGTGCGCCGTCATTCCGGGCGCGGCGATGCACAGGGGCACGACGAGGAAGAGCGCGCGATCGACCATGTTCACCAGGAACAGCAGCGGCAGGAGCGGCAGCAGGAGCGGCAGCCTGAGGATCGCGCCGAAGGAGGGCTTGGCGACGCGCGGTCCGCGCAGCCGCTTCGGCAGGATGGCCCGCCATCCGGCGGCCACCGGTCCCGCGGGAGCGAGGATCACCGTCGTGTCCCCCTGGTCTGCGGCCGGGATGTCCCGGTACAGCAGCAGGACGAAGAGAAACGCCAGCGTGCACAGCGTGCAGGTGACGAGATAGGTGTTGCGGATGCCGATCGTGGCCGCCAGCAGGCCGCCGACGAACGGCCCGATGGCCGTGCTCATGATCTGCGTCGCCTGCAGCGTGCCGACGGTGTAGCCGATGCGCTCGCGCGGGCAGCCGTGGGTCACGAGCGCCACTGACATGGTCCCGAACCCCGAGAAAAGACCGAGCATGATGCGCAGCGCCAGCACCTGCCACACGGTGCGCGTGAAGAACATCAGTCCCCAGTGCACCGCGATGGTGAACAGCACCCGCTGCACCATCACCTTCATGCCGAGGTGATCGGCCAGCCGTCCCCAGAAGGGGCCCAGGATCGCCGCCAGGAACGGACTCACCGTGAGGAGGAAGCCCGACCAGAGCGCGATGCGGGCCTCTCCCTTCACGCCGATCGACTCGATATAGAAGGGAAGGAACGGGGTGACGAGGGTGAAGCCCAGGAAGATCATCGCCGCCGCGATGTTGACGGCCAGTTGATTGCGTCTCCATGTCTCCCGCGGCAGCCCCCCCCAGGACATGCGGCGTATGGTATGACACCGACCGTGGTCCGTCTAGAATGCGGCGCGTGATCGTGAAGCAAAAATGCGTGATTCCGGAGCGAAGGGAAGGAGCAGCGTGAGCGGAGGCTGGAGTGGTGGACAGCCGCTCGTCGAGGTGTGGCGCGGGGAGCTCGTCGAGTCGGTGCATTGCGGCGGGATCGCGGTCGCGGACGCCCGCGGCCGCACGCTGCGGGCGCACGGCGACCCCGGCGCCTCGACGTACCTGAGGTCGGCGGCCAAGCCCGCCCAGGTGCTGCCTCTTCTCATGAGCGGGGCCGCGGAGCGCTTCGGCCTGACCGATGCGGAGATCGCCGTCATGATCGGTTCCCACGGCGGCGAGCCGATGCACGTCGAGGCGGTCCGGTCCATCCTCGACAAAATCGGCCTGTCGGAAGGCGCGCTGCAGTGCGGGGCGCATCCGCCGTTCCATCGTCCTTCGGCCCGGTTCCTGCGCGAGGCGGGGCGGCGGCCTTCGGCCCTGCACAACAATTGCTCCGGCAAACACGCCGGCATGCTGGCGCTGGCGCGGCAGCTCGAGGCGCCCGTCGAGCGCTACCTCGATGAGGACCACCCGGTGCAGCGGCGCATCCGGGACACCATCGCGGCCCTGGCGGGGGTGCCGGCGGCGTCGATTCCGAGCGCCATCGACGGCTGCTCGGCGCCCACCTTCGCCCTGTCCCTGTCCGCGGCCGCGACTTCGTACGCCCGGCTGGTCGAGCCGGACGGGCTTGCGTCCGGCCTGGCGGAGGCGGCGGGACGCGCCGTCGCCGCCATGCGCCGGCACCCGGAGATGGTGGCCGGGACGGACCGTCTCTGCACCGACCTGATGCGCGCCTCGAACGCCGGGCTCATCGCGAAGATCGGCGCGGAGGGCTTCTATGGGCTCGCCTGGCTCGACGAGGGGCGCGGCCGGGGAGCGGCCGTCAAGATCGGCGACGGGGACGACGGCGACCGGGCGCGTCCGGCCGCGACCCTCGCCCTGCTGCGCGCCGAGGGGGCGCTGACGGCCGCGGCGGCGGAGGGGCTGACCGACCGCCACGCGCCGCCGCTCAAGAACCATCGCGGTGTCGTGGTCGGACGCCTGCGGGTCGTCCTCGACGCGGGCGCAGGGGCCTGAGCCGGCCCGATCCTCCGGCTGAGCCGGCGCTTTTGGCTCCGGACGGGCGCGATCCCGCGTGCTATACTTTGCGGCGCTTCGTCCCCGGGTGCGGGCCGCGTCGGTTCCTCAGGGACGGGCCTACTTTTTCGTGCAACCTCCTCGAAAAACAGCCCGGCTCCTGGCCGCCGCCCTCGTGACCCTCTCCGTCGCCGCCGGTCTGCCCCTGCTCGCCCAGAAGATGCCCAAGTCGGCGCCGAAGGAAGGCCGGCAGATGGGGGACGTGGCTTACGACTTCACCCTCAAGGACCTCGACGGCAAGCCGCACCGGCTCAAGGATCTGCGCGGCCGGGTCGTGCACGTTGTCTTCTGGGCCACCTGGTGCATGCCCTGCCTCGACGAGGTGCCCGATCTCAAGGCGGCGTACGCCCGCTACCACGACCAGGGATTCGAGATCCTCGGCGTGACCGTGCCGATGAGCCAGAGCCCGGAGAAGGTGCGCGAGTTCGTCACGAAGCAGGAGGTCCATTACCCGATCCTGTGGGACGAGGGGATGGAGCTGATGAACCGCTACCGCGTCGATTCGCTGCCGCGGAACTTCCTCATCGATCGGGAAGGGATCATCCGCTATGCGGGCGCATCGCTGCCGGACAACTACGAGGAGTACCTGAAGTACTCCCTGTTGAAGCCCGCCGCAGCCCCCGCCGGAGCGTTTTGAACCGCCGCCGCGAGCAGGCCATCCTGGTGGGGGTTGGGCGCGGCCCCGGCGATCGCGCCGCCCTCGACGAACATCTGGACGAACTGGAACGACTGGCGGAAACGGCCGGGGCGCGCGTCGTCGGCCGCATCGTCCAGGAGCGCGGGCCGGTGGCGCCCCCGACCCTCCTGCGCAGCGGCAAGGTCGAGGAGCTGCACCGGCTGTGCGAGGAGAAGGACGCGCGCCTGGTGATCTGCGACGAAGACCTGTCTCCCGCGCAGGTGCGCAATCTCGAGAAGGCGGTCGAGGCGACCGTGCTCGATCGGTCGGGGCTCATCCTCGACATCTTCGCCCGGCGGGCCCGCTCGCGCGAGGCGCGCACCCAGGTCGAGCTGGCGCAGCTCCGGTACCTGCTGCCGCGCCTGACGCGGCAGTGGACCCACCTGGAGCGTCAGGCGGGCGGCATCGGGCAGCGGGGCGTCGGCGAGACGCAGCTGGAGACCGACCGGCGGCTCATCCGCAAGCGGGTGGCGAAGCTCGAAGCGGAGTTGAAGAGCATCGAGAGCGAGCGGCGCGAGCGGCGCAAGCGGCGCGGCGGCATCCCCAAGGTGGCGCTCGTCGGCTACACCAACGCGGGCAAGTCCACCATCCTGAATCTCCTGACCGGGGCCGGCACCTTCGTCGAGGATCGCCTCTTCGCCACGCTCGACCCGCTGGTGCGGCGGGTGGAGCGCCCGGGCTCGGTGCCATTCCTGGTGATCGACACGGTCGGCTTCATCCGCAAGCTGCCGCACCACCTGGTCGCCTCGTTCAGGAGCACGCTCGAGGAGGCGCAGGACGCCGATCTTCTGCTGCATGTGGCCGACGGCTCGTCGCCGGTCCTCGCCGATCACTTGCGGGCGACGCGCGAGACGCTCGAAGGGCTCGGCCTGGCCGACCGGCCGACGCTTCTCGTGCTCAACAAGCGGGATCGCGCGCCGGCGCCGATCCTCGAGCGGCTGCTCGGCGATCACCCGGGGGCGCTGGCGGTCTCCGCGCTCGCACCGGCGGACGGATCGGTGCTGCGCCGCGCCATCGAACGGGCCCTCGGGGCGGCGGCGCGCGAGCGCGCCGGCGAGGAGGCTCTTGTGGCGAGGCAGGTCCCATGACGAAACGTCGCGGCAAGTTGAAGCCGGCGGCCGGTCGCGGCCGCATCAAGGTCGGGGTGGTGTACGGCGGGCGCTCGGTCGAGCACGAGGTGTCGCTCGTCTCGGCGCGCGCCATCATGGAGGCGCTCGACCCGCGCCGCTACACGGTCGTGCCGATCCTCGTCGGCAAGGACGGACGCTGGCCGGCGCGGCAGATCGAGCGGCTGCTCGGCGGCCGAGCCGGCCTCGACGTGGTGATCCCGATGATCCACGGGACCGACGGCGAAGACGGCGCGCTGCAGGGTCTTCTGACCCTCGCCGGTGTTCCCTTCGTCGGCTCGGCGGTGCTCGGCTCGGCCGTCGGCATGGACAAGGCGGTGATGAAGTCCCTGCTGGTCGACGCCGGGCTTCCGACGGTGCGGCACCGGGTCGTCCTGGGGCCGGACTTCGAGGCCGATCCCGCAGGCGCGGCGGCGATGGCCGAACGCCACTGCGGGTTGCCCCTCTTCGTCAAGCCGGCGAACGGCGGCAGCTCCGTTGGCGTCAGCAAGGTGCGCGACCGGGAGGGCGTGCAGCCGGCGCTGCGCCTGGCGTTCCGCTACGACCGCAAGGTCATCGTCGAAATGGCGGTGGACGCGCGCGAGATCGAGTGCAGCGTCCTCGGCAACGATCGACCGGAGGCCTCGGTGCTCGGCGAGATCGTCCCGGCGGGGGAGTTCTACGACTACGCGGCCAAGTACCAGGACAAAGGCTCCAGGCTGATCATCCCGGCCCCGCTGGAGCCTTTGCAGACGGATCTGGCGCGCGATCTCGCCCTCAAGGCGTTCCAGGCGCTCGATCTGTCGGGGATGGCGCGGGTGGACCTGTTCCTCGATCGGGCGACCGGCGGGCTGTTCCTCAACGAGGTCAACACGCTTCCCGGGTTCACGCCGATCAGCATGTATCCGAAGCTCTGGGCGGCGAGCGGGCTGTCCTTCCCGAAGCTCGTCGACCGTCTGGTGCGGCTGGCGTTCGAGCGCCGCCGCCAGCGCCAGGAGCTGGTGACCGAGTACCGGCCGGCGGAAAAGCCGGCCCGATCCGCGGCCTCGAAAGGGCGGATCCGCGCGGAAGAGCGGGCCCAGGCCGAGAAGAGGCGGCTCCGGGCTTGACACCCGGGGGGGCGCATCTTAATTATTTCCGGGTGCGCCGGAACCGCCTGCGGCGCGCGGAGTCGGAGTAGGAGATGCTGGATAGCAACGTCCTGGTGCTGAATCGCCTGTTCCAGGCGATCCAGGTCACCACCGTCAAGAAGGCGTTCTGCCTCCTGTACAAGGGACACGTCCGGGCGGTCAACCCCGACTACACCACCTGCGCCTGGGAGGACTGGGTCGACGTCCCGCCTCAGCCCGAGGAGGAGTCGATCGTCACCCCCACGGTGCGCATCCGGGTGCCGCGGGTCGTGCTGCTGGTGGATTTCGAGGGGGTGCCGCGCCACGAGGTCCGGTTCACCCGCAAGAACATCTTCTATCGCGATAAGAACCGCTGCCAGTACTGCGGCCACCGCTTCGCCACCCGCGACCTCAATCTCGATCACGTCGTGCCGCTGTCGCGCGGCGGGAAGTCCACGTGGGAGAACGTGGTCTGCTGCTGCATCCCCTGCAATTCCCGCAAGGGGGGACGGACGCCTGAGGAGGCGCACATGCGCCTCATCCACCTGCCGGCGCGGCCTCGCTGGCACCCGCTGGTGCGGCTCTCCCTCACGTCCGGCCAGTACGAGGCCTGGCGCAACTTCCTCGACGCGGTGTACTGGAACACCGAGCTGAAGGAAGGTTGAACCCTCTGCGGCAGCCAGGCCGGATGAGCATCGGCCTCGGCGGAGCCATCACCCCCGCGGTCAAAGGGCTGATCATCGCCAACTGCGCCGTCTACGCGCTGCAGATCCTCACGCAGCGCTTCGGAGGCGGCGGCATCGAGTCCCTCTTCGCCCTCACTCCCACCCTCATGCGGGAGAAGATGTGGCTCTGGCAGCTCGTCACGTACATGTTCCTGCACGCGCCGAACTGGCCGTTCCACCTCATCCTGAACATGCTGATGCTGTGGATGTTCGGAACGGAGGTGGAGCGGGCGTGGGGGAGCAGCCGGTTCCTGAAGTACTACTTCGTCTGCGGCCTCGGGGCCGCCCTCGCGACCTGCCTCACCTTCTACAAGAGCACGACCTACGGCGCCTCGGGGGCGGTGTTCGGCGTGATGCTGGCCTTCGCCATGCTCTTCCCGGAGCGGATGATCTACTTCTGGTTCATTTTCCCGATGCGCGCCATGAGCTTCGTGATCCTGTGCGCCGCCATCGAGCTGCTGCAGCTCCTGAATCTTCCGGACGGGGTGGCGCACACGGCGCACCTGGGGGGCATGTTGTTCGGCTGGCTCTACCTGAAACGCGCCTGGAAGGTGCCGGATTTCGTCTCGGAGCTGCGCTGGCGCTGGCGCCGCCGCCGGCTGCGGGTCATCGAACGGGACGATCGTAACGACCGCGACCGGCGCAACTACCCCTACCATTGAAAACGGCGCCCTGAAAAAAATCCGCCCCTCGATCGAGGGGCGGATGAAGTCGTTTGCGAACTTCGAGAATCAGTTGCCGCAGGCCTGCTGCAGATAGAACGTGCCCGCTCCAGCCGCTGCGTCCTCGGTCTTGACGCCCGCGCCAATGGCCACGGTGCGCTGGCGGCGAACGCGTCCCGCGCCGTCCAGCTCAAAGACCAGCAGCGTGCTGCCCTGGGAGACCGAGACGATGGTGCGCTCGCACGTCGGTTCGGACGCCGAGATCAGGCCTGCGCTGCTGGACGTCGCCGAGGAGATGGTGACCGGGGTGTCGGTCCCGCCATCCGTCCCGATCACCGGGGGTGCAGTCGGATTCGGCTGACCGGTATCGCTGGGCGGACGCTGCCGCTGCAGGATGCAGGTCGGGTCGGTCGGATCGCAGCTCCCGAGGACGACCGGGGTGTCGCTTCCGCCCTCGGGGCGCGGCCCGGGGAGTCCGACGGTCGTCGCAAGCGATGACGGGGCTCCCTGCAGGCGGCCCGACCCGATCTCCAGAGGCGCGTAGAAGACGCCGTCGCGGTCATCGCGCCAGAAGAGCCAGGCGCCCGCGGAGGTGATCGCGACCGAGGGATCGCGATCGACACCCAGGCCGAAAGTCAGATCGTGCGACGGACCCCAGCCGGCGCCGTCATTGCGGGCCCAGGCGATCTTTGTCGTGAACCCGTCGGTCCTGCTCCAGATGCGAACCGAAGCCCCCGTGATCGGGTCGGTGAGAAGCAGGGGAACCGACCCGGGAGCCGTGACCACCTGGGACGAGCGCGCGCGGGGAGCCGAACGGGCACGGTCCACGGCCGAAGCCGCAGCAGGCGAAAGGATCGACAGGATCCCGAGCGCCACCAGCCAGCGCGACATTCCTTTGCACTCCGTTCCGTTTCGCATGGTCACACCGGATTCTTGAGATTCAGGATGTTGCTGACGTCGAAGGTCCGCAAGAATTCCTTCAAGACCGGCAGGTGCGGGTAGTACTCCTGCAGGCGGTCGAAGTACTTGTCGCTCTTGTCGTCCTCCCCCATGAGCAGGTGTGTCTCGCCCAGGAGGTAGTAGCAGTTCTTCTGGATGTCCTTGTATTCGTGCTTGAGGGCCACCTCGAGCGCCATCTCGCCGTGCTCGATCGACCGCGGGTACTCCTTGATCTGCATGTAGGCGAAGGCCAGGTCCTGGTAGCACTCGGCGACGCAGCGGCTGGAGCCGTTCTTCAGCCCGATCTGCAACGCCTCGAGGATGATGGCGATCCCCTGGCGGTAGCGCTTCTTGAGAAGCAGGCAGTAGCCGAGATTCTCCTTGATCTGATCGATCGGCCACTCGGTCCCGAGCCCCGACTTCTCGGAGATCGACAGCGCGTGCCGGTACTCCGCCACGGCGTCGTCGAGGTAGTTCATGTTCATGTAGATGTTGGCGATCAGGTTGTGGATGGTCGCCTTCCAGGACGGGTTGTCGAGCCCCTCGCAGGCGCGCATGGCCCGCCGGGCGTACATGAGCGCCCGCTCGTGCCGGCCCTGGCGTCGCAGGGCGCTGGCGAGGTTCGAGGAGGTGACGAAGATGGTCTGCGGGTCGCGGGTGCGCATCAGGATCTCGCGCAGTCCCTTCTCCGCTTCCTTGATGTCCCCGGCCGCGAGGCGGGCCGTGCTCAGGTTGCACAGCGCCTTGACCAGCAGCGCGGAGTCGTCGAGATCGTGCGCCAGGCGGACCGCCTGTTCGAAGTTGTCGATGGCCCGCCGGAAATCCCCGTGACGGACGTGGAGCTGCCCTTCGGCCGTCAAATCCGAGTAGTTGGCGATTGGATCGGACTTCATGTCCGCACCTTCAGTTGGACTTTCGGTTCAGGCGATCTTCGAACTGGGTCTTGAACTGGATAAACTCGAGGATCTCCTCCTGGCTGCGCGGGCTGAGGCGATGAAACTGGCGCAGCACCTCGGCGTCGCGCTCACGCAGCGCGCCGGGCAGGTCCTCGTGGAAGAACTCGGCGATGTTCATTTCAAACACCGAGAGGATGCGGAACAGGGTCTCGAGGGAGACCTTGTACTCGCCATTCTCCATACGGCAAAGATCGGATTGCTGAATACCGATTCGTGCCGCGAGGTCGGCCTGGGTCAGATCACGATCTTTGCGGAGTGCGCGGATTCTGGACCCGACCAGCAGGGATTGCTTCTTGAATTTTGCCGTCATCATGCGTATTCCATCCACGGGATAACCCCGAAATCGTTGACCAGCAAGGGCTTGGTCCGGATGTAGTAATAACAAAAAACCCTTGACACTGTTGCCGCCGGACCATATACTGACGTCGTCAGCTCGCACACAAAAACATTTCGCCGCGTCAACACGTTGATGAACCAGGCGAGAAATTCTACTGAGATCGGCTTCCATCCTTTCGGGACTCTCATGGGATGGCGCCCTCCTTTCTCCGACCGGCCAACGGCTGGCGGCACCCCCCACCTCACTTCCCACTACGCCGCCCTGACGTGGTGCGAGAACAGCTTCAAAAAATTGACGGGAATGTATTGCGATTATGCAATAAAGTCAAGCGAAAAAAAGGGGATAGCCGCGCCCGGGACACCCGGGAGAGCGTGGAGGTCTTAGACTGATGGCGAAGGGCTCGACGGACCGCAGTTCGTGCATCTCTCGTTACCTGCACGAGATCAGCGAATTCCCCCTCCTGACCAAGGAAGAAGAGCATGCCATCGCCCGTCAGATGACCCGCGATGGCACCCGGGACCACACGTATCACGATCTGGTCAAGTCCAACCTCAGCTTCGTCGTCAAGATCGCCAGCGAATACAAGAACATGGGGCTCCCTTTCGAGGACCTGCTGAACGAGGGGAACATCGGCCTCATCGAGGCGGCCCATCACTTCGATCCCGGCCGCGGGACCAAGTTCATCACCTATGCCATCTGGTGGATTCGGAAGTCGATTCTGAAATCCCTCTCGCAGCATGCCGCGATGGTGCGGATCCCCAACTACCAGCTGAAAAAGGTCCGGAACGTCCGGAACACCGGCCGGATGCTGTCGAGAGAGCTCGGGCGCGAGGCGGACCGCGAGGAGATTTCGAAGGAGCTGCGCGTCACCATCGCCAAGATCGACGAAATCCTGCAGATGAAGATGCGGGAGATGTCGCTCGACGACAAGGTCGGCAAGGACAAGGACACGCCGATCTCGGACTACCTGGTGGACGGCCGCTCGGTGAACCCCGAGGACGAGCTGATCAAGCACGAGAACCAGGGGCTCATCCGGCTGGCGCTCCGGAACCTCTCCGACCAGGAGCAGACGGTCATCATCAACCGCTTCGGCCTCGAGGGGGGACGCATCTTCACCCTCAAGGAGATCGGCGAGAAGCTCGGCGTCTCCCGCGAGCGCGTCCGTCAGATCGAGAGTCAGGCCAAGAAGCGCCTGCGCAAGGTCATCGCGCGCCATTCGCGCCATGACAATCCCAAGAACGGTGGCGCCGCCGCCCACGTCGGCCGTCGCCGGGCGCCCGCGGCCGCGCGGGTCACGCCGCACGGCACGCTCAGCCACTAACCTTTCGGGCTGGTTCCGACCCCGACCCCGGTGCCGCGCGCGGCACCGGGGTTTTTTTCGGGCCGATAGCTCCTGGACGTCGGATCCACGCCCGATCCGCGGCTCACCGGCACCCGAACCGAAGCGCTCCCATCCGTCACGTTTCCGGATGCGTCGGTCGCGCGGTAGCGCAGCGTGTACGTCCGTCCCGGTCCCGAGGCATTCCGCTCCGCGCGCAGCCAGACCTCGCTGTCGCCGGTGCCGATCTCGGCGCCGAAGATGTCCTGAGTCGTCTCGCCGTCCCCGGACCCGGGCGCATCGTCGGGCTCGCTGCTCGAAACCGACACCAGCACCACGGACGGGTTCGGATCGCAGTGATCGAGCAGCGTCCAACCGGCCCGCACCTTCACTCGCCGGTGGTTCGGAGGCCAGAGGATGTTCGGTGAGGGGGCGAGATGCAGCTCCGGCGACAGCGTGTCCTGCACCGTCGCGTGGATCAGCGCCGTGTCCGACTCCCCGGCGGAGTCGGTCACCCGCAGCGCCAGCCTCGAGGTTCCGAGCGTTACGGTGACCGAGGCGGTGCGGCCGGTCGCGATGACGCGCTCGCCCGCTTCGCCCGGATCCGCGATCCATTCGTACATCAGCGGATCGCCTCCGGCGATCTGCAGCGCATCGGGATCGGATGATGCGGTGCCGTCGAGCGCGACGAAGCCGCCGCCGGATCGGTCACACTCGGCTGTGGCCGGCGCGGCCGCCACCGCGATGGGGGGGCGATTGATGACGAGGTCCCTTTCGCCGTGCGGAACGAAGATGGCGTCTGCGAAGACCTCCGGCGTCCGGCGATCCGTCACGGTCAGCACGACGCGATGCGAAACGCCGGGCGCAAGCGCCGCGATGTCGGTGCGCCGCGGCAGCCCGTCCACGAAGGGCGTCGAGAGAACGAGCGAACCGGGCCGGACGAGCCGGCCGGCCAGCCGATCGGCCGCGATGTCCAGGAGTGTCAGCTCGGAACCCCCCGTGCTCTGACGCGCCGATCGCACGCAGATCACGTCGCCGGGGGACGACTGCCGCAGTTCGAGAACGGTGCTGAAGGCGCCGGCGGAACCGCAGTGCCCGAACGCGAGAAGGAAATCGGGCTGGCCGTCGGAACAGCCGGCGCTGCTGTCGAGATCGTAGAGAAGCGGAAATCCGATGGACATCGACACGTAGCCGAGCCCCTCTCCGGCGACGCCGTCGATGGCGATGCCGGCGCCGCACAGATCGTCGGTGCCGTGGTCCTCGAGCCTCAGGTCCTGCGTCACCACTTCGGAGAGTTCGAGGCGTCCCCGGATGGGCTCACCCTGCGGATGGGTCGCGCGGGCGCGCAGGAAGATCCCGGACCCGACGGCATCCACCGCGTCGATGGCGACCTGCGGCTGGCAGGAATCTCCCGCTCCGTCGCCGTTCGCATCCGCCTGATCGGGGTTCGAAACGCCCGGACAGTTGTCGCAGAGGTCCCCCCGCCCGTCTCCGTCGCCGTCCTCCTGCCCGGGATCGGTGAGGCCGGGGCAGCCATCGCATGCGTCGCCCACCCCGTCGCGGTCGGCGTCGGTCTGGAGCGGGTTGGGGCTGCGCGGACAGTTGTCGCAGGCGTCTCCGAGGCCGTCCTCGTCGACGTCCGATTGATCCGGATCGAAGAGGCCCGGGCAGTCGTCGTCGGCGGCGCAGACGGCGTCGTGGTCCGGGTCGTTGAGCCGATCGAGGGGGCAGGCGTCGCAGGCGTCCCCGAGACCGTCTGTGTCGGTGTCCTCTTGTCCCGGGTCGGCGGCCGAGACGCAATCGTCCTGCGGGCACAGATTGGTCAGGATGCCCGGGTCCCCGAACCCGTCTCCATCGGAGTCGACGCACGGGTCGCACGTCCCGGCGGAGCAGGCGAGCGACGCGGGGAGCGTCGCGACCCAGGCCTCGTTGTGACCGCCGGGATCGATGCCGTTGCCGGTGAGCGTCAGTCCGTCCCGGCTGATCCCCTCGACATCGGTCAGGGTCCAGCCGTCCAGTCCGGTCGCTCCGAACAGGCGCAAGAGCGCTTCGAGACGCACCATCCCGAGTTCGGAGGTCCAGAGCATGGCTTCACGGCCATGCTGGCCGGTCGAATTGCCGGCGATCCGGTCGCCATCGTCCGACACGGCCTTGCCCCAGGATTGGACGATGCCGCCGAACAAGTCGCCCAGCGGCTGCATCCCGGTCTCGCCGGTCCAGCGATACGCCACGCTCCCCTGGGCGGTCGCCGCCGAACCGGTGACGTAGCGTCCGTTGCGCGAGATGGCGTCGGCCGAGCCCTGGAGCGGAGCGCCGGGGAAGCTGCCCAGGCCGACCATCCCGGTCGCCGCCGTCCAGCGCCAGCCCTGTTCCCCCCGGCCGATGTTCCCCAGGCCGACGACGATCGTCCCGTCGCCCGACACGGCGACCGCGTTGCTCCCGAACGCATTGCCGGGCAGATCGCCGAGCCCGACCATCCCGGTCGCGGCGCTCCAGATGTAGGCCTCGAAGCCGCTCGCCCCGAACGACTGGCCGATGACGACGCTGCCGTCGGAGGAGACGTCGGTCGCGATGGCGCGCGTCTGTCCTCCGGGCAGATCCCCGAGGAACTGCATCCCGCCGGCGGCCGTCCAGCGGAACGCCTCGAACCCGGTGAAGTTGAGGTTCGTCTGCACGATGCCGACCACGACGGAGCCGTCGTCCGAGGTGGAGATGGATCCCGCGCGGAAGGTGCCCACCCCCGTGCTCGGGATCGCCCGCATGCCGGCGGCGCGGGTCCAGATGTAAGCCTCATGCCCCAGACCCGAAGTCGCCTGGCCGACGGCCGTGGTTCCATCGGCCGAGATCCCGAACGCCGTGCTTTCGAAGGCCCCGCCGTCCAGGTCGCCGAGCGGCGTGAAGGTCGCTCCCTCGCCCGCGGATGTCGCGACCGTGGGGGATGCTGCGGGCAGCGCCAACGCCGCGGGCGGAGACGTGCCGCCGGTCGAGGCGGCCGTCCAGCCGATCGCCGACAGGAAAAGGATGATGGCGCCCCCCAGGCACCCGACCGCCGCACCTCTGGTCATCGTGTCTCCCCATCGCACCGGCGCCGGGAAATTACGACGGAAGAGAGGCCGGCGATTGTCAGGAACCTGCAAACCTTCGCCTGTGTTCCGGCGCGCCCCCGCGTGCTATCCTGCCCCCTTCGTGGCGCCGCTCCGGCGCCGGCGGAGGCAACGGCGACGGCATGCGACTGACGCGCGACCAGGTCGAAATCCTGGCCCAGCACATCGTTCGCGGACTGCTTCGTGAGGAGCACATCGCGATCGATGCTCCCGAGCCGATCATCGACGCCGTCGCCGAGGTCCTGATCGCCGATCTCGCCGCCGAGGACGCGCTCAACGAAGAGGTGCGCGAGATGCTCAAGAATTACGCCGACGACATCTCGCGCGGGTCGCTCAACTACCAGGAGCTCTTCCGCAAGGCGAAGGCGAAGCTCGCGCGCGAGCGGAAGATGGTCATCTGATGCGCCTCTCCCACGAGCGCTGCGTCCACCTGTCACACCAGGTCATCAACTTCTTCGAGGACGACGACCGGGTGGAGTTCCTCAGCGAGCCGAACGAGATCCGCCAGAAGATCCTGCAGATCCTCGAAGCGGAGATGGCGCGCCAGGACGAGCTGGAAGAGACCATCCGCAAGCGCATCACGACCCAGCGCCGCGACATCCCCGAGGGGAGCGCCGAGTACGAGGTGCTCTTCCGCAAGTACTACGAAGACGAGATGAAGAAGGTCCGCCGCGTCCGCGAGTAGTCCCTCCCGCCCGCTCGTCGTCGGCACCGCCGGCCACATCGACCACGGCAAGAGTCTGCTCGTCCGCGCCCTCACCGGCATCGACCCCGATCGCCTCAAGGAAGAGCAGGAGCGCGGCATCACCATCGATCTCGGCTTCGCCCACCTGCCGCTTCCCGGGGGGACGACCGTCGGCTTCGTGGATGTTCCGGGCCACGAGCGCTTCGTGCGCAACATGCTGGCCGGCGTCGGCGGCATCGACCTCGTGATGCTCATCATCGCGGCCGACGAGTCGGTGAAGCCGCAGACCCGCGAGCACTTCGACATCTGCCGGCTCCTGAGGATTCCGCGCGGCCTCGTCGTGCTGACGAAAGCGGATCTCGTGGACGAGGACCTCCTCGAGGTCGTGCGCGACGAGGTGCGCGGCTTCGTCGCCGGGTCGTTCCTCGAAGGCGCGCCGATCCTGGCGGTCAGCGCGAAGACCGGCGCCGGGCTCGATGCGCTGCGCGAAGCTCTGGCGCGAGCCGCGGCCGAGATCCCGCAGCGCGACTCGGCCGGGCTGGCGCGGCTGCCGATCGATCGGGCCTTCAGCATGAAGGGTTTCGGCGCCGTCGTCACCGGCACGCTCATCGGCGGAACCCTGCGGGAAGGCGAGGCGGCCGAGATCCTGCCGGAGCGACGCCCGGCGCGCATCCGTGGGCTTCAGGTCCATGGCCGCGCGACCCGGACCGCCGCCGCCGGCCAGCGCCTGGCGGTGAATCTGCACGGCGTGGAGCTGGCCGACCTGGCGCGCGGCCAGACCCTGTCGGAGCCGGGCGTGCTGGAGCCGACCCGTCTTCTCGACGTCGTCCTCGAGCACCTGCCGGGATCGGCGCCACTCAAGGACCAGGCGCGACTGTCGTTGCACCTCCAGACCGCCGAGGTCCCGTGCCGCCTGCGACTGCTCGAGGGACCGCTCCTCGAACCGGGAACGCGCGGCTACGCGCAGATCCGCTGCGCGCGCCCGGTCACCGCCCTGCTCGGCGACCGCTTCATCCTCCGGCGCCCGTCGCCCGCGCTGACCGTTGCCGGCGGGCGCGTGCTGTACAACGCGCCCCGGTCGGGGCGCCTGCGCAAGAGCGAACGACTCGAGCGGAGCCGGCGCCTCGACGATCCGTCGCCGCTCGTGCCGCTTGTGGCGCTCGTCGAGGATGGAGGCGATGCCGGGGTGGATGTTCCCGCCCTGCGAAGCCGCACCGGCCTCGATGCCGCGACCCTGCAGGCGCGGCTCGAGTCGAAGGAGGCCGCAGCGTCGGCGATGGCGCTCGCGACGACCCCGCGCCGCTACGTCGGTCGCGCCGCGGTCGAGCGTCTCTCGAAGGGCGTGCTCGACGCGGTGCGTGACTTCCACAAGCGCGAACCGCTGCGCGAGGGGCTGGCCCGCGAGGAGGTGCGCACGAAACTCTTCGCCCACAGCCACGACGATGTCTTCAAGGCCGTCCTCAGCGGCCTCGTCACGAAGGGGTCGCTGCGCGCCGACCGTGACCGCATCGCTCTCGCGACCCACCAGGTTTCGCTCGCGCCGGCCGAGGCTGCGATCCTCGATCGTCTGGAAGCGTCCTACCGGACCGGTGGCTCCAACCCGCCCGAGAAAGAGGAGGCCGCCAAGGGGGCGGGTGCCGACGCGCGCACCGGCGAAAGGCTCATCCACCTGCTCCTGTCGCGCGGCCGGCTGGTGCGCATTCCCGACGGGAAGATCTTCCACGTCGACGCCATCCAGGCCCTGAAGGAGCGCCTGTGGCAGCGGCGCACCCGGGGGGAGACCATCGACGTCGGCGAGTTCAAGGACCTGAGCGGCACCAGTCGCAAGAACGCCATCCCGCTGCTCGAATACTTCGACCAGACGCAGGTGACGCGCCGCCAGGGGAACATCCGGGTCATCCTGCCGTCTCCGGCCCCGGCAGGAGGAGCCGTGATGCCTGCCCCGGGGCTGCCGGCCGCAGGAGCGGCGCAGGGTCCGGGCCCGGGCGCGGGGAAAGCGCGCGCCGATTGACACCCCTGGGGGGGCCGTCTAAGATGCCCCCGGGCCGTTTGCAGTGTGCCTGAGGTGACCTCATGGGTTCCATCGGAATCACAGAACTGCTGTTGATCTTCGTCATCGTCCTGCTGATCTTCGGGGGGAAGAAAATCCCCGAGCTGGCCAAGGGACTCGGAGAGGGCATCCGCTCCTTCCGCGAGTCCGTGAGCGCGCCCCCGGAGAAGAAGGACAAAACGCCGTAGCCCCACCACGTCGCCGCTGACGACGGAGACCCGTCGCGGATGCCGTCGCGCAGCGCGCCCGTCCCCGCCCCGCAGGTTCTCGAAGAGATCGCCTTCCAGAAGGCGACGGTCGCCCGTCTGCGTCGCGAGATCGGCGACGTCGACCGCACCAGCCGCCGCGGCTACATCAAGGAATTCCACTCCACCATCGGCCGCTACCAGGCGCCGGCGTCGTGGGACGACCTGGTCATCGCCTGCTACCGCGCCGACCTCGTGTACATCGGCGACTACCACGCCCTGCCGAGCGCCCAGGAGACCGCCGCCCGCCTGATCCAGGCGATCGCGGAGCGGTCGCGGGCGGTCGTGCTCGGCGTCGAGATGGTGTACGGCAGGCACCAGCGCCTCCTCGACCGTTACATGTCGGGTGAGCTGGACGAGCCCGCCTTCCTGCGCGCCATCCGCTACGAGAGCGACTGGGGTTACGACTGGGCCGCCTTCCGGAAGGTCTACGACGTCGCCCGCCAGCACCACATCCCGGTCGTCGGCCTCGACTGCCCGCCGCGCACGGGCTTCGTGCACATCCGCCGGCGCGACCGCTACGCCGCCGACCGCGTCGCGGGGATGATCGCCTCGGCCCCCGAGGCGCGGGCCGTCGTGCTGTTCGGCGAGTCGCACCTGGCGCCCGCCCACCTGCCGAAGCATGTGACCAGGCTCCTGAAGGGCCGCGGTCTCGAAAAGCGGGTGGTCACGGTGGTGCAGAACCTCGAGGAGATCTACTGGCAGATGTCCGAGGCCGGCCACGCCGGCTCGGAGGTGGCGCGCCTCGGCGACGATGTCTACTGCCACTTCAGCGCCGGGCCGATCGCCAAGTACGAGGCCTACCGCCGCACCATCGAGCTGTGGAAAGGGGAGGACGAGCAGGACGACCAGGTCGATCTGACCTCGACCGTGCACGGGATCATCGACATGATCCTGCGCTTCCTGAAGATCGACCCGTACTCGCGCCGCATCCAGATCCCGGGACGCGGACGCGACCTCATCGTCGATCTCTACCCCGACATCCACTCCGGCCTCGAGCCGGACGAGGTGCGCGGGCTCTTCCGCAACGCCCGCCTGCCTGAAGAAGACGCGGCGGAGGTGCTCGATCACCTCGAGCGCTCGGGCTCGTGCTACGTGCCGCGCCTCAACGCCATCTTCCTCGGCGAATTCTCGCTGGTGCACGCCGGCGAAGAGGCGGCCCACTTCGTCAACCAGCTTTTGAAAGGGGAGATCTACGAAGCGGTGCCGCGTGCCCTGCCGCAGCACGACCTGTTCTACAGCGCCGTGCTCGAAGAGGCGCTCGGCTTCTTCGGCTCGAAGATCGTCGACCCG